>CAYJTU010000048.1:0-19900 GCA_964373105.1 uncultured Moraxellaceae bacterium | reverse complement strand
ATGACATGCCTTCTTGAATGAACGTGCCGAATACACGACTGGTAAAGAAACCACGGCTGTCATTGACGACAATCGGTGTCTTGCCAATTTGCTGAACGTAATCAAAAGCACGTGCAAGGGTCTCTGGGCTGGTATCTTTGCCTTTGATGATTTCCACCAATTGCATTTTATCCACGGGGCTAAAGAAGTGTAGACCGATGTAGTGGGTGGCATCTTTACTGGCTTGTGATAGGCCAGAGATCGGCAAAGTCGAGGTATTGGAGGCCATGATGCCACCCGCAACCAACTGTGCTTCAGCCTCTTGAGTGACTTTCGCTTTTAACTCACGGTTTTCAAACACCGCTTCGATGATTAGATCACAGCCTGCTAAATCTTTAGCATCTGCTGTCGCTGTAATCGTAGACAGAATCGCATCTTTTTTCTCAGCAGTGAGACTGCCGCGTGAAACGCGTTTTTCGAGCAACTTCTGGCTGTAGCTTTTACCTTTTTCTGCGGCTTCAGCTGAAACGTCTTTCAAGACGACAGGGATACCTTTGATGGCTGTCGCATAGGCGATACCACTGCCCATCATGCCTGCACCAAGCACACCGACTTTGGTTGCTTTCCAAGGTGCGATGCCATCAGGACGGCTATGACCGGCTTTAATTGCATTAAGCTGGAACCAGAAGGTGCCGACCATGTTTTTCGCAACTTGGCCTGTGGTGATTTCGGTGAAGTAGCGCGATTCAATACGCAGTGCAGTATCGACATCGACAGATGCGCCTTCAGCAGCCGCGCTCATGATGGCTTCAGGCGCTGGGTAGCAGCCCTTGGTCTTGTCGCGCAGCATTGCTGGTGCAATGGCTAGAATCTGCGCCACTGCTGGTGTACGTGGATCACCACCGGGAATTTTATAGCCTTTCACATCGAAGGGTTGCTGGGATTTGGGGTTGGCCTTGATCCAAGCGCGCGCTTTTTCCAAGACTTCATCCATGGTTTCGCCAGTATCGTGAACCAGTCCAAGCGATACGGCTTTTTTCACATCAAACTGCTTACCTTCCATTAAGAATGGAAAAGCATTTTGTAGACCGAGCAAGCGCACCATGCGCACGATACCGCCGCCGCCTGGCAGTAGACCTAAGGTGACTTCGGGTAGACCAAATTTGGTTTTAGGATCGTTCAGCGCGATACGCTGATGAGTCGCCAGTGCAATTTCCCAACCACCGCCAAGGGCTGTGCCATTGAGTGCTGCGACCACAGGTTTACCTAGGGTTTCGATTGCGCGCATGTCTGCTTTCAGTGATTCGATCATCTGAAAAAATTCGGTTGCGTCTGAACGTTTAACGAGGATGAGTTCATCTAAGTCACCGCCCGCAAAAAAGGTTTTTTTCGCCGAGGTGATGATCACGCCCGCAAGGTCAGTCTCAGCTTTAAGCTTTGTTGAGACCTCATGAAGGCTGACGCGAAACTCACCATTCATGGTGTTCGCGGATTGACCGGTAGAGTCGAGGGTCAGCGTGACGATGTTATCTTGATCTTTATTGTACTGAATTGCGCTCATATATTTTCTCCTTAAACGATTTCGATGATCGTAGCGATACCCATACCGCCGCCGACGCATAAAGTCGCCAAGCCGCGTTTTTTGCCTTGTCGCTCAAGTTCATCGAGTAACGTGCCGATAATCATTGCGCCCGTTGCGCCGAGCGGATGACCCATGGCAATCGCACCACCATTCACATTGACCTTTTCCGCAGGCACTTTCAGTTCCGTGATAAAGCGCATCACAACTGCCGCGAATGCTTCGTTGACTTCAAAGAGGTCAATGTCATCAATGGTCAGACCTGCCTTTTCAAGCGCTTTACGCGCTGCAGGTGCAGGACCCGTCAGCATGATGGTGGGGTCTGTGCCGACGAGGGCAGTGGCGATAATCTTTGCCCGCGGTTTGATACCCAGTTTCTTACCGGCGCTTTCAGAACCGATTAATACCAAAGCGGCACCATCGACAATCCCTGATGAGTTACCGGCATGATGCACATGGTTGATTTTTTCTGCTTCCGGATACTTTTGCAGTGCAACGGCGTCAAAACCCATATTGCCCATCATTTCAAAGCTCGGTGCGAGACCTGCGAGCTTCTCTGCGGTGGTTCCAGCACGGATGAATTCATCTTTAGCTAAGACGGTGACGCCGGCATTGTCTTTGACAGCAACAATTGATTTATCAAATTTACCTGCAGCTTGAGCCGCAGCTGCTTTGGCTTGTGAGTTGGCCGCAAAATTATCGACATCGGTACGGGTATAGCCATCCAGCGTTGCGATGAGGTCTGCGCCCACACCTTGAGGGACAAAGCCTGACTTGAGGTTGGTTTCAGGATCAAGTGCCCAAGGACCGCCATCAGAACCCATCGAAATACGAGACATAGATTCTACGCCGCCAGCGACGATCAGGTCTTCCCAGCCTGAGCGGACTTTTTGCGCGGCTAGGTTTACGGCCTCTAGACCGGATGCACAGAAACGGTTGATTTGCACACCGGATACGTTCTGACTCCACCCTGCTGCTTGAGCCGCTGCCTTAGCGATATCGCCACCTTGGTCGGCGATCGGTGTAACACAGCCTAAAATCACATCTTCAACCAAACTGGTATCGAGGTTATTGCGTGCTTCAAGCGCATGCATGAGGTTGACCAGCAGTGAAATCGGTTTAACTTCGTAGAGGCTTCCGTCTTTTTTTCCTTTGCCGCGTGGGGTGCGGACTGCGTCAAAGATATAGGCTTCACTCATGAGACAGGTTCCTTTTTGAAACGGGTTGGGTATGAGGGATTAAACTAAATCGTTAAGTTAAATCTTTAAAATGACATAACGGATACGATACGTTGGGTGGATTGTTCGATGGACAAGAGTGTAACGTGATTTTTTATGGCGACAATGGTGAGAATGGTCAGTGAATTTGGTCAGAATTGCTAAAGATGTTGCATAGGTTGGGATGAAACATGAGTATCAGTCGCCTTTCATGACAAGTTAATGAAATTTTTTATAAACAGATTGTTTGTTCTTTAAACACTTGCAATCTATCCCATAAAAAAATATGCTCGGCAGAGAACGTTGAATAATAATGAGTTTATAACCGATGATTACTATAGTTGTGATACTGTTTATTGGTCTTTGTATCTTTCTGGTCGTGCGCAGCAAAAATCGCGAATCTTATATCCGTAACTTTCAGTTTCCACGGGGATTGAATAGACGTTTGAGTCACCACCACCCGCATCTCACCGCTGAACAAATTCAACTCGTCGTCGACGGTCTACGTCAGTTTTTCAGAATCAATCTCAAAAGTGGCCGTATGAATGTAGCGATGCCTTCACAGGTGGTTGATGATTTATGGCATGAATTTATCTTGTATACCAAGGCCTATCAGTCATTTTGCAACAAAGCGTTTGGACATTTTTTGCACCATACGCCAGCAGTGGTGATGACCCCCCGTCAAAAAAAGAATAATGCAGGCCTCAAACGCGCTTGGCATTTTGCATGCCAAGATGAAAAAATCGCGCCCGCTGCTGCAGCGAGATTACCACTTATCTTTGCTTTAGATGCGCAGTTGGGCATCGCAAATGGTTTTCGCTATGCGCTAGATTGCAGTCAGACCGGAACTGCGGCAGGCATGTATTGCAGCGGTGAGCTTGCAAGTAGCTCTTGTAGCTCAAGCTCCAGCACAGATTCAGACAGTGGCTGTACGAGTGACGGCTGTAGCGGTGGGTGTGGCGGCGGGGATTAAACTGAGTATTTTACAAAGCCATCACCGCGGCAAAAGCTCACTAAACCCATGCCCGCTTGGTTGGCGAGGGTAATTGCAAGCGCAGTCGGTGCTGAGATACTGGCCAGTAATGCGATATCCAGTTTGGCGCATTTGCGTACAAGTTCATAGCTAGCACGGCTAGTAATGAGTACAAAACCTGATTTTAGATCATGCTTATTGCGCGCTAAAAATCCGATCAGTTTATCCAGAGCATTGTGTCGCCCCACATCTTCAAATACTGCAAGTAAACGACCTTCTGATGTGACCCAGGCGGCGGCATGCGCACCGCCTGTCGCGGATGCAATGGGCTGGTAATTTGGTAGTTGTCCCAGTGCGGTGGGAATGTTCTTAAGCCAGTTGGGGTCATAGGCATGACTGATTTGAGTCGTATCTAATTCGATTTGTTGTAAGCTTTCAATTCCGCATAGCCCACAGCCAGTTCGTCCGGCAAGATTACGTTTTTTGTCTTTAAGTTGATTCATGGCGCGCGCAGATAATGTCATATTGATTTCGGTGCCGATCGGACGGGTCACGATCTCGATATCATAGAGTTCTTGAGCATGCTGGATGATGCCTTCAGAGAGGCTGAAACCGACTGCAAAACTCTCTAGATCAAGTGGCGTTGCCATCATCACGACATGCGATAAACCGTTATAGACCAATGCCACAGGATGCTCTTCAATCACATGGTCGAGTATCTCACCCGTTTGATTCGCGCGATAGCGGGTGCCTTGAACGAGCGTCGAGCCTTGATGTATATCAACTAAATCTATATCGACGTGATCATCCGAATTTTGCAGCATATTAACGAGTAGTCATCGGTGTAAGTAGAGAGGGCGCCAATTCTTCTGACTGATGCAGAATCACCGGAATTGATTTTGAAGCAGGGGTATGCGCTTTTTCAGCATGACTAGCCAGAGCAACGAGTACGTTAGTTTCGGGATAATAGGCAGCGAGGCAACCGCGTGGAATATCGTATTTGACCAATTTAAAATGACGTGCCACACGCTGCTTCAGATCTGCTGATAGGCTCTCGATATCAACCCACGCACCATCTTTGAAACCAAGCTCTGCGATATCATCCGCATGAATAAAGAGCACTCTGCGTTGACCAAATACGCCACGATAGCGATCATCCAAGCCGTAGATGGTTGTGTTGTATTGGTCGTGAGATCTTAACGTCGTCAGCGTAAAGACTTTTTGCGTGTGTTTAGCATGAGGCTGTGCACTATATACGGTGTGAAACGGCGTGATATGAAATTCGGCTTTGCCTGTCGTCGTACGCCATTCATGTCTTGCCGCAGGGTGCTGGATATGAAACCCACCAGGATGATGGACACGAGAGTTAAAGTCGTAGAAATCATCAAATACGTCCGCAATTGCATCACGAATTCGGTCGTAATCTTCTATGTAGGCAAGCCAATCGATGGCCCCTGGTGGCAGCGTGGCGTGAGCCAGTTTCGCGACAATAGCGGGTTCAGAGAGTAGATCAGGTGATGCGGGCGCATTTCGACCCATGGATAAATGCACATTACTCATGGAGTCTTCTACGGAGATAGCTTGTGGACCAAAAGCTTGCTGATCGATTTCGGTACGGCCTAGACAGGGTAAGATCAGCGCTTCACGACCACAGATCAAGTGACTACGATTTAGCTTGGTCGACACTTGGACGGTCAATTCACAGCGCTGTAAGGCCTCATAGGTGAAGTCACTGTCTGGGCTTGCGGCAACAAAGTTACCGCCCATCGCAAAATATACTTTAACGAGGCCCTGATGCATCGCATCTATCGAGCCGATGACATCATAGCCGGCTTGTCGCGGTGTTTTAATTGCAAACACTTGATCAAGGCGGTCGAGTAACTTCGCGCTAGGTTTTTCATAGATGCCCATGGTGCGATCACCTTGGACATTACTATGCCCACGTACTGGGCATGCGCCAGCACCAGCCCGGCCGATATGACCGCGAGCAAGCAACAAATTACTCAGCATATGAATCGTGGCGACGCCATGACGATGCTGAGTAATGCCCATGCCCCAACAGAAAATAGAACGTTCAGACTGGGCGTATAGTTTGGCGATTTGTTCGAGCTCTTTAGCGTTTAGCCCAGATTCTTGGTAGATTTCTTGCCATTCGGCTTGGTCGACTTGATGCAATAGCGCTTGAATGCCGCTGGTTTGCGCATCTATAAATTGTTGGTCAAAAAAACCTCGTTTGCCTTGAGTCAATGCCTCATCGTGCCATTGTTTTAAATGCTTAAACATCCCCATCAGTAAGGCAAAATCACCACCGACTTTGGGCTGAAAATAATGCGTACTGATTTTGGTACTACCACCTGTCAACATCTCGACAGGATCTTGAGGATCAGTAAAGCGTTCTAACCCACGCTCATGCAGAGGGTTGACGGCGATGATATCAGCACCGCGCTTGACCGCTTTGCGCAAAGTGCCGAGCATACGAGGATGATTGGTGCCCGGATTCTGCCCAAAAATAAAGATCGAGTCGGCGATATCAAAATCATCGAGTGTGACGGTGCCTTTGCCTAGCCCAATGGTTTCAGCAAGCCCAACGCTGGTGGGCTCATGGCACATATTGGAGCAATCTGGAAAGTTATTGGTGCCATAAACGCGGACAAAAAGTTGATAGAGAAATGCTGCCTCGTTGCTGGTGCGTCCGGAGGTATAAAACGCTGCTTGATTCGGATCAGGAAGTGCATTTAAGTGTTTTGCGACCAAAGTGAAAGCATCATCCCAACTGATAGGGATATAGTGATCACTTGTGGGGTCATAACGCATTGGATGGGTCAGCCGACCTTCATCTTCCAAGAAGTGATCGGATTGCTGTTTGAGCCACGTGACAGAATGCTGGGCAAAGAAATCTTGCGTGACGCGCTTACTCGTTGCTTCAAATGCAACCGCTTTAGCGCCGTTTTCACAGTATTCAAAGGTCGAGGTATGTTCTTTATCTGGCCACGCGCAGCCTGGGCAATCAAAACCATTGGGTTGATTGACTTGGAGTAGGGTAATCGCCCCTTTGACTGGGATGCCTTGATGGTTTAGATTCTTGGCAACACTGTTGAGTGCGCCCCAACCGCCAGCCGCACCCGTGTATTTCTCTATTTTTTCGCCAGACATTTTTGATCTCAAGATTCGTTAAATCTAAAATTACATTACTCCATTTTAGTCACAAATGAAATTGCGCTTGAGTTTCAAAAAAAACGTATTTTAACCTTCCTTACTCAGCATGAATCTGGCGATACAATCCTGGCGTAACCCCTGTCCATTTTTTAAATGCACGGTGAAAGGTACTGGTTTCACTAAAACCAACTTGCTCAGCTACTTCATCGAGCGTGAGATGAGGCATACCGAGTAAATGAATGGCCGCATCACGCCGTAAATCATCTTTGACCCCTTGATAGCTTTTACCTTCAGTCGCAAGACGTCGACGCAGTGTTTGCGGGGAGAGATAAAGCTGTGCAGCGATATCGTTCAGTGTCGGCATATCGGTGCCGATATGGGTTTTTAACAATTCGCGAATGCGTGACGTCAGTGAGTTGGTATTTTTGAACTTAATCAGCAACTTTGCGGGCGCCGTTTTCAAAAACTCATTCAGTGTTTCTTCGGTTTGACGAATTGGCAACGATAAATAATCTGCGGCAAAGCTGATTTCAGTATAGGTGGTATCAAAGATCATGGTGGGCGCGAAGAAAAGGGCATCGTATTCTTCGACATGCTTTGGTTTTGGATAGCCAAATTTTACGCGCTCAAGGGGAATTCGACGCTCAATCAACCAACTGGCTAAGCCATGCCAAATCATCAGCATACTTTCGGTGATGAAATGGTCTACATCACGCTCACGGGGAATATTGACCCGCAGCCGCGCTTCATGCAGATCATGACTGATGCTCATGGACCAGTCGGAACCAAACAAACCATAGAATTGCTGACCGCGCTCCAGTGCACGCCCAAGCGTGCCCGCATGAATAATCAACTGACACATCGTCGCAAAAGTACCCAGTCTACGTGGGTTGTTATCAAAGCCGAGATGCTCGTCTTGGGTTGCGAGCCACAGTGTCTGCGCAAAACGGGTGTATTGTTCTGGAGACACACGAGCTTTAGGCTGTAGCAAAAGGGAAGGGTCAATTCCTGCACGACTGACCAGACTTTCAATATCCATGTTGAGGCGTTTTGCACCAGCAAGGGCGGCGTTCACAAAATGTATTGAAATAGTCTCGCGATTCATAGAGTACTCTGATTCAGAGAAAAGAAAATAAACAAGTCCATAAACCTACTCAGATTTTGCACAGCCATAATCGAACATTGATTCATGTGTTGTTTAATCATGCATTGTTAAATTATGCCAGTTCCACTGATGCTTAGGGTCATTGTGACTGTCTTTACGATTGTAATAGTCTATAGTTTTTGAGCAAAGCGCAACAGTGTTGACAATAATAAAAGTCAATATTGAGTTTATCCTCGAAAGTTATGTATCTAAAATCATGCATTAAAACCCCGATTCAATCCTAAAACTGGAAAAATAAGTACATGGCTAATCCCACTCATCCACCACTTTCTGGTTTAAAAATCCTTGATTTTTCAACATTATTACCTGGTCCGTTTGCAACGTTGATGCTGGCAGATTTAGGGGCAGATGTCATACATGTAGAATCACCCTCACGGATGGATCTGGTGCGAATTATGCCGCCATACGCAGATGGACAGGCCACAGCTCATGCATATTTAAATCGGAATAAACGATCAGTCGCGATGGATCTCAAAGATCCTGCAAAGATTGAAAAAGTAAAAGATTTAATCTCTGAATACGACATCATCGTTGAGCAATTCAGACCCAATGTGATGGCGCGTTTGGGTTTAGATTATGAGGCATTGAGCAAAATTAACCCACGCCTAATCTATTGTTCAATTACGGGTTATGGCCAAACGGGTAGTTATAAAGATCGTGCTGGGCACGATATTAACTATATCTCTTTGTCTGGAATCGCGGGGCATAGTGGGCGTATCCATGAGCGTCCACCTGCGATGGGTATTCAGATTGCTGACGTGGCTGGTGGTTCACTGCATGCCGTGATTGGGATTCTTGCGGCAGTTATTGAACGTCAAAGTAGTGGACTGGGACAGCATATTGATATTTCGATGACGGATTGTGCCTTTAGCCTAAATACCATGGCTGGAGCAGCACAGGTAGCTGGTGGCGAAATCCAAGGTCCTGAGGAAGGCATGCTCAACGGGGCGACTTTCTATGATTATTATCAAACCCAAGATGGACGACATATATCGATTGGTTCCCTTGAGCCGCAATTTTTAATGGGCTTGGCGCAAGCCTTGGCATTACCTGAGTTGCTGAGTCTAGGCTCTTCATTGCAGCCTGAGGATCGTGCGAGCGTGCGTGCCATGATTCAAGCGACCATTGCTGAGCAGACTTTTGAGTATTGGAATCAGCTCTTTGCCGCATTAGATGTCTGCGTTGAGCCAGTCTTAAGCTTGGCGGAAGCGGTGAATTCGGAGTTGGCGGTGGAGAGAGGATGGTTGGTGGATGTGCCTTTGACACAGGATCAGCCTCAAAGCCAGAAGCAACTAGCGCATCCGATTAAGTATTCGCGGAGTCAGCCTGTTTACCGTTTTATAGGCAAGGCAGTTGGCGCTGATGAGGTTTAAATTATTCTACTAACGTATAACAACTAAAAAGCCCGACCTTTTATGATTAAAAAGTCGGGCTTTTTGTTAGGAACCTTAGCCTTTCCAGCTATCTTTCAAATCTAAGATTCGATTGAACACCGGTTTTGCGATGGTGTGATCTTTTTCATCGGCAATGAAGTAACCTTCACGTTCGAATTGGAAACGATCACTTGGGCTTGCGGCCGCAAGTGAAGGCTCGACGATCGCTTGCAGGACTGTGCATGACGTCGTGTTGACGTTTTGCATAAAATCATCACCCTCTTCAGGATTGGCATGATTAAACAAGCGATCATAAATGCGGACTTCTGCTGGAATCCCCGCACTTGCGGAGACCCAGTGAATCACGCCTTTGACCTTACGGCCTTCAGGGTTTTTACCCAAGGTATCTGCATCAATCGAGCATTGCAGCTCAATGACGTTACCCACGGTATCTTTGATCACTTCATCACAGCGAATCACATAGGCGTGGCGCAGACGAACTTCACCACCCGGCACTAAACGTTTAAAGCCTTTAGGTGCGATTTCTTCAAAGTCAGCACGATCGATATAGATCTCTTGCGTTAGTGGAATCTCCCGTTCGCCCAAATCGACATTGGGATGACGCGCATGGGTCAGAGTCATCGCTTGTGGCAAATTGGTTAAAGTCACTTTCAGCGGACGCAGTACGGCCATGCCGCGCGGGGCAACATTTTCAATCGACTGACGAATACAGAACTCAAGTAACCCGACATCGACAATGCCATTACTCTTGCTGACACCGACACGATGGCAGAAATCACGTAGACCTTCAGGCGTAAAGCCACGACGACGCATGCCTGCAACAGTCGGCATACGCGGATCATCCCAGCCATTGACCACACCATCATCAACCAGTTTTTTTAGTTTACGCTTGCTGGTGAGAGTGTAGTCGACATTCAGACGCGAGAACTCGATCTGACGTGGTTTGGCCGTGGTATTCACCTTGGCGATCACCCAATCATAGAATGGACGATGATCTTCAAACTCTAGAGTACACAGGGAGTGCGTAATGCCTTCAATCGCATCACCCAGAGGATGTGCGTAGTCATACATCGGGTAAATGACCCAGTCATTGCCTGTTTGATGATGTTCAACGTTCAAAATGCGATATAGCACAGGATCGCGCATATGGACATTAGGGCTGCTCATATCAATTTTTGCACGCAGTACTGCGCTGCCTGCTTCAAATTCACCATTTTTCATTTTGGCAAATAAAGCAAGATTCTCCGCTACTGTATGATTACGAAACGGCGAGTCTGTCCCAGCTTGGTTGAAGTCACCACGATTGAGGCGGATCTCTTCAACACTTTGTAGGTCGACATAAGCATCGCCTTGCTCAATCAGTTGAATCGCCCATGTATAGAGTTGACCGAAATAACTTGAGGCATGGCGGACGTCTCCGTTCCACTCAAAGCCCAGCCATTTCACATCGTTTTCGATATTGTCGATGTATTCTTGCAGTTCAGCCGCAGGATTGGTGTCATCAAAACGCAGATTGCATAAACCGTTTGTTTCTGCAGCAATGCCAAAATTCAGACAAATCGAAGACACATGACCCAAATGTAAGTAGCCATTGGGTTCAGGGGGGAAGCGGGTGACGATTTGTGCGTGTTTGCCTGTGGCAAGATCGTCAGCGATAATTGCACGGATAAAATCCAGCCCCACTTCTTTAGCCGCATCAAGGGCTCCTTCTTTTCCTTGCTGTCCGCCGGCATGCTGTACTTGCGTCGGTTGGCTCGCGTTAGTCGCGTGCGTAGACGGAGTAGGGGCAGGTGCGCGGGGTGTAGCTAGATCAGAAGGATTCATAATACTCATTACTTAAAGTTAAAAATAAAAATAGCAAACCACAAATTTCATAAAGAAATAATGGAGGTGGTCGATGAGAGTTCAAGTACAGTGATGACTGAAGATACATTCGCCATCAGCAGCAAAACAGCATAAATCAAACACCAATATAAAACGTATAGTTTATCGTCAATCGATGTTTATATGCTGTCCACTCAGGCTAAAAGTGCAAAACAGCTATAAAAAACCTATAAAATAGCTGTAAATAATTGCAACTTTAGCTTGCTGCATAGTCTACCGTTTGATTACCCTAGCCTCAACCAATTTCCCTACCGCTTTTTGGAGTAATAAAGCATGGCAAACCCACAAGTCGAATTCGATACCACTGCTGGCAAGATTGTTGTTGAACTCAATCAAGAAAAAGCACCAAACACCGTTGCTAATTTTCTAAAATACGTCAACAGCGGTCATTACAACGGCACGATCTTCCATCGTGTTATTCGTGACTTCATGGTTCAAGGCGGCGGCTTTGATGAAAACTTCAGCCAAAAACCAGCGCCACATCTCGTCGATAACGAAGCAGATAATGGCTTGAAAAATGAAGAAGGCACGATTGCGATGGCGCGTACCAACGATCCGCATTCAGCAAGCGCACAATTCTTCATCAATGCAAAAAACAATGCTTTCTTGAACCACTCCAGCAAAACTTCACAAGGTTGGGGCTACGCTGTATTTGGTAAAGTGACTTCAGGTCTTGATATCGTTAAGCAAATCGAAGGCGTTAAAACCGGTAACAAAAATGGACATGGCGACGTGCCATTGACCAACGTAGTCATCAACACGGCTACTGTATTACCAGAATAATCGTTAGAAGATTCTTTTGAGTTGTTCGTTTACATCGCTCAGATGAATAATTTGCACGAACAATATGCACTATTGGTGCCTCTGTTAGTCTAAAATACGGCAGCCTTCGGGCTGCTTTGTTTTATGTGGTGTTTTATGGAAACGCCATGACGTTTTTTATTTTATGAATCTTTAACTATGACTCTTTATTTATGAGAATCCTGTTTATCGCCGATCTTCATCTTTCCAATGATCAACCCCGTTTGACGGCAGGGTTCTTGGCACTCATTGAGCGTTTTGGACCAGAGATCGATGCACTCTATATTCTGGGGGATTGGTTTGAGTCATGGGTCGGTGATGATGATGATGATCCATGGTTAAACGAAGTCACAGAGCCTTTAAAGCCTTTGACTGCGCGGGGTGTACAGATTTGGGTACAGCATGGCAATCGTGATTTTGCATTAGGGCAGGATTTCTTAGATCGTTTTGGTGGCCAGTTATTAGCTGAGCGCATTACGATCGTTGAGCACGGTTTAACGTTGCGTATCGAGCATGGCGATGCACTCTGCACGACTGATATTGCTTATCAGCAGTTCCGAGTAATGAGTCGCAATCCAGATTGGTTGCGAGGTATGCTCACTCAGCCACTCGATACACGTCGTCAGTTGGCTGCGATGATTCGCATGCGAAGTCAGATGAGCCATGCCAATAATGCCAGCAATATTGTGGATGTTGAACCGAATGAAGTCATTCGTGTCATTGGCGATGCGGATGGCATGATTCATGGACACACCCATCGTCCCGAAGTGCATGAATTGGTCGGAGAAGATGGTCAAATTAAACGTCGCTATGTACTCGGCGATTGGCGTGTGAATAGCACAACTCAAGCGGGTGTAGCGGTGATTGGTTGGTTGGATGATGCGGGTATACGACTGGAAGAGTTCCAGTTTTAGTCATTTGATTCAATGTGGGTGGTTATACCTCCACCCACATTAAAAACTAAAAATACAGCCTTCAATGCACGACATCATCGACTAAATCAAACCCACGTCTGACATCTTCAATCTCATCGGAGTCTTCAGCCGCAGCCAGCAATTCAACTAAGTTGTGATCTGTATGAATGGATTCACCGATCACATCAAAGTAGCGATCAGTACTAAAGAAGTTACTAAAAATCAGATTACGCAGGAGTGTCGGTGTTGGCTCTAAACCTTCGACATCCATGCTGGTTTTGTAGCGAACTTCACCATCCTCCCAATCCATCTCAAAGTTACCTAAAACTAGACCATAGTTAATACGTACAAACAGTTCCGCTAGGCGAGGACGCTGTTCGAGCGGAACACTCTCGGGAAGAATACTGTAGACCAAGAGCCGCTGACTTTCTGGAAAGACCCTTACGATACAAATCCATTCCCCATGCAGGCCACGCACGGGCATGCGAAACGTTGCAATTTGCTCACTATCAGGATGTGTTGGCAGATCTGGCTCGTCAAAATTAAGTTTTTCAACTGCGAGTAAATCGCGGACTTGATCAATCAGAGACGACATAAAACAGCTCCAAGAAGTTTTGAGTAGTGGCTTAGCGATGCGCTTTAATTATAAAGCGAAATGAATCGGCATAGGCGGGTATAGACGATATGTTGTGCCTATACGATGAGAATACAATCAAGACGCAAAATAAAACCTCGAGTCATGTGGAAACTAACTCGAGGTTGAGTGAAAATTTTGCAGTCTTATAAACGATTTAAATTAGTCTTTAAGAATCGCTGTGGCTTCTTTTGATGCGTAGAAAAGGCGGAATAAAGGTTCAATACGCGCTTTTAAATAGCCATTATCGGCAAGGTGTTTGATCGTTGTTTTAAGCGCAGGTTCAAGTTCTGCAGTGATGAATTCTGGTGTGACATTCACATCAGACAGTAACTCTACGATACTGCGATTGCTATTGCGCGCATACCATCCCGCAGTCCCTTGCGCCACGATGGACTGTACATATTTGCCGGTACGAATATGGTTCCAAATTACGACGACTAAATGCGATGCCGCATCAACGGTAGGATCATCAACAACTTTTCCGGCTATCGATGCGGGCTGAGTTTTAATTTTTGACCAGACTTCAGCTGCGATGCGATGAACTTGTTTATTGCCCAATTGTTCTTTGGTTTTTTTCTCACTGATATTCATAATATTACGAATATTGCGCGAGAGATAATTTTGTAAAGCGTCATCAAGATTGCTGTCGGTGGCTCTTTCTAAAACCCCTTTACCGAGCTTCATCAGTGATGAGGCGCCGGGGATTTTTTTAGTAACCATATTGTTTTCCATGTAATCTTTAATCGCATGGCTAATGGTCGTGGATAAAATCTCACCCGTCGCTGGATTGCTGAAAATCTCATGAATGAGCAGGTTTCGTTTATCGGTTTCATTGGCAATCAGATTGATGACCACTTCGGCTGTAGCATCTGGAACGAGGTCAGAAATCAGCGTATTTTTGCCTTCAGGATTCTTGAGGGCATCTTTGACAATATTGGCAATCTCAGTACGCAGTTGATTGCTGGGTGCAATATCCAAAACACGTTCTTTGGCGATGCGTTGAATGATCTCCAAAGGTACGAGAGTCGAAAGTGGTGTTTCCAACAGTTGTTCGAACAGTGCCGCGACTTCGGCGCGGATGACATCAAAGTTTTGCAGTTGTGCAATGGTATGCTCAACTTGCGCATTCAGTAGAGCTTCGGCTTTGGATGATAATTTTGATGAGGTCATGGCACGTGTTCCTGAGATAAACTTATAAATTATGATTAAAAAAAGTAGTGGAAAATGAGAGCGTTCACGCAAAAGCAGCCTTTGGGGCTGCTTTCTTTTTTAGTCATCATTACCCGATTTTATTTTGCGGCAGGCGCAGGCGCAGCAGCAAATTTATTCGGTGTGGCAATCGCTTTGGCTAAGAACGGCAAGTAGGCTTGAATAACGAGCTGTTCAGCTTCCAAGATTGCAGTGTGGCCAACGTTATCGAGTATGACTGGCGGGCGCTTGTCTTTCAATGAACTCATGAGTTCGGGCACGACACCCACGTCAATGATTTGATCTTGTTTACCCCAGATCACCAGTGTCGGTGCTTCAATCGATTTAACCACTGTTGCAAATGAATCCGGTGTATAGGCTTTGTTGAGTTCGATCAATTTATCGACCAAGATCGTCATCGTTGGTGCTTGCGCGATCATGGCTTTTTCTTGGCCGTCAAAAATATCTTTAGGAATAAACGGGGCGTCTTGCATGGCGATTTTGATGACGTTTTTCAGATCGCCCGGTTTTTTGACGATAAAGTTACGTAGTAGTGATGGATCTTTTAAGTAAGGACTTTTAGCGGTTGCGTAAACACCGGCGGTATCCACCAAGAGTAGGCTTTGTGTGTCACTGAAGTAGAGACTGGCATAGAGACCCGCAATCGTTCCACCCATCGAGTGACCTGCAATATTGAGATTTTTTTCAATATGCAAGGTTTCAACCAGTCGACGTAGTGACTCGGTTATCGTAGCTGGTTGTAGGTCGTAAGTTGCCGCAATCTTGGTATCGCCACTCGCTGGGAGATCTACAGCAAAGACATGATAATAAGGTGTTAAATGATGTGCGACACGATTCCAGTTATCACGACTACCACCGAGACCGTGTACGAGTAAGACAGTCGGCTTGCTGGGGTCGCCACCTTCTGAGTAGGCCCAGTCTACATCGCCTGCAGTCGCGCGTTTTGAGGTGAAACCGGCCCAAGCACGTTCTTCGTTGAGGATGCTTTGAAAGTCAGTTGCAGCATGGACAACCGGAACGGTCGCCGCCATCACTGGGATGGTTAATGCAATAGAGAGTGCGAGTTGGCGTAGTGAAAGTGTCATGAAGTTCATCCTGAATCAGTGTAATTTGTCATCATTGTTGGATTTTAAGTGGGAGGCTTGAGGATCAGATCAGTTTATTGCTGAATACTCGATCCTTGCTTCAGTCTTAATAGAGTGAGATTAGCATATAACAATTCATTTTCATTGGCTGTAAAAATGCTTTTCTTGCCAACTGAGTCAATTTTTGAGGGAAGTTAGTACTAGGGGGGGGATGATTATGGTCTTTCTTTATTATTCAATTTACACCCTAATTGATGGTTAGGGTGTATTTTTAGATTTCTAATTGAAGGCGTCGGGTTACTTATTGGAGCGACGCTTTGCAAGGTAGTGTCTTGCGCCCTGAATAAACAGCGGAAGTAAAGACAAACCAATAATCACCAATACGATGATGGTCAGATTATCTTTCACAATGGGGAGTTGACCTAAATAATAACCCGCTGGTACCAATGTCCCTACCCAGAGAATCGTTCCTGAAACACTAAACGCAAGAAAACGTAGATAGGGCATGGTACTCATACCCGCAACAAAAGGCGTAAATGTTCTGATAAAAGGCATAAAACGGCCAATCAACACAGATTTTCCACCGTGTTTTTCAAAAAAAACTTCAGCAGTTGCAAGGTGCTTACGACTTGGAAATTTACGCGTTTCACTAAAAAGCCGTGTGCCGTATTTTCGGCCAATCCAATAATTGGTGCTATCGCCAATAATGGCCGCAGATCCCAATACGCCACTGATGAGCCATGGATCGAGCTGTCCAATTGCGGCTAATGCACCAGCTGCAAACAATAAGTTGTCGCCGGGCAAAAAAGGCATAAAAACCAGACCCGTTTCGCAAAAAATAATCAGAAAGATAGCGGCGTATACCCACGTACCGTATTGTTTGACAAACTCTATGAGATGCTGGTCAATGTTCAGGATAAAGTCAATTAATGGCATAGGTGCAATTACTCAGTATAAAAAATTAACGTCTACACATCGGTTTTATGATAAAAAATATTTGAGATTAGAGTTTTGAAATCTAAAAAACCAAATTTAGTGAAAAAAAAGCATTGTAGATCACAGGTCGTATTTTCACACTTTCTTTCTTGTACTTTATCGTAGTGCGCTTAGGCTATAATTAACTGGATCAGCCGATATTTTTATTTATTCTAGATTTATGGTGTTTTTTGACAGACTTACGACCTTTTGTTGAGCATTAAGAAAACCAAGATCAGCGTCATAATGCATGGTGCTCAGATGCAATTATTGCAAAAAAGTTGCATCTCATGCGCGGAGATATTGTGCTATCTGATCCGCTCAATTTTAGCGTTCATCCTAGGCAGGTTCTCCATATTCAAGGTCATAATGGTGCAGGGAAAACAACCTTAATGATGATACTGGCTGGGCTGTTGCCAGCGCCTTCTGTATCGGCACTGAGCTGGGCTGGGCTTAAGCCAATAGAGTGGCCTGTGCTCTATATCGGGCACAAGATTGCGCTCAACGCGATGTTGACCGTAAAGCAGAATTTGGTATTTATACAGTCTTTAAATTCAATGTCGTCAGTTGATTTGGATATCGCACTTGAAGCCGTTGGTCTTAGGGGCTTCGAAGATGTCAGTGTTGCTCAATTGTCATCAGGACAGAAGCGCAGGGTCGGCTTGGCACGACTATGGCTTACAACTAACCCGGATGAACTCTGGTTGCTTGATGAACCATTAACGTCTTTGGATCAAAAGATGGCTGATCAGTTATGCCAGCAGATCAGCAAGCATGCAGATCAGGGGGGGCGAGTCATTTTAACCAGCCATCAGGCACTCACGATTCCATGCGAAATTTTAGATCTTGCTGAATATCCAGTTTCAGAATCTATTTTTGATGGGTCTATGTCTTCGAGTCAGGATAGCGCTTAATGATCCCAAGCATGCAAATTCCTGAACCAAATCTGGGTTTCTTCAGAGCTACACTATATCGTGAGCTATTACTTCGTCTAACAAATCCAAGTGCATGGTTGAACGCTGTTGTTTTTTTTATCATGGTGTTGGTTTTGTTTCCTTTAGCCGTTGGAGCTGAGGCGAAGCTGCTTCATCAAATCGGTGCTGCCGCTATTTGGATCGCAGCGCTGTTGTCCGTATTGCTTGGTATGGACACTTTGTTTCGAGATGATGTAGAAGATGGAACGTTTGAACAAGTTGTGATTGCAAGACAATCACTCATAGTCTGGGTACTATTAAAAGTAATGGTGCATTGGTTTACGGGTGGTTTTTTGCTCATGCTACTATCGATACTCTCCGTTCCATTGTTTGGTTTCAGTTGGACGGAGGCCGGTATCTTAGCTTTAACATTGCTTTTGGGGACCCCCGTTTTGACATTGCTTGCTGCTGTTGCGGCGGCGTTGACGGTATCTTTACGTGGAAATAACGTGCTTGTTCCATTGATCTCCTTGCCTTTGCTATTGCCTATTTTGATTTTTGCGACTGGGGCCGTTGATGTGCTGCGTGCGGGCGGCAATGTTTTACCGATTTTGGCTTTACTCGGCGCCGGATTGATTCTGGCCGTATTGTTTTTACCCTTTGCAATCGTGAGTGCATTACGATTGTCGGTTTAAAGTGCGGTCTAATATCGTTAACTTTATCATTAATTGATTAAATTACTTACCAGATAAAACGGAAGTTCAAGCTTATATGCCAGACTCTGATCTCCCACCTGACGTGAATGTTGTCGATGAATCGAATGAGCATAATCATATAAGACAGCATTTTATGCGTCGTCTATGGGGTGGTTTTTTGCAAACAGTTGGGACACGGTATTTCTATCAGACTTTTAGTCGATGGGTACCATGGCTGAGTGGTACAGCAGGTGTTCTGATTGTGATTGGATCCATCTGGGGACTGGCTTTCGCGCCGCCAGACTACCTCCAAGGCGACAGCTATCGCATTATCTTCATTCACGTCCCTGTCGCAAGCCTAGCACTATCAATATATTTTGGATTGGCAGTTCTGGGCACAATTCATTTGGTCTGGAAAATTAAAACCGCAGCGATTGTCGCTCAAGCCGCAGCCCCTGTTGGGCTTGTCCTGTGTGTATTAGCGTTGATTACGGGAGCGATTTGGGGCAAGCCAACGTGGGGTGCGTATTGGGTGTGGGATGGGCGCTTAACCAGTATGCTGGTTCTCGCATTCTTGTACATTGGTGTCGTTGCGTTGTTTAATGCTTTTGAGAATACCGAAAATCAAGGCAAGGCTGCTGCTATATTGTCAATCGTTGGTGCGGTGAATTTACCGATTATTAAGTACTCAGTCGTATGGTGGAATACCTTACATCAAGGCTCTACTTTTACACTGACAGCGGCGCCTAAAATGGCCGCTTCAATGTATCTGCCGTTGTTGTTGATGTTCGTTGGCTTTTATTTCTTGGTCGGGGCTTTGGTGATTTATCGCACCTGTACGCTGATATTGCAGCGTGAACGACAAAAAAAATGGGTGATGTTGATTGTTGAACAAAAAAAATCTGGGTCACGCCATGTATACAAGTAGAGTAATTTCATGAATTTTGCATTTGAAAGTGTGCATGATTTTATGGTGATGGGACACCATGGTGTCTATGTATGGAGCGCATGGCTTATTAGCGGTGTGGCTATTTTGCTGTTAATCATGCAGTCGAAACGAGCCCGTCGGCGTTTCTATCACCAAGAGCATGCGCGTCTGCGTCGAATCACGACTCAAACCCCTAATACTAAACAATCTATGCCTGAGCAAAGTGAGTAATTGACGGTGAATGCCAAACGTAAAAGACGCTTAATCATGGTTTTCACAGGTTTGTTGGGTGTGTCGACTGCGATTGGGCTTATTTTATATTCCTTACGTGCGCAAACAGATTATTTTTATACACCTGATCAGATTGCCAGTGGTGCCGCGCCCAATAGTAAGAG
>CAYJTU010000047.1:0-20424 GCA_964373105.1 uncultured Moraxellaceae bacterium | reverse complement strand
TTGATGGTGATTTCGGCAACCCAGCCTCACGCTCGCATGGATACGGCTGGCAAGCTGAAGAGGCCGTTGAGCATGCCCGTGATCAAGTTGCCAGCTTAGTCAAAGCAGATCCACGAGAAATCGTCTGGACCTCTGGTGCAACTGAATCAAATAATTTAGCCATTAAAGGCGTAGCTCACTTCTATGCCAAGAAAGGCAAACATATCATTACCAGTAAGATCGAGCATAAAGCGGTATTAGATCCATGTCGTCAGCTTGAAGACGAGGGTTATGAAGTAACCTATTTAGATCCTGAGCCAACGACAGGTTTGATTCATCCTAGTGCAGTTGCAGCCGCATTTCGTGAAGACACTGTTCTGGTCTCGCTGATGATGGTCAATAATGAAATTGGGACGATAACCGATATCGCTGCTATCGGTGAACTCACCCGTGCACGCGGTATCTACCTCCATGTCGATGCTGCACAAGCGACAGGCAAAGTTGAAATTGACCTGAGCAAATTGAAAGTTGATTTGATGAGCTTTTCTGCTCACAAAACATACGGACCTAAAGGGATCGGCGCTCTCTTCGTTCGTCGCTCACCGCGAGTGCGTTTACAAGCACAAATGCACGGCGGTGGCCATGAGCGTGGTATGCGTTCAGGCACGCTGCCTACGCATCAGATTGTTGGCATGGGCGAAGCTTTCGAAATTGCTGGGCAAGAAATGGTTGCCGAACAAGCCCGTTTGAAAGTTCTGCGTGATCAATTGTGGGATGGTTTTCAAACCTTAGATGAAGTGTACTTGAATGGTGATGCAACTGCTCGCGTTGCGAACAATCTGAATGTCAGCTTTAACTTTGTTGAAGGTGAATCCCTGATGATGGCATTGAAAGATCTTGCCGTATCGAGCGGATCCGCCAGTACATCAGCGACTCTTGAACCGTCTTATGTATTGCGCGCACTAGGCCTTTCGGATGAAATGGCTCACAGTTCGATACGCTTTAGTATTGGACGCTTTACGACTCAAGAAGAGGTTGACCAGGTTTTAGATTTTGCACGCTTTGCGGTTGATAAGCTGCGCGCACTCTCTCCGCTTTGGGATATGCATCAAGAAGGTATTGATTTATCTACTGTTGAATGGGCAGCTCATTAATGCTTATCGATACATGTAACTCACCGAAGGGTTACATGTATCAAAATGGACATGATCTTAGTAAAAATGCGGTAGAAAACAATTGAGAGGGGTGCGACAGATGCAATTTAGCCTAACGCACCCCATATATTAGATAGACGCGACTAACTCCCCATAGTGGGAAAACAGGAGACGTATCATGGCTTATAGTGACAAGGTCATCGACCACTACGAAAACCCACGCAATGTTGGCGTGTTAGATAAGAATTCTGCCGATGTCGGTACAGGTATGGTTGGCGCCCCTGCTTGTGGTGATGTTATGCGCCTACAAATTCAAGTCAATGATGCAGGCATCATTGAAGATGCACGTTTCAAGACTTATGGCTGTGGTTCTGCGATTGCATCTAGCTCCTTGGTCACCGAGTGGCTTAAAGGCAAAAATCTGGATGAAGCGGGTCAGATCAAAAATTCTGCAATTGCAGAAGAACTCGCATTACCGCCCGTAAAAATTCACTGCTCGGTTTTGGCTGAAGACGCGATCAAGGCTGCAATTGAAGACTATCGCAGCAAAAATCAAACCAAAGAAGCGGTTTAATTGCATTAACCGAGTCAGGTCATGTTGAGTTAGCAGACACAAGAAAGATCAACATCTGAATCAGACGGGATAAGATCTTACATCAATGAAGGAGTCATCCAGATGACATCAATGGTAACAGCCACCTCAGGTATCAGTCTAAGCGAACGAGCAGCGACTCATGTCCGTGATTACCTTGCCCATCGCGGTAAAGGTGAAGGCATTCGTGTCGGTGTCAAAACATCTGGTTGCTCTGGATTGGCATATGTTCTTGAATTTGTCGATCAAATTGATCCCCATGACCAAAAATTTGAGGCCTACGGCGTCAGTGTTTTTATCGATCCTAAAAGTATGGTCTATTTGGATGGATTAGAAATGGACTATGTGAAAGATGGATTAAATGAAGGCTTTCGCTTTGAAAATCCTAACAAAAAAGGTGAATGTGGCTGCGGCGAATCATTTACTGTTTAAACCACAGTCATCACTTTCATAAAATCTGTGCAAGAACAGTAGGGATTTGCTTTGAACTTTTTTGAACTTTTCGATTTAACCCCGTCATTTGATGTCGATTTGAATCACCTTACGGCACGATATCGTGAATTACAGCGTCAGCATCATCCAGATCAAATTCAGCATGCCAGGCTGCAAGACAATACCGCGTCTGCAGCACTATCCGCCTCCCTAGACTCAGCGACAGTCAATGATGCTTACGACACTTTACGTATAGCAGCCAAACGTGCGGCCTACCTGCTGGATTTAAAAGGACAAGCGATTGCATTAGAACAATCGATTGGAGATATTGATTTCCTATCCAATGCTCTAGAGGTGCGCGAGCAATTGGATGAAGCCGACTCTGCCGTCGCACTCGATAGCTTGCGCTCAGAAATCAATCAATGGCTCAGCGCGCTATCCAACGAATTTAAGATCGATTATACCGCTGAAGATTGGCCAGAAGCGCGTGATACTTGCCGTAAGCTTGCTTTCATGCAGCGTATTCTCGGCGATATCGATTCGGCTGAAGATCGGTTTGATGATCTAGATGACTTATACTAACGCATCGCCCCACTCCCAATTTTACATATTTAGGATTTAACTGCGCAATGGCTTTGCTTCAGATTGCAGAACCCGGTCAAGCTACCGCCCCCCATCAGCATCGTCTAGCTGTGGGTATCGATTTGGGTACGACACATTCTTTAGTGGCTAGCGTCCGCTCAGGTCGCCCATTGATTCTTGCGGATGAACAAGGCGGTCTTTTATTACCCTCCGTCGTCCGTTATGAACTCAGCGGACCTGATGACCATTTGGTATCAAAGATATCTGTCGGTCATACCGCTCTTGATGCAGCTGTAGTAGATCCCACCAATACACTGATTTCGGTCAAACGCTTTATGGGGCGTTCAAAAAACGATATAAAATTCGATCACCCCTATGAGCTTGTCGGCCTTGATACCGAGATGCCTGCATTTATTACTGCTCAGGGTAGAAAAACACCGATTGAAGTATCCGCAGAAATTTTAAAAACACTAAAAGTCCGTGCTGAGCTTGCTTTAGGTGGTGCATTGATTGGTGCGGTAATTACGGTTCCTGCCTATTTTGATGAAGCTCAACGTCAAGCCACACGTGATGCAGCAGAACTTGCAGGAATCAATGTATTACGTCTTTTAAACGAACCTACGGCTGCCGCAATCGCGTATGGCTTGGATCAAGCGCAAAATCATATCGATGACAAGAGTGAACGCATCCAAGTCGTTTATGATTTTGGCGGAGGCACCTTCGATGTCTCTGTGCTGCGTTTAAGTAAAGGTGTCTATGAAGTCCTAGCAACAGGTGGACACACCGCATTAGGCGGTGATGATATTGACCGTCTGATCGTCGCTTGGTTAATCGAACAGTTCGCGTTAAGCAATCCTACACGCTCAGAACAACAAGCTTTGCTTAAAGCAGCACGTAAAGCTAAAGAGTCTCTGAGTGGCCAAGAAAACGTTACCGTAACTTTTGACAACAAGCATGTATCGTTATCAGTAACGGTATTTGAATCACTTGCTGCTCCGCTTATCGAGCGTACCATGGCAGTATGCAAACGTGCGCTGAGAGACTCAAAAAACACTATAGATCAAATTGATGCAGTTGTTTTAGTGGGTGGCTCTACACGAATTCCATTGGTTCAACGCTCGGTTGCTCAGTTTTTTAAACAACAACCGCTGTGTACCCTCGATCCTGATCAAGTAGTCGCTTTAGGAGCTGCCATATCAGCTGATCAATTGGTTGGGAATGGTAAAGATGGTGCTCTGTTACTGGATGTCACTCCGCTCTCCTTGGGTTTGGAGACCATGGGTGAGTTGGTCGAGAGGCTCATTCCGCGTAACTCGCCAATCCCGATCACGCGCCAACAAGAGTTCACGACGTATAAAGATGGTCAAACCGCGATGCTTATTCACGTCTTACAAGGTGAGCGTGAGACTGTCGCACACAACCGTTCATTAGGACGATTTGAACTACGCGGAATTCCGCCAATGATGGCTGGTGCTGCCCGAATCCAAGTGAGCTTTCAAATCGATGCCGACGGCTTACTCTCTGTTTCAGCCAAAGAAATGACGACGGGAGTCCAAAGTGAAATTGTGATTAAACCCTCTTATGGTTTATCTCACGAAGATGCTGAACGCTTTCTGACTGAAGGATTTCAGAATGCACAATTCGATAAAGATTTACGTAATCTATCTGAGACAAAAGTTGAAGCTCAACGCGAGCTACTCGCACTTGAACAAGCCATACAACAAGATAGTAACTTACTGACCGGTGTAGAGCTTGCTAATCTAAGACTAGCCATACTCACACTTCAAGAAACGTTAAAAACAGATGACCTCCCCGCAATCCAAATCGCGATAGAAGCATTAAAACGCCATAGCGATGACTTTGCAGCAAATCGGATGAATCGTAGTGTCAGTGATGCACTCAAAGGCACGACGTTGTCTGACTGGCGTTAAGCTCTGTCGATGAAGCACTTAAGAACGGTCAATATTAAACCGCAACAAACTGGAACTTTGCAATTATGACACGTATTAAAGTAATGCCACATGCTCAATTCTGTCCTGAAGGTGCAGAATTTGAAGCAAATGCTGGACAAAACTTATGCCAGTTGTTGCTCGACAATGGCGTCACAATAGAACACGCATGCGATATGTCAGCAGCCTGTACGACATGCCATGTCGTCGTCCGCAAAGGATTTAATGAACTGAGTGAAATGGACGATGTCGAAGCGGACTTACTCGATCGTGCCTGGGGGCTTGAACCGGATTCGAGGCTATCATGCCAAGTTGAGGTTGCTAATACTGATCTCTTAATTGAAATTCCACGCTATACGATTAATCATGCCTCTGAGCGCCATTAAGAGACTGACGAGGATTTCTTATTATTGACCCGGACGATCTAAATTTTCTATAGCGTGCTGTAAGGCACGTTTAATTCGATCTCGGTCATAGGTCTTGACCAAATCCATATCCAGTTGTAAATTAAATCCTTCTAACTCGTACTCACTCCAGCGGCGCTGATGAGTAGGTACATTTTCATAGCGACCCGCAACTTGCCACGCTTGAACTGGCTGAGCGATACCACGCAGCATAATTTCTCCCTGATCAATACAGTTGACTTGATCCCGAACTTGCTCATAGGTTTCTTGAGACATCAGAATCTCATTGGGTGCAGCCGCTGCTTGCAAACGCGCTGCTAAATTCGCCTCCCGCCCAATGACGGTATAACTCATTCTTGATGCACTACCAAAGTTACCAACGTGGCAGTAACCCGTGGTCACTCCCATTCGAACATGGAGCTGACCTAACTCAGAGTTGTTACTCTTTTGCCGTAATCGCTTCATTTCTTGCTGCATGGCTATCGCCATATCGATACAAGCTATCGCATCATTTTTGGTACCACTACTGGTTGGATCGCCAAAGAAAATGACCAGGGCATCGCCGACAAACTTATCAATGGTGCCGCCATACTTTCTTGCGATATTGGACATTTTTTCAAAATAGGTATTAAGTAGTGCCGCCAAATCATCAGATGACAGGCGATCAGACAACTCAGTAAAGCCCTCAATATCTGAGAAAAAGATGGTTAATTTTTTACGTTTATTATAGATACGCGATTCGAAGGTTCCATTCACGATGGCCTGCCAGACCTGGCTTGGTGCATAGCGAGCAATCTTATTCGCCATTTTAATGTATTGATGATTCTTCTTTTCTGATTCAATAAATTTTTTCTTAAGCACACCCACATGCTTTTCCGCATAGTTCAATGCAAAAATGATATAGGTTGCAAAACAAATAATACTGCCTACACGCAATAGTGCCGACCCATCGTGCATGGCATTGTCATTAAGCGTGATCATCTGTATATCCACACCGAGGATATGTGCTGAGATATAAGCGCTTAATACACAAATAATGATGCTGACAATTGAAAAAAGGAGACTATTGAGCTCCACTAATCGGACAACCAGCATCGCCATAAAGATTAACGAAGGGGTCAAAGAGAACTGTAAGTAACCAATTGCCAAGCCCACACACACCGCATCAATACAGACTAGGGGCCACATGAGTTGCAGGTTTTTTGCGTAATCAAAATCGGTATAGGTTGTCAGGGCGACAATTTGATGATTCTTACCGTATCGCTTCAACAAATAATTTGCTAACTTAAACTGCAAATACGGCATCGCTAGCATTAGGACAAGAAAAAAGAGCGACTTAAAACTAAAAAGAGAAATATCGGAGCGATCATTCAAACTAATTAAAAAAACAACCGCAAAGACCAAATAGGCGACGATACGGCGTTGTTGGCCAAACCGCTGTAAGAAGCTGATTGGAGTATCAGATGCCATCGTCGTCATGCTCGTGTTAGTTAAATGATATCTGCGATAACGCTATTTTTATGTGCATTATGAAGATTTTTTATCATGAAATACTGATTACTGCTCATTTTTAGATATACAAACCCAAATGAGCCACACTTTTACAGCTACTGGCATACTGTAATGGACAAACATCGGAGAAATATATCAGAATCTAATCAGTCAGAATTCTGTCACATTTTCAATCAACTTCAATCCATTTTCCAATCGAAAGGCATTTCACTTTGCCCTCTTAAGGCGAGCATTAAAGTCTGGCGCATACGAGCCAAGGCTTCAACCGTATAATCAACCGAACGATTCCCCCAAACTGGATTTGGCCAAGCCTGATCATTCTGATAACGGACTATATGATGGAAATGTAGCTGAGAGACTTGATTCCCTAATGCCGCAACATTCATTTTATCCGCACGAAAAATACGCGCTAACTGACTGGAAAGCCAGCTGGACTCACGTAAGAATTGGGCTTGGTCCGCCGGTGATAACTCATAAAGTTCAGTCATCTGGGGAACCCGTGGGACAAGAATGAGCCAAGGGAATTGCATGTCATTCATTAAGCGACATGTTGATAACGGAAAGTCGCCGATCAGGAATGTATCCTGCGCGAGTTTTGGATGCAAACTAAACATAAACAAACCAAAGTCAAGAATTTCAAAGTCAGTAATGTTACCACAGCTCTCATACTATCGTGTAAGTAAGACCCTACAAAGGAGTACTTTATCTATACAATTAGAGGAACTGATATGTTGTATTCATGTTTCTTTGATAATCAGAAAAAATATGCAAATAAATCAAAAATAAGTCCAACAAACATATTTTTTGTAGAATGACACATTTGTAGTTACGCTACAAATGTGTCATCAATTTTCATTAAAGCTCTACGGCATCATCCGCCACATCATAGCCGCCATTTTCGAACTCTAAGTCCAACTCATCAACTTCATACTCAAATGCCGCATATACATTGATTTTTAACATTTTCTATATTCCTCTTACATTTCTATTCTAAAAAGTAATGGTTGTTTATTTATGCCAAATGCCAAAAAAAATGAAGCTTTTAAGATAAGCTTAGTGATGGCAGGTCTCAAAATTTTACAATGAGAGCCTCTTGACAATCGTCACGAGGGATTTATGCATCACTATTTAGTTATAAGTTTAACTAAATCAAAATTAAGCACTGAATCAGGCTTTAAACAATCAACCCATTCATTATTTTTTGTCGTATATCTCTTACAAAACGTCTAACTACTACTTATTGCCGATACGACAGAACGTGTCAAAGATGCTATCTTCACGGCCACGGTATGCTGAAAGTACCTTCCAATAACACCATAATTGCATGATGTTTATATGACAGGTTCATTTCAAATAAATGAAACAGCAATTCATACGACCACACCACTCTCAGACCAAAATCTACTCTATAATTTTCAGTGACTTGCTAAGAGTTTAAATATAACAACTTTACACTACATACTTATACCTTCGATCACAACAAAGCGTCAAGCCTCATAATGTATAAGTTCTATAAAATTAATAGCAATATTTATACCAAATATTTCTAAAAAGAAATCAACGGATCGACTTGATACTTAACTGTTTTCTTGCATAAAAAAAACCAACTGCGAAATGGCTACAGTTGGTCTGTTCTTAAACGACATTGATAAATGTGAATCCCTTTATCAATATTCCAGCGATTACTTAAAGTAAGCACCTTCACGTTTGGTATGGTCTGTTTTATCAATAACTCTACCGAGCTCAGGGATATGTTCTTTCAATGAGGTTTCAACCCCTTGTTTTAAAGTCATATCTACAGCAGAACAACCTTGGCAGCCACCGCCAAATTGCAGCACAGCGGTCAGCCCATCAGCAGGGTCATCAAATAGCTCAACTAATGAAACATTTCCACCATGTGCAGCCAATCCTGGGTTAATCTCAGCCTGCAAAACATAGCCGATGCGCTCTTCAATAGATGCATCCGTGCCTATACGTGGAACTTTTGAATTGGGTGCTTTAAATGTTAACTGACCACCAAATCGATCTTTGTTGTAGTCAATCACTGCATCCTTGAGATAAGGAACACTTGGACTGTCTAAATAAGCCGAAAAATCAGCATAATCAATTTTGGCATCATTAAAATCTTCTTCGCCGGGGGTACTATAGGCCATACAACATTCAGCACGGGGCGTACCTGCATTTTCAACAAAAATACGAACACCAATGCCAGGTGTATTTTGCTTAGCGAGCAAATCCTTCAGATACTCTTGTGCAGATACAGTAATCACCATATTAGGGGTAGTGTCTACCGTGTTCGTCTCTAGAGCATCGATAATTGCAGTTTCGCTTTCTACATCTGACATTTTGATTCCTCACAATATTTTGATCTGTATAGAACAAACCGAACTAAAAGTATCCGCTTATCTCAAGACGCATGATTATGGCTAATCGAATAAATGCGCCGATGAATCAGTACTAACTATTATAACATTTATGGGGATTCAACGGGCATTTGGCAAGGTGCAATTTAGTGCTGTTTGTAATATTAAAGCCCTTCGACTAAACAGGTAGTGTAAAAACATATCATGGACGCTTATCCCAGACCTGCTGTCAGGATGCATGTGTTAGGCCCGCAGATTTAAACCACGTTTCAAAAGAAACCCGCTCTTCTGCTGACATATGCAATCCACACTTTGTCCGCCGCCACAGGATATCTTCTGCCTGCCAAGCCCACTCATGTTTACTTAAATAATGAACTTCACACTCATACAAACCACCGCCAAAATAAAGACCCAAATCTTTCATGACTAAACCATCCGATTGGGACTGAATACCTCTTAGAAGTTCGCTCGTCAATGTGCCATAGCGCCTCGTGATATTAGCTAGCCATTTTGGGTCAAGGCCTGGGTATTGCGTAATAAATGCACGTTGCCAAGCATCGAAACCATGCCAGCCCCCGATTATATCTCCGCCTGGCAAAGCCTCTTGATCAGTCCAACCTTTAGGTAAATCAATGCAAAAATCAGATAAATCATCCAGCGCATGCTCAGCCAACTTGCGATAGGTGGTAAGCTTCCCCCCTAGAACGGTCAGTAAGGGTGCCTCATCATTTAATGCCTCTATTTTAAGTTCATAATCACGAGAGACGGCTGAGGGATTAATCGTGTCGCCTTGATCCATCAGTGGACGGACACCACTATAGCGCCAAATAACATCACTCGGTTTTACAGGCTGGTCTAAATACTGATTCACCGCGTCACACAAATAATCAACTTCAGCATCGGTCATGCGTGGTAACTGATTTGGATCCGCTAGCGGTAAATCTGTTGTTCCAATCAACGTATAATCATGCTCATAAGGCAACATAAAGATGACCCGGCGATCCGTATGCTGAAGTATATAAGCATGATTGCCCTCATAACATCGTGCAACCACCATATGTGAACCTTGCACTAAGCGTAGTTGCCCCTGCACTGTCTCTGATTTTTGAATCGCGATTTTCGGAGCCAGAATCTCTTCTTTCATTATGGCATCATCAAACTGTATACAAGCCCTCACCTTTTCGACCCAAGGACCACTGGCATTCACCAGCATTCTGGATCTCACTTGCGTCTGGATAAGTGCGGGCGATGGGTGAGTGTCTGTTGCTTTGATTTCTATATCCCACAGGCCATTGACTCGCTTTGCCCGCTCAAAACTCACCCGCGGCAACAGCACTGCCCCATGCTTCTGGGCCGATAAGGCATTCAATACAACCAGTCGGGCATCATCAACCCAAGCATCAGAATAGGTAAACCCTTGACTAAAGAGCGTCTTCAGCGGTTTCCCTAAAAGGGTATTCGTCAACGAAACGGCTTTGGATTTCGCCAAAGAAATTCGACCGCCCAGACGATCGTACAAAAACAATCCTGTCCGAATCATCCAGCGTGGACGTAGACCTGCGCTATGGGGCATAACAAAGTTCATGGGCCATGCAATATGAGGCGCAATTGACAGCAGTCTCTCTCGTTCGGCTAAGGCTTCCCGCACCAATCGAAACTCATAATATTCCAGATATCGTAGCCCACCATGGATAAGCTTGCTGGATGCACTGGAGGTTGCTCCAGCAAAATCACCTTTCTCGATCAGCAACACGCTAAGACCTCGCCCAGCGGCGTCCCGGGCTATTCCCACACCATTAATACCGCCACCAATAACAACTAAATCATAGGGGGTATCGTTTACAACAGGCGTACTCGTTGTGCTGTTATTAGTCATGATCAATGCAGTTTTCCTGGTTAATCCTTTACGTCAACATTGGTAAGCTTTGCTTGATCGACAGCGGCTTGTTGCTGCGCTATTCGCTTTAAACGAACGATGGTTTTTTCTAGACCATCCGCGAACTGTTTTTTGTCTCGGTCATTGAGTGGTGGTGGCCCACCCGTTTGCACACCAGCACCACGCAGGCTGTCCATGAAATCGCGCAAATGGAGTCTTGCCCGGACATTCTCGGTTGTATAGACTTCCCCGCGCGGATGTAAGGCCGTACCCCCTTTCTCAATGACTTGCGCAGCTAACGGTATATCCTGTGTCATAACGAGATCACCCGCCTTCATCCGCGATACAATTTCCTGATCCGCCATATCCGCGCCGCCCGAAACTTGAATTGATCGAATCAATGTTGAAGGGGTAATGCCCACCGGCTGATTCGCCACAAAAATCGTGGGTAGACGATGACGATCCGCCGCACGAAAAATGACTTCACGGAGAATTCGCGGACATGCATCTGCATCAATCCATAAAGTCATGGTCAGTAAACTTGTCACCGATTCAGGAACTGCTTGAGCAGGCGTACTAGCGGGTATCTTGGTCATTAGCGCGGTTGCATCCGAATAGCCCCATCTAGACGGATGGTTTCACCATTCATAAAACGGTTCTCAATGAGATGTAATGCTAATTTGGCATACTCTTCGGGATAGCCTAAACGCTTAGGGAACTGTGTCATCTCAATCAAGGGTAGTTTGACGCTATCCGGTGACGCATTCATGAGAGGCGTATTAAAGATTCCCGGTGCAATGGTATTTACCCGAATCCCGATCACCGCTAGATCACGCGCCAAAGGCAAGGTCATCCCCACAACTCCGCCTTTCGAAGCAGCATAGGCGACCTGTCCAATCTGACCATCAAACGCAGCAACAGATGCGGTATTGATGATGACACCGCGTTCATAATCGGTATTTTCCGGCGTGCTATCTGCTTGATTATGTTGCATCGCCTCTGCAGCAAGACGGGCAACGTTAAATGTACCGATCAAATTGATCGTGATCACCTTCGTGAACAACTCCAATGAATGAGCCCCATTTTTCCCCACTGTACGACTTGCAGAGCCAACACCGGCACAATTCACTGCGATATGTAGACCACCAAAATCCTGTATAACTTGATCAATCGCAGTTTTAACCGATACTTCATCACTGACGTTCACCGTATAGGCGCGAACATTCGCACCCAACTCTAACGCGACCAAATCAGCTTGCGTACGATTTAGATCAAAAATAGCGACTTTGGCGCCCTTCGCCACCAGTTGCTTTACAGTTGCCAAACCTAAACCTGATGCCCCACCCGTGACCAGCGCAACTTTCTGTTGTAATGTATCGTTGAAATCCATCTGGACTATCCCTATTAATACTATGTAATGACTCGATTGAAATCATTCATCTTAAATGAATACCGATTATGACTATAGTAGCTTAGGTGATTTTGTCTATTTTTGTCAGCAAGATGAATAAGTTTTTTTAAATGGGTATTGACCCTGTAGTCAATATTTAAGCCTTGATACTTTGCTATATATAACACCGCGCTTGGAGCTAAGAATGACTGAACCGCTGAATCAAAATACAAATCACTTGGCACAATCAGATTCTAAGCACCCGCAATCTCAGAACTCCCCACCTGAACTCCTCAAGGTTGACTGTGCAACATTGGGTGATCATGGTGCTCATTGGGAAATACTGACTGAAAATATGGATGTCGTGGTACCAAAGTGGCTAGAACACTCGATCGATGATGCCGTGATGCCCCGCGGACTTGCCTTTGATGTTGATCCTAATACCGATGATACTGCTGCACACTGGCTGATCACAGGTCCTGAAGGCGCCATTCAAGTCGCTCAAATCTTAGATATTAATGATGGTCGTCCAACTGCTTTGCGCAGCGCCTATCCTTTTCTAGATAGCAAGTGGTATACCGAAGTTCAGGTGAGCCGCGTATTGCATTGTGAACAGTCACTTGAAGCGGTGCTCACTTTGGAAACTTCGGATGGTGCGACCATTTATGCATTTGATGCGTTATACACTGTCAATCGACATCGTTATCAAAGTAAAGTTACTTACCACGCTTATTTAGGTGCTTTTGCCTATGAGATTGAACGTGTGGGTAGTGGTGAAACCATCGTTGTTGATGACCCTGCTGCGATACGCCATCACCGTGCCCTGAATGAAATTTTGGCGGATAACAATGGGGTTGCACCTGATGACCTTCAAGAAAAAATGGCCGCATGGCAGCCGAAAACACCCGACGATGAAGCACCCGTTACATTAGACTTATCCAACATGGTGGCCTATTTATTTGGCGAGAATTTCGGCCAAGAGGACGAAGCATGGTTTCAAGGTGAAGTGCTCGGTGCGCAGCCTTTGAACTTCATGTCAGAAACAGGGCAGTTATTGGATGTCGTGATTCTGCGTGAACCAGATGCCAAACCCCTCATTATTCAGATTGCTTATTTCCCCCGTAACCATGCACCCGGAGACATTCAAGCCGGTGAGTTTATTCGCGGTAATATCTGGCTGCAAGCCGCAGTTTATGCACGCACCTGAACAAAGTTAACACCTTCATTTTTCAACCCAAAATAAACCCGCCGATAAGGCGGGTTTATTTTTTAATGACCCTATAGCATGGGCCTAAGACTCAACCAAAATTATTCTGTTTCAGCCAATACGCTTTTGAACAAGTCTTTTTGTTCCTGACTTGGACGTGCTGTTTGCAGCGCCATCAACTGAGTCATGTCACCTTGTACTTTGATTTTACCTGACATAAACGCTTGCATTGCTGCAGCCATATCAAATTCCAAAAATACTTTACGCAAGGTTGCAGCATCTAATTGTAATGTTGCTTTTGCATTTGGAGACAAACCTTTGACAATTTTTCCGCCATCAAGAGCCATATCAACATCGCCGTCCGCACCGCCGCTGACGTTCATATTCAATGCAAGATTAGCGAGCGATGGTGGAAGATTAAGATCACCAGCAGCCTGAGTCAGTTGATCTACCTTGTCAAACCATTCATTTGTCAAAAAAGTCGCCATGTCCGTTCCTCGATTTATATGTCGTTAAATAGTATTTAATAGACTTAAGTTCGCAGTCCCATAGTGAAACCATACTGCGTCATTAAGTCTATCATTGCTTCAATGCAGGACAATCCTGCCCTTACTAAAATGCACATGGCTTTATAACAAAATCATCAGATAAGCGATATAGCACATCTGTTGTTTTTATAGGGAAGAATGATCAATTGAGTCATTCCAGTCGCATTGACAGTATAGAAGCCTCACAAATCGCACACTAATTATTCAATCCATGCGACGTGCTGAGTTTCATGACAAATATGGCTTCAGACACTCCACCAATGCGGCAATATCATTTTTCTCAGGCGCTGGCGATCCAAGGCAAATGTTGGACACACTGCATACATCTCCGCCCAAAATAGCGGTGAATGATTGAATTGTCGGGTGTGGCACAGCTCATGGAGCAAGACATAATCCAAAAGTTCAGGTGCAAGCAAGATCAATGATGCATTGAGATTGATCTTGCCTTGTCGAGTACAACTCCCCCATCGGGTTCGTGCATGACGTATCGTACAACCTGTATATTGGAAGTGATGTATTGCCGCAAGTTCTGCCAAACGATCAGGTAAATAAGATTGTGCTTGAATCTTCACCCATTGCCGTAAATGCACTGCTGCATTGACTTCAGGGACCACTAAAGAGGAACCGCTGGATTGAATTCGTTTACCAGTATCCGATGTCACGATAAGCCAAATCTGATCCAGTGCAGGAAGACTGAGTTGAGAGTTCGCAATGGCATAACCATTTTGCTGAGGTTGCTCAGCCAACTGCTGATCATGCTGCTGTTTTATTTTCTGTTGTTTCGCCCAACTATCAATAAGCCAGAGTTCTGTTTCCTTTAGAAATTTTCTAACCGTGGCATCAGATGTACGCGGCGGGATCGTCACCCAGACGCGCCCCGATTTTAATGTCAGCCGTAAACGTTTGGCGCGTGGATTTACCCGCCATTCAACCTCAGGTAAAGTCATTTCAGTAGTGACAGCTTTACTTAAAGCGGACTCATGAGCAGAGAAAATCAACGTTTTAAACCCACGCCACCAATTAACGGGAGACTTCTCGCACACCATTGGGCCCTGCCAGCAATGCTAAATCGGCCCCTTGCTTGGCAAATAATCCATTACAGACGACACCCGCAATATCATTCAGTTCACGTTCCAAAGCGATCGCATTGAGAATATTCAGATTATGAACATCTAAAATCAAATTGCCATTATCAGTCACGAAACCCTGACGGTATGCAGGTGATCCACCTAAAGTGACCAACTTACGGCCCACCGCCGAACGTGCCATAGGGATCACTTCAATGGGTAATGGAAACGCCCTGCCCAATTGCTCTACCCATTTGGACTCATCAGCAATGCAGATAAATCGTTTAGCGACGGACGCTACGATTTTTTCACGCGTTAATGCGCCACCGCCGCCCTTGATCATATGCAAATGACGATCAATCTCGTCAGCACCGTCAATATAAACATCCAAACTACCGACTTGATTTAACTCAACCACCTCAATACCAACAGCTTTTAAGCGATCTTCTGTGGCTTTCGAACTGGCGACAGCACCAGCAAGTTTAAGCTGAGGCAATAAATCAATCAAAAAATTAACGGTGCTTCCTGTACCGACTCCTATCACACCGCCTTTCGGTAAATGTGCCAACGCAGCTTGGGCAACCGCTTGTTTTAATGAATTTTGTTGGGTGAGATCGGACATACAAAGTTACTCGGATATATTGAAACATGTGATGTTTTGAATATGCGATAGTTTATATGAATTCATGGTCCGGCTAAAGGATTAAACACCTGCCGTTAGACTACGACTAATTTTAGCGCGCAATTGCGCAAGGAAATCCGCAACCTTACTCGATTCAGCTTTCTGCAGAGGGTCTTGAATCGTTTCCACCGCTTGTGTTTCGAGTCGTTCAGGTTGGGCACTCAGTGTACGATAACGTGCAATCGATGATTCAATACTCTTGCCAAGTAGCCCTTTACGAACGGGCTTCGGCAAATAGCGAAAGACTTGGGCTTGATTAATCAGCTCAACCAATCTTGCAGTGTCTTTGAAGTTGGTCAAAATGATCGTCAGTAATTCAGGGTGCTCTTGTTTGAGGGTCTTAATCATCGTACTCAAATCAACGTCACCTAGACTCAGTTCCGTAACCATAATCGCTACCGAACGACTGGTCAAAATCGATAAGGCTGAGCTGACGTCTTGACTCCAGACTACTTCATGAGACGTCCCTAAAATTTCTTTGACGACTAAATAGGTACTTTCATCACGATCAAGGACTAAGCAAACCAACCCTTGGCTGGTGACAATTTCTTGATGCAAAAGCGGAACGTGTTGCAATAAAGGCTCAATGGGCAATGCTTCAAGTTTTCCTGCAATATAAGCCGCTTGTGCAATGGTGTCACGAAGCTCTTTTGGTCCCCAAGGCTTATTAATATAGCGAAAAATCTCCCCATCATTTAGTGCATCAAGTGCTGCATCCGCGTCCGAATAGCCCGTCAACAAAATCCGTATGGTGTCTGGCGCGATTTCTTTGGCTTTACTGAGTAACTCAGTGCCCGTCATGATGGGCATGCGCTGATCAGAAATAATGACATGAATTTTCTCTTGCTGTAAAATTCTCAACGCTTCGTGCCCATCACTGGTCGCAAAGATTTGATACTGCGTACGAAGCAGCATACTCAGTGAACGTAAGATCCGCTCTTCGTCATCTACCAATAAAATCTTTGGCTTTTCCTGCATTTTATTTACTCCTGTCCATGTATAAGCATAATAGGCTCGTCATGACACCGAATTAAGATTTGAGTATTAAGCTTCCGCTAAGATGGCTTGTACAACTGGGGCCGCGTTCAGTTTTCGAGGCAAGGAAATACCAAACCGAGTCCCACGCCCCACTTCTGAAGCAACGCGAATCCGCCCACCATGCTGTTCAATAATCTGAAATGAAATCGACAAACCTAGACCAGTGCCTTCACCCACAGGTTTCGTGGTGTAGAACGGATCAAAGATTTTAGCGAGTACCTCTGGCGGCATCCCTTTCCCGGTATCCTGCACCGAAATATACACATTGCTTTCATCTGACCATGTTTTGATTAAAATTTTGCCACTACCACTCATAGCTTGAGCTGCATTGGTGAGCAGATTCAGCAAAACCTGATTAATTTGTGATGGCGCGCAAGATATTTTTGGAAGTTCGCCAAATTGCTTAATGATTTGAATACCATTTTTGAGTGTATTTTTTGCAATTAATAGAGACGAGTTCACGCAGTCGTTAAGCGATATACTATCGGTCATCGCCTGATCAAGGCGACTAAAGTTTTTAAGACCCAAAACCAACTCATTAATTTGCTCTAACCCATAATTGGTGTCATTAAAAATCGCCAACATGTCTTCAAAAAGCAGCTCCGGCTGTACCATACTCTGTAAGTCATCAAGCTCAGCAAGCTTCTCTGCAATCGCCACATCATTGCCATCTGGGGAAAGAATGACATTCACTAAATCTTGATGCATGGCATTCATTTGGCGTAGCTGCTCAATAAATTCTTGAACAATTTCGACATTATTTTTGACATAGCCTAAGGGGGTATTAATCTCATGCGCCACACCAGCAACCATTTGTCCGAGTGACGCCATTTTCTCAGATTGAACCAGCTGTGCTTGAGATGACTTTAACTCTCGATAAGCATTGGAAAGTTCATGTGAATTCTGCGTCACTTGCCGCTCCATCGCACCGAGCAGTGCAATCACTGAACCGAGTCCCAAGTAACGTCCCTGTTCGGTAACAACGAAATCCTCAGACAAGGGTTGTTGAATATTTGCCGAAATATAACTGGCCGCATCGGCAACGGGCGTATGTACGTCGACAACGAGGAAGTTTTTTTGCATAAACTCCGCGATAGACTTACGACCAAATAATTCACGTCCAAAGTTTTTCATGAAGATTGTATGTAACTGATAACGCGTGATGACCCCCACCGGAATACCGTCCAGAACGACCGGTGCGGAAAGAATGGCTTGATATTCCGGCTGCATAAACTGTGCAGCAACATCATTTACCGAGTCTGTCGGTGAAAATGGTGGAATATGTACGGCAAGCGAGTAGATATCCGCAGAGACATCTGAAGTCACGATACGATGATTGGTCATCATGTTACTCATAAGCTTGTTCGTCCGATTCCATACCGAGGCTGTATATCCTGTGCTTCACGACAACGATTGACGACATAAATCCAAGTCAGAGCTGTCGCCAATATACTTAAGCAGAAGCTGAATTAACTCGGGCAATATCACTCTAGGATTATCTCAATCGCTGATAAAAATAATTGCCACGAAGATAAGGTGTTTTTGACTTACAGAAAGTAAGGCAAAATGGGGATATAAAATTTAAAAAATTTAGATTTCAAAAGGAATAATAGAACGCCAATATGACAATTTAGTTACAACCAGCGCTATTTGTTTTAATTATTATAGATATTGTAATACATTGATTTCAAAAGAACTAAAATGATAACCAGTACTCATTTTCTACATATTTATCCCCTTTCGTTAAGGAGATAAATATTTTCTAGATGTACAGCCTTTAGAAATAAACTGCGCTTAATTCATGGACAGCATCAACAAAGATTCCCGCATGTGTCGGATCTACCCATTGGGTAATCCCATGGCCTAAATTGGCTACATAACCAGTTCGCTCTGCGTTATTTGCATAAGCATCGGCAAGCATCGCTCCTACAGATTTACGAATTTGCTCGGGCGAACCATAAAGTGTATTGGGGTCGAGATTACCCTGCAATGCAACCCGAGATCCCGCGACTTTACGGGCATCCGCAAGGGATGTGGTCCAATCCAATCCCAGTGCATCAGCGCCACTGTCCATCATCTGTGGAATCCACTGACCACCACCTTTGGTAAAGACGATCACAGGAACAGGACGGCCTTCATGTACACGAATCAAACCAGAGATGATCTTAGTCATATAGTTGAGTGAGAACTCCACATACTCTCGATGAGCAAGTGCTCCTCCCCAGCTGTCAAAAATCTGCACGACTTGCGCCCCAGCCAAAATCTGCGCGTTCAAATAGTCCGTCACTGCAACCGCAAGTTTATCGAGTAAAGCATGCAACAATTCCGGCGAGCGATAGAGCATTTCCTTGGTATGACGAAACTCACGGGAGCTTCCACCTTCGACCATATAGGTTTCAAGTGTCCACGGACTCCCAGAAAAACCAATCAGCGGGACACTGCCCCCCAAAGCTGAACGAATAGTGCTTACCGCATCCATAACGTACTTGAGTGAATCATTAGGATTGATCTTGGGTAATGCCACAATATCGGCTTCGCTGCGCACCGTCTTCTTAAACTTAGGGCCTTCGCCTTCTTCAAAATAAAGTCCCAAGCCCATTGCATCCGGCACCGTCAAAATATCACTGAACAGAATTGCCGCATCTAGCGCAAAACGACGTAAAGGCTGCAATGTCACTTCACAGGCCAAATCAGTGTTCTTGCACAGTGATAAAAAATCACCGGCTTGGCTACGTGTTGCTTTATATTCAGGGAGATAACGTCCCGCTTGACGCATCATCCACACAGGAGTCGTATCAACGGGTTGGCGTAATAATGCACGAATAAAACGATCATTTTTAAGCGCAGGACTTACTGCTGTGTTTACATCACTCATCATCACACTCGTTTTGTTAAACATTCAAATTTGTGGGCTGCTATCAGACATTTAGGCCGCGCCTAATGATAGCAAATCATTGATTCGCATATTATGGTTAATCGGTAATATGTGCGTTAAGCCCCAACGCTCAATTTAAAATAGGCACACCGCTGTGAAATCGGATCTCAGTATCTGCAGATTCGATGAGTTCACGCTCAACCTCACGAAATAGTAATATTCGCTCATCAATCGTAATCCGCTCAGAATCCTCCACTAAAGTTCTAGCTAAAGTCAGGTAGTCTTCAAAGTGACGCGATTCAGACTTTAGAAGGTAACGATAAAATTTGGCTAACTCATCATCGACATATGGCGCCAACGCCGCGAAGCGCTCACAAGAGCGCGCTTCCACATAAGCACCGACAATCAAGATATCAACGAGCGCAGCAGGTTCATGGGTGCGGATATGTTTACGCAGACCAAGCGCATAACGACTAGCAGTGACGGCATCCCATATCTGTCCACGCTTGCGCATAATCTCAATGACTTGCTCGTAATGCAGCATCTCTTCACGCACGAGCTGCGCAAGCTTGACTTGTAACTCGGTATGGGCTCCGTAGCGAAACATCAGATTCATGGCCGTGCCTGCGGCTTTTTTCTCGCAATTGGCATGATCCTGTAGAAGCATAGAGATGTTTTTGCAAGCAACATCCACCCATGCTTGCGGTGTACGACACCCCAAGAAATCATATATTGGTTTTAATAAATCCGCCTCTGAACTCATGCAACTCGCTC
>CAYJTU010000046.1:0-20780 GCA_964373105.1 uncultured Moraxellaceae bacterium | reverse complement strand
CCGACCCGCGCCTTGTAAGGGCGCTGCTCTACCAACTGAGCTAAACGCCCAATATGACATGCGTAGCTTGAACTTCTATGTCGTTCAACATGGTACATAGTATAGCACTAAACTACTGATACTACTAATCTTTTATTAAGAAAAAACCCGCTCAAAGCGGGTTTTTTCTTATATATGGCGCAGCGGACGGGACTCGAACCCGCGACCCTCGGCGTGACAGGCCGATATTCTAACCAACTGAACTACCGCTGCAAGGTCTTGCTAAACTTCATTTCATCACAAACTTAAAGCAGACAATATTGGTGGGCGTTGACGGGCTCGAACCGCCGACCCGCGCCTTGTAAGGGCGCTGCTCTACCAACTGAGCTAAACGCCCAATATTGCTTACGTTGTTTGTGTTTCTGTGTTCGTTCAACGTGGGGTGCATTATAGAGAGTTATCAGACCGTGTCAACGGTTTTAAATGCTTTTTCCTAAAAAGACGCTCGACTGTTCAAAAGCCGTACAAATTGAAATTAAACTGATTTAAAAAAATACAATCGTCTGTTTTATATGCAATTTATTTTAAAGCTCGATGACGGATCCCTACCCTCACTGGGGTGCACAAATATCAAGCAGTCGGGATAGATGGCGATTACCGCTACTCGTCCTCCCTATTCATTGTGATTATATGACTCTATTTCACGCGATGCGTTTTCAACAATATTGATCGGAGTACCGATTTCAACGCGCTCAAACAAATCCATCAGATCGTCATTATGCATGCGTATACAACCATGGGATTGCGCAACGCCCATCGGCTCGCTTAGAGGAGTACCATGGATATAAATATAGCGCTGATGAGAATCCACATTCACACCTTCAGCATTAAGCCCTTTATTCACGCCTCGTTCTTGCCCCGTTAACCAAAGAATACGGGTCAGTATCCAATCTCGATCAGGATAAGCTTTCGCAAGTGCAGCATCATAAATCTCCCCAGTAAACTGACGTCCACGTAATACTGCATTGATCGGCAGTTCGCCACCGATCATTTCGGTTATAACATGCAAGCCCCTTGGGGTCATTTCACTGCCTTCGATCTCACCTGCGCCCTTTAATGCCGTTGAAATCGAGTAAACATATAAATTCCCACCATGGCTTAAGCACAGTGTTTGCGTATGAATATCAATCGTTATCTGCGGCATATCTCGCTCATCATGCTTGAAAAATGACATCAACTAAAAAATAAAATGCGATCACCACCGTCATAGCCAGCTAATTATAAAGCTCAACAAAATAAATTTTGTCAATTAATGTCATCGTTATCCTGAATATAAACCGCTATACTCATCAGTATATTAATTATGAAAAGGCGAAAGGATAGCCATGAACAGCCCATATTCACCTGAGTCCATGCACGTTCATACTCCGACTGAAATCCAGCAAGCTTTCTCTGCTCAAGCCACGACTGCTATACGTTTACGTCAATCCACCAAAGCAGAACGTCTTGCAAAAATCAAAGCATTAAAATCGGCTCTGCTCGCACACCAGCAAGAGATCATTGCTGCAGGTTTTGCTGACTTCGGGAAGCCTGCGACAGAAGTCGAACTGACTGAAATTCTCCCCGTAGTTGCCGAAGCCAATGATGCTATCCGTAAACTCGGTGGCTGGATGAAGCCCAAGAAAGTTTGGCCGTCGCGCATGATGGTTGGCACAACAGGTTACACACAATATGAGCCGAAAGGACGCGTGCTCATTATATCGCCGTGGAACTACCCGGTGAACCTGACCCTAGGGCCATTAGTTTCTGCGATTGCAGCGGGCAATACGGCAATCATCAAAACATCGGAACTGACGCCTCATCTCTCCACTGTTATTTTAAAAATCATCAAACAGACCTTTGACCCCAGTGAAATCGCCGTATTCGAAGGGGATGCAAGTGTTGCGCAGGCATTGCTCGAACTGCCCTTTGATCACATCTTCTTTACAGGCTCACCCACAGTCGGCAAAATTGTGATGGCCGCTGCGGCAAAGAATCTGACCAGTGTAACCCTTGAGCTGGGTGGCAAGTCGCCAACCATTATTGATGAAACTGCTGATTTGAAAGTTGCTGCGCAAAACACCCTGTGGGCAAAGTACACCAATAACGGTCAGACCTGTATCGCAACAGACCACATCTATGTGCACAACAAAGTCAAAGATCAATTCTTGACACATTGTGTCGAAACCTTAGAAAAGACCTATGGTAAAAACACCTTGCAGATCCAAAGCCCAGACCTTGCACGGATCGTCAACGATCGCCATGTCAGTCGGGTTAAACACCTGCTTGATGATGCGGTCACGCGCGGAGCCAGAGTCGTCACAGGTGGGCAGATCGATGAAACTCAGCGCTATATCTCACCGACCATTCTCGATGGCATCCCACAAGATGCAGAGATCATGCGTGAGGAGATTTTTGGCCCGCTGTTACCGATTATCGGTTTTGATCAACTCGACACGGTGATTGCCAAGATCAATGCCGAGCCGAAACCTCTTGCCCTTTATGTCTGGAGTAAAAATAACGACAACATTCGTAAAGTGATGCAACAAACCTCATCAGGCGGTGCCTGTATCAATCACAGCGTGGTTCAGTTCTTACATGGCAACCTGCCTTTTGGTGGCGTCAATAACTCTGGAATTGGGAGTGCGCATGGCTATCATGGCTTCCTCGCTTTCTCTCATGAGCGGGCAATTGTGCGTAACTGGCTGATGCTTGCAAAGATGTTTTTCCCGCCTTATACCGATTGGACCCGTAAACTGATCGCCCTATTCATCAAAACCGTCTAAATTCAAAAATTGAATTAAATCAGGCCTCCTATCACGGAGGCTTGATTTTACACGTTGCTTCAAGAACTCACGAATTGTTACGGAACACTCTGCAAACTCGGGTGTTTTTTCATCTACTCCACCCCCATGATAAAGACAGTAGGTGGTTAAAACATTAAAAGATTTATTTTTATACGGTTTTAATCACCGAATACAGATCATCAAAAATGCTCAGCAGAAAGATTGATATATGCCGAGTTCAAGAATGATTGGAAAAAGTGTTTTTCGAATCGAAATAACGCTATCCACTTTATAAAAGGAATATCTTATGAGCTTTCTCTGGTTCTTATTAATTGGTCTAGTCGCGGGTTGGTTAGCAGGCCTGCTGGTTAAAGGCGGTGGCTTCGGGATCATCGGCGATATGATCGTAGGTGTGCTCGGTGCATTCATCGGGGGCTTCATCTTCACCAAGCTTGGCGTTTCCGCAGGTGGCGGCACCCTAGGCAGTATCATCGTCGCAACCATTGGTGCGATTATTCTGATCTTTATACTCAGGTTGATCAAACGCGCCTGACCGAGCATCAAATAATCGAATTTAAAAGATAAAAAAAAGCGAACCCTTGAGGTTCGCTTTTTCTTGCAATCAAACAATGGATTAATCCATTTTACGACCTTTACTTGCGGCAATACGCAGGCGTAGTCCATTCAAACGAATAAAGCCTTCGGCGTCTTTTTGATTATAGGCACCGCGATCATCTTCAAACGTCGCAATGTTGGCATCAAACAAGGAGTTGTCCGATTTACGGCCCGCAACGATCACGTTACCTTTGTAGAGTTTGACTCGCACCACACCATTCACTGGCGCTTGTGACTCATCAATCATCACCTGTAGCATCTTACGCTCAGGACTCCACCAGTAGCCGTTATAAACGAGGCTGGCATAGCGTGGCATCAATTCATCTTTCAGATGAGCGACTTCACGATCAAGCGTAATGGATTCAATCGCGCGATGCGCACGCAGCATGATGGTGCCCGCTGGCGTTTCATAGCAACCACGTGACTTCATACCCACATAACGGTTTTCGACCAGATCCAAACGACCAATACCGTGCTTGCCTCCAAGCTCATTCAATTTGATCATAACTTCCGCAGGCGTCATCGCTACGCCATCGATCGCTACGATGTCACCCGCTTGATAGCTGAGTTCAACATATTGCGGAGCATCTGGTGCTTTTTCTGGGCTAACCGTCCAGCGCCAGATATCTTCTTCTGGCTCCCAATACGGGTCTTCTAAGCCGCCGCCTTCATAGGAAATATGCAGAAGGTTGGCATCCATAGAGTACGGAGATTTTTTGCCGGATTTTGCGAAATCAATTGGGATATTACGTTCTTTCGCATAGGCCATCAGCGTTTCACGCGAGGTCAGGTCCCACTCGCGCCAAGGCGCGATGGTTTTCAAATTGGGCGCGAGTGCAAATGCACCCAACTCAAAACGTACTTGATCGTTGCCTTTTCCAGTCGCACCATGGCTGATGTATTCCGCACCATGATCTTTCGCAATTTCAACCAGACGTTTTGCAATCAAAGGACGCGCGATTGATGTACCAAGGAGGTATTCGCCTTCATAAATCGCATTGGCGCGAAACATTGGGAACACATAGTCTCGGGCGAACTCTTCACGCAAATCTTCGATGTGAATCGACTTCACACCCATTTGCTGTGCCTTTGCACGGGCGGGTTCAACTTCTTCACCTTGGCCAATATCCGCCGTGAAGGTAATCACTTCCGCATCATATTTTTCTTGCAGCCATGTCAGAATGACTGAAGTATCCAAACCGCCTGAGTAGGCCAGTACGACTTTGCGTTTTTCCGCCATGAATAATGTTCCAAGTAATGCATAAGAAAATTTAAACAGCATGACAGGCGGGCTTTTAATCTAAAAATGTAAAAAAAGCCTACCCAAATCTCAAATTCAGAATTGACGCATTCTACATGAAAGGAACTGAGCGCGCAGCAAATCCACGCCTCTTAAATGAGAGGATGATGAAGAAATTATTGCAAGCAAGGATTAGATGAGGTGATATTCACGCACACGATGGCGACCATCCGCCTTGGCTTTATAGACTGCTTCGTCAGCTTGGTTAATCAACTCTGCAATCGAAACTTCAGAATCTACAAAGCTACAGGTGGATACACCGACACTCACGGTCACAAATTTTGCCGTTTTAGATTTTTTATGCTCGATATTCAAGGCATCAACCGCAGCAAGGACTTTATCAGCAACTGTTCGCGCTCCTGCGACAGGTGTATTGGGCAATAACACCAAGAACTCTTCACCGCCATAACGCGCCGCCAGATCGGTACTGCGATGTAAAAACAACTTCAATGTTTGAGCCACTTGGTGCAAGGCTTCATCACCCTGAAGATGACCATAGGTATCGTTATAGGTCTTAAAGTGATCAATATCAATAAACAAAACTGACAACGGTTCACCTGAGCGCTGTGCACGCTCCCACTCTTCTTCCATGCGTTCATTAAAATAACGACGATTGGCCAGTCCCGTCACCGGATCTTCACGCGATAGACGCGTTAACTTATCACTCATATCTTCGGCTTGCAGCTTATCCAGTTCCAATAAACGCGACTGAAGAAAATTAACTCTCTCTTTGGCAATGTTGACCGAACTGACCACTAAACCAACTAAATTAATGAGCCCCACATAGTAGATATAACGAACCAGCTCTTCATTGGAGTACCAAATAAAATCAAAATTTGCCGTGCGAAAATAAGCGATAGCCAACGCCAGCAAACCTGCGGATAATCCCACTGCAAAAATAAAGCGCGGCTTCATCCCGATGATGAAATAGACCAGAATATAAACAAGAACAACATCATAAGTTGCAGCTTGCGCAACCCATGGGGTTTTAAATTGTAGGGAGAAATAAGAAGTCGAAAGTACACCAAAGAAAGAAATGGCGCCCATAATTGCATAAAAATATTGATGAAAAAACGATCGTTTCAGCAGCGCTGGGAGGGTTCCTAGACACAAGATACCGATCGAATACATATAGGCCAGATTATACAAATCCTGCGTACGGAAGTAGCTCCAGCTGAAATAATAAACAATCGGAAGGTTGAGCACGCCTAAAATGAGATAAACAATCGCACCCGGAAAAATAAAGCCATTGATCATGTTCGTCGAACGTTCGGCAAGCGTATGCCAAAATGCAGATTCCATTTCTGGTTGAAATGAACGCATCATAAAACGCTGTCCTGATAACAATTCACGTATCAGGACATCTTCTTGCGGTATCGGCGAGGCTGGTGGTTTATTTTTCAAGTCCGTCTCATCAAAAGAACTGAATCTTAGTAAATCACTTTTTCATATTTTCCCTAGTCACACATTAACAAAAAAAACAGCTGTCCGATAGAATATTCGATAGACCAAAACAATCAAATGACTGGTTTTTTTTGTTAATAAATGAATATGTTAAAGTGAACATCACGATTTCGCCGTGTTTTATAGCGTCATTTCGACTATCATCGTACAAAAGTTTTATGAGTATTCAAGCCCGTGACCACACCACAAACCGCCAATCAAACCACTCTTACGATTACTCAGCCAGACGATTGGCATATTCATTTACGGGATGGACTAGCGCTTGAGCGTACGGTGCCTGATATCGCAAAAACCTTTAATCGTGTTATTTGCATGCCCAATCTCGTGCCTCCCGTCAAAACGGTTGAAGAAGCGCTCGCCTACCGCGCTCGCATCATGGCACATGTGCCTAAAGCAAACGGCGCTGAGGTAGCATTTGATCCGCGTATGGTACTGTATCTGACCGACCACACCGATCCTGCGGAAATACTCAAACTTAAAAATTCAAGACACGTGCAAGCCGTCAAATTATATCCAGCGGGCGCAACCACCAACTCACACTCTGGCGTCAGTGATCTGTCAAAAGTGTATGACGTGATTGCGCAGATGGAAGAACATGGCGTGCCCTTCTTACTCCATGGTGAAGTCACGCATAGTCATGTGGATATTTTCGACCGTGAAAAGCGTTTCCTTGATGAGGTCCTAGAGCCTTTGCTAAAGCGCTTCCCCCGTTTGCGGTTGGTGCTAGAACACATCACCACAGGAGATGCTGCAGCTTTTGTCAGCGCACAAAGTGCCAATGTTGCGGCAACCATCACCCCGCAACATCTGCTGTTCAATCGCAATCACATGTTGGTGGGTGGAATTCGTCCACACTTTTATTGCCTACCGATTTTAAAACGACACAGTCATCAAGCCGCCTTGATTGAAGTGGCAACCAGTGGGAGCCCTAAATTTTTCTTAGGGACAGACAGTGCGCCGCATGCGCAGGATAAAAAAGAAAATGCCTGTGGCTGTGCAGGTTGCTATACCGCACCCTTTGCGATTGAGCTGTATGCTGAAGCTTTCGAGCAAGCCGGTAAACTCGATAAACTAGAAGGCTTTGCCAGCTTTTTTGGTGCAGATTTTTATGGTTTACCGCGTAACACCGCGACCATCACATTGGTAAAAAAAGAGCAAATCGTCCCTGAATACTTTGAATATTTTGGTGATCAAAAACTCGTACCACTACGCGCCGGTGACACACTCACATGGTCTATCCAACACGATGCAGCAAATGGATTGAAGAAATGAGTGAATTAACACAGCCAAACAATGATACTGCTGTATCTAGCAAACCCCGACCGATCATTGGCCAACGCTTTCGAGGCTTTCTCCCTGTCGTCGTTGATGTCGAAACAGCGGGTATGGATGCCAAAAGCAATGCGCTGCTTGAGATCGCTTGTATCCCCATTTTGTTTGATGAAAATCATCAGCTCGTGCTGGGTGAAGCGGTTCATGCCCATATCAAACCCTTTGAAGGTGCGAAGCTTGATCAACGCTCACTGGACTTCATTGGCATCGATCCCTTCAACCCGTTTCGGATGGCGGAAGAAGAAAAACCTGCTCTCTTAAGAATTTTCAAATCACTAGAAAAAACCCGTCGTGAACAGGGCTGTAATCATTGCGTGTTAGTCGGACATAATGCGCACTTTGACTTAGGCTTTTTGCAAGCAGCCGTCGCACGTACTCACACCAAGAATCAAACCCCATTTCACAGTTTCTCAGTCTTTGATACGGTCACTTTAGCCGCCGCCGCCTATGGTCAAACCGTACTGGCACGGGCTTGCCAAGCCGCTGGGATTCCATTTAGCAATGGCGAAGCGCATGCGGCACTCTATGACACCCAGAAAACCGCTGAGTTATTTTGTAAAATCGTTAATGCTTGGCCTGCGATGCAGGTGATGGGTGCGAATGATGATAACGAAAAAAGTGCACATGACGAATCGGAGTAACTCACACGTTGCACCGATTAAGCTTTGGGCGTAGATGAAACCTGAATCGCTGATGGCCCTGACTGCTGAGGCTGGTTTTGTCTTTAACCAGCTATTGGATCATCACGATCGTGATGGCATTGATGATTTAAATCTTGAGGAGTTTCGCGATAGCAAAGATATCGCAATGCCAATCAAGGAGCATCTGCAATCTTCTGATCTGTCTAAGATTGATGTACTGCCAGAGTATCTACTCATTAAGCAGCTTGTGGATCGCAATTTTCCACTCATCTTTGTCACAGGGGGCGCAGGAACTGGCAAAAGTACCTTTATTAAATGGCTCATGAAGCAATTTAAAGGCTCTGCTCTGCTCAGTGCGCCGACAGCAATGGCAGCAATCAATATCGAAGGGAAAACACTTCACTCACTCTGCCAACTTCCACCCGCTTGGATCGTGAAAAAAGACATCAAGAACGCCCCACATCGCAGTGATATCAAAGAAGCCAAATTACTGATCATTGATGAAATCTCGATGGTGACGGCGAACTTACTGGATGGGGTCAGTGCATTTCTACGTCAAAATCGTGATGGCAATAGTGCTTTTGGCGGGATGACCGTGATCATGGTCGGCGATCTGTTTCAATTGCCACCCGTGGTCAGTGAATCATCAAAACCCTTATTTGATCGGATCTATGGATCAGCGAAATTCTTTAAAGCCCGCAGTCTACGCAACACGCCTTATTATGCTGTTGAGCTCAAAAAAACCTTTCGCCAATCCGATCAAGCATTCGTCAATATTCTGACCAAAATTCGTGAAGGGATTGATCTTAAAGAATCACTTGCACTTCTCAACGAAGGTTGCAGCATCACAGATACACCACCCATCGATGCCGTTTGGCTCTCCCCGCGCAATGCCGAAGTGGATACGCGAAACCACCGTGAGCTGAGTAAGCTCGATGCAACGGTGCAAAGTTATACAGGCCAATTGACCGGACAATTTAAAGCTGACCGCCTGCCCTCGCCCATGGAGCTGGTGTTAAAGATCGGCGCACAAGTCATGTTTACCAAAAACGACCTCAATCGACGTTGGATTAATGGCTCGGTCGGAACCGTAAAAAAAATGACACCAGACAAAATCACAGTCGTGATGTCGGTTTCTAAGCACACGGTTGAAGTTGAACGTGATGAATGGCAGGAGTATCAATATCGTTGGGGCATGATCGACGAAGAAATTGAACGTTATGAGACCGGTAGTTATATCCAATTCCCACTGGTACTCGCTTGGGCGATGACGGTACATAAAAGCCAAGGACGCACCCTTGAAAAGGTGCATTTAAATCTGGGGGCAGGTGCGTTTGAGACGGGTCAGACCTATGTGGCTTTGAGTCGCTGCCGGACGCTTGAGGGTCTGTCACTCGCAAGACCGCTCACCGAAGCCGACATCATGGTTGACCAAGAGTCTAAAGACTTCTACCAGCACCTGCGCGCCGTGATTCATAAGCTCCCTGCTGAAACCATGCTTGAAAAAATTAAAGAACCGAAGAAGAAACCCATTCCCTCAAAAGACGATTCAACACCTGACTAATCAAGGGTGGCATTTTACTGGCCGTTAGCCCGATATGTCCTTGAGCTTGCTCTGTGTATAAATCACCTGCCAATCCATGGATATACGCGCCTAAACTCGCAGCATCAAAGGCACCAATGCCTTGTGCAAGCAATGCCGCAATCACACCCGTCAAGACATCACCCTGCCCCGCTACAGCCAGAGCAGGTCCTCCGCTCGCATTCACAACATAGTCGCCATTAGGGTGAAAAATTAGCGTTTGATGGCCCTTGAGTAGGACGATACTTTGATAACGCTGTGCGATCTTTGTCGCAGATTGCAGCCGATTGGCTTGGATATCCGAAGCGTCACAACCTAATAAACGGCCTGCTTCAGCCGGATGAGGGGTTAAAATCGCCATTGATGAACGATGGGTCAACCGTTCACGGTAGCGTTCAGACTGAGCAATCATATTTAGCGCATCGGCATCAAATACGGTCGGGATATGGCTCTGAATAAAGCATCGTTCAAGCGATGCATGCGCGACCTCATCCACTCCAAGTCCAGGTCCTACCGCCAATGCGTTGGCTACCGTCAAATCGCCATCATGCGATCGAATCATCAGTTCCGGCGCAAAGGGATCTACGGCCAGTCGCTGGTCCACCACATTCAACCAAACTTTTCCCGCGCCAGCAGCAAACGCAGCCCGCCCACTGAGTAAAGCCGCACCCAACATACCGATATTGCCCCCTACGACAGCCACACTGCCATGGCTTCCCTTATGACTATCTGCGGTACGGATGATCGGTTTAAGCACCTGCAAATTAAACTCGCGCTGAGTCATCGATGATATCCTTGGGGCGTTTAAATGATCAAAAAACAGTATAGCTGCTTTTAAATTAAGCAGAATTCAATTATTTTCAGTAAATTTCATTAAACGTTCACATCCTGACCAGCATTCACTTGACTTCCCAGCGTATTTCTCTAAAATACGCGCCTGTTGTATGCATTGCCTTTAGTCCCCATCGTCTAGAGGCCTAGGACATCACCCTTTCACGGTGAGTACCGGGGTTCGAATCCCCGTGGGGACGCCAAATTCGAATGATGTTTAAATCCATAACTTTCCTAAGTTCGATTTAAAATCAGAAAAAGCCTATCAGTTTAACTGATGGGCTTTTTTTTATGACTTAAAACCACCATCATAACTACCCTATCTTCTTACAACTCTAAATCTATAGCATGACGCTGTATTTTCGATCGTTCCCAAAGAGAGCATCATGAGCAAAGTGAAAACCGTCTACATTTGTCAACACTGTGGCACCAGTCACCCGAAATGGTCAGGACAATGCAGTGATTGCGGGGAATGGAACTGTTTGGTCGAAGCGAAACCCGAACCTACGACAGTCCACCGCGCAAAGAGTATGAATAATGGCGGTTACGCGGGGCAAGCGGCGACAGTGACACGACTCGATCAAATTACAGTGAGCCGTGAATCACGCCTGACCACTGGCATAAGCGAGTTTGATCGCGTGCTGGGCGGTGGCGTAGTCAATGGCTCAGTGGTACTGATTGGAGGTGACCCAGGGATCGGTAAATCGACGATCCTATTGCAAACAGCCGCACATATGGCACAAGGTGAAAAAGCCCTGTATGTCACTGGTGAAGAGTCACTATCGCAAGTCGCGATGCGCGCTAAGCGCTTAGAACTGCCCACCGATCAACTCAAGGTCATGGCAGAGACATCGGTCGAAACGATTTGTGCCACCTTAACTGCGGAAAAGCCTGCGGTCGCTGTACTTGACTCGATCCAAACCCTCTATACCGAAACTCTGCAATCCGCACCGGGCGGCGTCGCCCAAATTCGTGAATCTGCAGCAATCCTCACCCGATATGCCAAGCAAACGGGTACTGCCCTCTTCCTCGTGGGTCACGTCACCAAAGAGGGCGCTTTGGCGGGTCCGCGTGTGCTTGAACATATGGTCGACTGCGTACTCTATTTTGAAGGCGAATCAGACTCTCGTTTTCGGATGATTCGCGCGATTAAGAACCGCTTTGGGGCAGTCAATGAACTGGGCGTCTTCGCGATGACCGATCGTGGTCTGCGGGAGGTGGCCAATCCTTCAGCAATCTTCCTAAGTCGCTACGATGAAGCGATACCCGGTAGTATCGTGATGATCAGCCGCGAAGGCACGCGTCCACTGTTGGTCGAGGTTCAGGCTTTGGTCGACGACACACAAGGTCAGCCGCGCCGTGTCGCTTTAGGCTTGGATCAGAATCGTCTGGCGATGTTGCTTGCCGTGATGCACCGTCATGGCGGGATTCATACCAATGGGCAGGACGTGTTTGTCAATGTCGTGGGTGGCATCAAAGTCCTCGAAACAGGCTCTGATCTTGCCGTGCTGCTCGCCATCGCATCGAGCCTCAAAGGTCGCGCCTTGCCGCAAGAGCTCGTCGTCTTTGGCGAAGTCGGGTTGTCTGGCGAAATCAGACCCGTGCCCAATGGGCAAGAACGTCTGCGCGAAGCCGTGAAGCATGGCTTTAAAAAGGCCATCGTACCGCGCGGCAATGCCCCGCGCCAAGCAATTGAAGGCATGGAAATTATCAGTGTCGGACGTTTGCATGAGGCTTTAAGTGCCGCATTCGATTAAAACCGAACTATAGACGATAAATTTGCCGCAACCTATTTTGGGCGGCAATTGCATTTTTTAACGAGAATATGCAAATTTACACTCATCGCAACGGCATCTCAACGAAAACTCTAAAATCCTATGCTAGCTTACGCAGGATAAGCAGATCGTAATAAAACCGCTTTCTGCTCAGAATGACTGTCGATCATTCATGCTACCTCGCCACATCATTGTCAGGAAATGATTCACATGAAATCAAATACGCGCACCGCTGGCTCAATCTTTTTGATGGCTACACTGCTCTTATCGCCGCTAGCAGAAGCCAAGCGTATCGGTGGCGGCAGTAGTCATGGCATGAGCCGCTCTTCAAGCACCTATGGCAACTCAAATACTGGCAGTTCATCAGGTCCGCAGCCTAGCCCATCGCAAGCCACCCCACAACGCTCTGGTCCAGGCTGGGGGGGTGTTGCAGCAGGGGTTGCAGGAGGAGCACTGCTCGGCTCCATGATGGGTCACTCCAATAACGCCAATGCAAATACCGCAGCATCTCAGCCCGTACAAACCGAAAATGGTTCTGGTGCATGGAACCAAACTCCTCCCGCGGAAAAGAAAAGCGGATTCCCTTGGTTCTTGCTGATTTTACTCGCAGGTGTAGGTTATTTCGTTTATCGTCGTTTTACAGCGAAAAAGACTGCACTAGCAGGTAACGCATCATCTTCTACAAGCCCATTCGGCTATGGCAACAGCAATGCTGCACCACAACCCGGCCCATCTACTGGCGGTAACACCAACATTTTTGGTCAGCCCGTCGGTGGTAGTTCTAGTAGTCCAAGTTTCGGGGCACCCGCGCCTTTCACTAATAATGGTCAAAGCCTGCCTGACGGCACCTCCTATGCGGTGTTCTTGCGTCAAGCCCGCGCGACGTTCTTGCATATGCAGACCATGAACAGCTCCAGCAACTTGGAAGAACTGCGTCGTTACTTCACGCCTGAGATGTTTAATGCGGTGCACTCTGATATCGCAAACAATCATGACACTGCGGAGTTCCCACAATTAAATGCGCAGATTGTCGGCAATAGCCAAGAAAATGGTCAATACGTGGTGAGCGTGTTGTATAGCGGTACGGTCAGTGAAGACGTCAACTCAGGGGCTATACCGTTCAGTGAAACATGGCACTTTGTGCAATTGATCGGCAGTCAAGATCAGAAATGGTTGGTTGCTGGGATTCAGCAAGGTTAGAAACATTTAAAAAGCTTAGCGTCCATAAAAAACCTCGTCTAGCAACCTAGACGAGGTTTTTTATGGACGATCACTCTTGAGTAGCTGATGGTACTTTTGAGGTAACCTTCAACACATTTGAGGCGTTCAATAATGTCTGATTAAGAGGCGTGTATTATCACTTTCACATACTCCCCCCCACTATAGTAAATTTAATCACTCATTTGCTTGACATCACAAAAATCGAGGATTATATTTCGCGCATCTTCTTTACATGGGGTCCTACGTGGATACTTGCTCGACGTGTTGTAGTTGCCAGTTTAACGTCTTGGCTTTGTCTCGGTAAGATCACGCAAGAACCCTCTTGCCATCATCTTGCCGTAGGCAGATGGTGGTATTCCGATATTGATGACTCCCGTCGTCAAACTTCTGTTTGCTTCCCTACATTTCTTAGCTTGCTGATATTTCGGTGTCATTGCCGACGTCTTTCAGCACGCTTCATTCTTATCTACACGTAGGTTTCGACCTGCGTGATTGTGCGATGGCATCTGTCATCCGCACGGATAGTCTACGAGCACGTTTTTCTACGAAAAGACCCCTCATATTTAATCGATATGAGCGTATTTATGTCTAAATATTTAATTCCAAGCACTGGATTAATCAGTCATTTTCGGCGCGTTAATACTGCCAATCATTTTGCTGATCATAGTCAGGATCCTGACCCCCCATACGTATGTTTAATACATTGCAGATCACTCAACCATGATTTACATCGAGCTTAGAGATGATCCGAAACATCATTTAGAGACCGCTTAGACATGGTTTATACATGTATTTGTGCATAATTTTGGACATAGCCGTCCGTGAATACGCACATTTCAATATTCAACTTTTTATCTTAGACAAGATAGTCACCACTGGGGCGCATTATGAATATGCGAGCATTCATTCGAAACAATAGAGAGAAACTCATGAACTCAAGACCCATATTATCCAAATCCGTACTGGTCTTGAGTCTGGGTACTATCCTGACGGCAGGGTGGCTAGTCGCCCTCAATCACCATGCGATCGCAGCGAACGCAAGTAGTCCAGAGATTGTCATGTTTACCCGCCAAGGTGACCAGTTGATCGTGCCGAATAACTCGCCACTCAAAGCTCGCTTAAAGATCGCACCTGTTGCCAGCAATGCAGCTCAGCATGTCTCATCCTTTCCAGGTGTGGTTGAGACCAATACTGCATCGACAGCCAATCTCGAACCGCCACTGGCGGGTCGTCTCGTCAGCCTCAATATCAAACTTGGCGATCATGTGAAAAAAGGCCAAGTCCTCGCCACGATCAGTTCTGGTGACCTTGCTCAAGCACTCTCCGATGTGACCAAGGCGCATGATGCGCTGAGTCTGGCAGACCGAGCGTTGACCCGAGCACGAGCTGTCAATGCAGCGGGTGCAAATGCCAACAAGGATTTGGAATCTGCGGAAAGCGCACGTATCCAAGCACAGGCGGAATTTGAACGCGCCCAGCAACGTGTGCATACCCTGAGCGGCGAAAGTGGCAAAATCAAACGCGAAGGCACAGCCGCGCTCTTGCCGATCATTGCCCCAATCTCTGGTGAAGTGACGGCACTCAACGTCGGCCAAGGCTCGTATATCAACGACAATACCGCAGCCCTTATGACAATCGCCAATCTTGATCGAGTCTGGGTGACTGCCAACATCCCCGAAAATCTGCTGAGTGAAGTACGTCCCGGCCTTGCTGCTGAAGTATCGTTACCCGCGTATCCCAATCAGGTTTTTCATGGCAACATCAGTTCGGTCAGTAACATCTTGGATAGCGATACCCGCCGCAGCAAAGCACGTATTGCCTTTGATAACAGTGGCATGCGACTAAAGCCTAATATGTACGCCACGGTTAAGATTGCTACCAATCAGCAGAATCAAATCAGCGTACCACCTTCCGCTTTACTGATGAACAATGACAGTGTGACCGTCTTTGTTGAAGTAAAACCCTATGTCTTTGTTCGCCGCCCAGTCGAGATTGGCACTGAAGATGAGCAACATGTTCAGATTCTTTCAGGCTTAAACGCCAATGACCGGGTTGTGGTCCAAGGTGGAGTGCTGTTGAATGATTAATCAACTCATTACACTGTTTTTTCGCCGCAGACATCTGATGTGGGGAGTAACCATTTTGATTGTTATCTATGGTTATTTCTCATGGAAAATGATGGCAGTCGAAGCTTATCCTGATATCAGTGACGTCACCGTGCAAGTGACCACTCAAGTGCCAGGTCTTGCTGCCGAAGAAATTGAACAGCAAATCACGGTTCCACTTGAACGCGCGCTCAGTAATACGCCAGGCGTTGTTACCATTCGCTCTAGCAGTACTTTTGCCTTGTCACTGATCACCATTGTTTTTAATGGCTCGGATAATTATTTTGTGCGTCAACGGGTCTTGGAACGCATTTCTCAAGTATCACTGCCTGCAGGTGCACAGCCCGGCCTAAATCCAGTGACGAGTCCATCCGGTGAGATATATCGATACACGCTCGAATCTGAATCAAAAAATCTCATGGAACTTTCGGAAATCCAGAATTGGACCGTCATCCCGGGTATCAAACAAGTCGCTGGGATTGCGGATGTGAACAATTTCGGCGGTTTTACCAAAGAGTTTCGCATCGAACTGGACCCCGCCAAACTGGAACAATACGGCATCGTCGTAGGCGATGTCATCACGGCAATCAATAGTAGCAGTGCCAATGCGGGTGGCGGTCGAGTGACCCGAGGTGAGCAAAGCTATGTGGTGCGTGGTATCGGTCAAATCCATGATTTAACCGATCTATCCTCTGTCGCGATCAAACAAAGTTATGGTACGCCAATTTTCCTCAGGGACTTAGGTAAACTCAGTTTTGGTCATCAAGAACGCGAGGGTATCGTCGGCAAGAACTACAATCCTGATACCGTCGAAGGCATCGTACTGATGACGAAAGCAGAAAATCCTTCTCGAGTGCTTGAGGGTCTTCATGCCAAGGTCGCAGAGATGCAAAAGAAACTCACGCCAATGGGAGTTAGGATCGTTCCCTATATAGATCGCGATGATCTCGTAGAGCTAACCATCCATAAGGTCTTTCGTACGGTCTTGGAGGGGATTGGCCTCGTCCTGATCGTATTGATCCTGTTTCTGGGGAGTCCACGCAGTGCGATTGTGGCTGCAGTCGCAATTCCCATTGCGCTGGTCACGGTCTTTATTATGATGAATCTAACCAAGATGCCAGCCAATCTATTTTCGCTCGGTGCAATCGACTTCGGAATCATCGTAGATGGTGCTATCGTCGTCATGGAAGCAGTTCTCAGACGTCGTGAAGAAGAACCTGATAAAGAGCTTGAAGAACAAGATATTTTGGAGACCCTCAGCTATGTCGGTCGACCCATCTTTTTTGCGACCTTGATCATCATTGCCGCGTACCTACCTCTGTTTGCATTTGAACGAGCCGAAGGGAAATTATTCACACCGATGGCATATACCGTTGGCTATGCGTTGTTGGGAGCACTCTTTTGCGCGATTGCTCTCATTCCAGGCTTGGCCTACGTTGCACTTAAAAAGCCACGTAAAGTTTATGAAAATAAGCCTTTGGTTTGGTTGACAAATCGTTATAAAAACATTCTTAAAACGTTGATCGTGCGGCCTAGTATTGCCTATATAGTCGCGATTATTTCTTTGATCGCCGTCGTTCTACTTGCAGCTAGGACAGGCAAAGAATTTTTACCTGAACTGGATGAGGGGGCACTCTGGCTACAAGTCCAGCTTCCTGCAGGTATTTCCCTTGATAAATCAAGTGAGATGGCTTCTGATCTACGTCGTAATTTACTGAAATATCCCGAGGTCTCCTATGTCGTGACCCAACTCGGACGCAATGACAGCGGCACAGATCCGTGGACGCCGTCTCATATCGAGGTACCGGTTGGCCTTAAACCCTATAGTGACTGGCCAAATCATGAAAGCAAGGCTGAATTTATTAGCCGGCTTAATGCTGATCTGAAACAAATGCCTGGTTTTGACGTGGGTATTAGTCAACCCATTATCGATGGTGTTAACGATGCTGTCGGCGGCGCCCATAGTCCGCTGGTCATTCGCGTCTATGGACAGGACTTTAAAGAAATTCGCCAGATTGGAAACCAAATTGTTGATATTTTAAATACGATTCGCGGCACTGCTTCAGCATCTATTTTTCAAGAGCCACCGATTCCACAGGTCGTTATTAAAGTAGATCGCGAGGCGGCGGCACGTTTTGGTGTCAATGTTTCAGATATTTCAACCTTGATTCAAACCGGTATTGGCAGTGCAGCAATCCTCCCTGTTTTTGTTGAAGATCGACAATATAACGTCACGATCAGTTTCCCGAAAGCCGCAAAAAGTAGTCCTGCCGCACTGGGTAATTTATTACTCAGTAGTACGAATGGCGCCAAGATCCCCTTGTCACAAGTGGCCCATATCACCTTACAAACGGGTGAAAGTACCATTTCGCATGAGATGGGTCAGCGGCAAGTCACGGTGCGTATTGACAATCGAGGTCGAGACCTGACCTCTTATCTAGAGGAAGCACAGAGTCGTATCAATAAAGAGGTCAAAATTGATTCCGCGCGTAATCATTTGGAATGGGCTGGGCAATTTGAAAGTCAAGCACGGGCTGAAAAACGACTGGCGATCATCATGCTCTTGGTTCTTGCGCTGATGGCAGGATTACTCTATGCCCAATTTGGTCGTATCCGCCAAGCGTTACTGATTCTGGGCATCGTACCGTTAGCAACGCTTGGGGGACTCATTGCATTGAATGTCACGGGTAATACCTTGAATGTTGCAAGTGCCGTGGGCTTCATCGCGCTATTCGGCGTGTCTGTGCAGAACGGCATCATCATGGTCTCTAACTTCAGACGGATAAGAGGTGAAAATCACGAGCTGGGGGAATCGGTGGTACTGGCTGCGACAGAGCGATTACGCCCTGTGCTGATGACAGCTACCGTTGCGTCTATCGGCATGCTGCCTGCTGCATTGGCTACAGGCGTCGGCACGGATGTCCAGCGTAATCTGGCGACGGTTGTCGTCGGTGGACTGATTGTTTCAACGCTACTGACGCTGTTTATCCTGCCAACCTTCTACTATGTCATGGAACATTTGTTCGAAAAGAAAAAATGGAATCTACCCCGTTTACGGAGGAACCGCTAATGAAAATATTGCAATTTTTACCTGTGCGGCATGAACCTTTATCGACCCATGAGCATCGCTACAGTGCGCGTCGACCTGTATGCAGCCTTGCACTGGGCATAAGCGTTATTATTCTGGGTGGCTGTACGGTGGGGCCCGACTATAAGCGCCCAGCGCTGGCGCTTCCGACGAGCTACACTGAAGCACGCACGACATCGGATAGTAATCTCAAGTCGAGCAGTGCTCAGCGCTTTGTCCAGCAGGATATCCCCGCTCAGTGGTGGGAGATCTTCCATTCGCCGAAGTTAAATGAACTCGTTCTTTTAAGCTTAAAAAACAACCCCTCGGTTGATATTGCTCAGGCCAATCTGAAGCAAGCGATTGAAAATGTCAAAGTTCAGCAGGCAGCGTTTTTTCCGACGGTGAGTGCTTCCTTTACCCCTACTAGACAGAAAGTGTCTAAAACACTTGCTAGTCCACTCACATCTAATCGATTTGTTTATAATTTACATACCCCTCAGCTCAATGTTTCCTACACGCTAGACCTGTGGGGAGGAAACCGTCGTCAAGTCGAAGCATTGAAGGCCGAAGAAGATGCGAATCGTTATAATATCGAAGCCACTTATCTGAGTTTGACGAGTAATGTCGTCAATGCAGCAATTCTTCAGGCTCTAGTGCATGAGCAAATATTGATCACCACGCAATTGATTGAAAAGCAAAAAATGCTCAGCGATATGACAAATCGTGCGCGAGCGCTGGGGCAACTATCGGATGCTGATGTGGCGACTCAAGATGCTGCTCTTGCCGCTGCTGAAGCGGCTTTGCCTCCTCTGCAAAATCAGCTTGCCATCCAACGTGATCTGATCAAGGCTTTAGTCGGCGAGTTTCCAAGTGCATCTCTAGATACAGACTTTACTCTGGACAGTTTGCAGTTGCCGCATGAGCTACCTCTGACACTCCCTTCCACGCTTGTGGAGCAGAGCCCGGATATTCGTAGTGCAGAAGCATTTTTGCGGGCAGCGAATGCCAGTGTCGGTATTGCCGTTGCCAATCGTCTACCGAATATCACACTGGGTGCTAACGCGGGTTCAAGCGCTGAAACCCTCTCCGCTTTGTTTCAATCCAGCACAAATTTCTGGGCATTGATGGGCGGGATTACCCAGCCCATTTTTGATGGCGGAGCACTTAAACACAGTGAAAATGCAGCCCGAGCCGCTTTAGACGGTGCAAGGGCCCAATATCGCAGTGCGGTCATTGGTACATTTCAGAACGTTGCCGATATCCTTCAGTCGATTGATTCTGATCATGCAGTCTATCAAACGGCTGAACGTGCAGCGAAGGCTTCTGCCAAAAGTCTTGAACTGGCGCGTAAGCAGTACCAATTGGGCGATATCAGTCGATCCGCCTTGCTGCCCATAGAGCAAAGTGATCTGCAAGCCAAATTGGCTTTGGCGCAATCGCAAGCGAGTCGACTGCAAGATTCAACTGCGTTGTTTCAAGCCTTAGGGAGTGGTTGGTGGGACTCTGCCAAAACGGATCATGCAGAAGGCACTCGCGATAGCCATCCCAAAAGTGATAGCCTCAAACAGCCATAATGTTGTCATGGTTGAAGTGAATAGCGCCAAAGAATTTAATCGACTTTGGCGCTAGTTTTTCGCCTTCAAGGTGTTTTTTTTGAAGGGTCGCCATACACGACTCGGTTTTTAGGGAAATAATTTTTACCATAACAGGAGAACAAAAAATGGTCACGATCACACGGCATGAGATGGGCCCCCGATTTAGCGAGATGACGGTTGCCCATGTCGGAACCACCAATTTCATCTACATCTCAGGCCAAGTCGCTGAAAATACAGCAATGGATATCACCGGGCAGACTCGGGAAATCCTCCGATTCATTGATCGGTTGCTTGAACATGTCGGGGCCAGCAAAAAAGATATCGTCTCAGCCCGTATTTATCTGGCTTCTGCGGGTGATTATGCCGCTATGAACTCAATCTGGGATGATTGGGTTCCTCAAGGGCATACTCCAGCACGCTCAACAATTGGCGCCAAGCTCATCGA
>CAYJTU010000045.1:0-21509 GCA_964373105.1 uncultured Moraxellaceae bacterium | reverse complement strand
ATTTGCTGAGAGCCCTTAAGTGCGGCCTCAAGCGGAGTATCGCCTTCTTCGATATAGCGCGCGATATTCTCAATCATCACAATTGCGTCATCGACCACAAACCCAGTCGCAATCGTAAGCGCCATCAAGGTCAGATTGTTGATCGAAAAACCCGCCAAATACATGACGCCAAAGGTTCCAATCAGTGACAGCGGCACAGCCACACTGGGAATCAGGGTTGCCGGAATATTTCTTAAAAAGACAAAGATCACCATGACGACCAGCACCACAGCAAGCATCAACTCAAACAATGTGTCGGTGACAGAGGCGCGAATCGTGGTGGTCCGATCCGTCAAGACTTGCACATCCAATGACTGAGGCAAACTTTGCTTGAGCTGCGGCAGGAGCTTGTTGATCCGGTCTACCACATCAATCACGTTGGCACCCGGTTGACGCTGAATGTTGAGGATAATCGCTGGGGTTTTATTGGCCCAAGCCGCTAGATGGGTGTTTTCCGCGCCATCAATCGTATCGGCTACATCAGATAAACGCACAGGTGCACCATTGCGATAAGCAAGGACGAGACTTTTATATTCTTCGGCAGATTTCAACTGGTCATTGGCATCGATGGTTGAGGCACGCATCGGGCCATCAAAGCTGCCCTTGGCCTGATTGGTATTGGCATTGCCTATCGCAGTCCGAACATCGTCGATATTTAAACCGTAAGACGCCAGTGCCGTTGGATTGGCTTGAATACGAACTGCAGGACGTTGCCCCCCCGAGATACTGACCAGCCCTACACCTTGAATTTGAGAAATTTTCTGGGCAAGTCGCGTATCCACCAAATCCTCGACTTGCGGTAAAGTCAGTGTATTGGATGAAATCGCAATGGTGAGAATCGGTGTATCCGCCGGATTGACCTTGCTATAGATCGGTGGCATCGGCAGATCGGCAGGCAGTAGGTTATTACCGGCATTGATCGCGGCCTGAACTTCCTGCTCGGCAATATCAAGACTGAGTGATAAATCAAACTGTAAGGTAATCACTGATGCACCGCCCGAGCTGGTCGATGACATCTGCTTTAAACCGGGCATCTGGCCAAACTGACGCTCTAAGGGTGCTGTAATCGACGACGTCGTCACATCAGGACTTGCACCCGGATACAAGGTCACGACCTGAATCGTTGGGTAGTCCACTTCGGGTAACGCCGAAATCGGCAATAAACGATAGGCCATAAAGCCTGCGAGCAAGATTGCCAGCATTAACAGCGACGTCGCAACCGGACGTAGGATAAATATGCGTGATGGATTCATATCTACCCCCGACTACGAGGCAGTCTGATGACGACGACCATGATGCGCCCCAGCGCTTGCGCCTTCAGTGCTCCCCCCAACTTGGGGCTTGATGACTTTCACCTTACCGCCATCCTTAAGCTTGTCCGCACCATCAAACACCACTTGCTCGCCGGCTTTCACACCGCTGATGACACCGGTATTATCACCATCGACTGAACCCAAGGTCACAGGGCGTGCGTTCACAGTACTGTCTGCATTGACCACAAATACAAAGGTTCCTTTGGCACCACGTTGTATCGCAGCAGAAGGTAAAAGCGTCACATCATGCTGGGTTTCGACCAACATACGAATATTGACGAATTGATTTGGGTATAGATTTTCTGAAGAATTGGCAAACTCGGCTTTAAGTCTCAATGTTCCTGTCGTCGCATCAATACCGTTATCCAAGCTTTTGAGCGTCCCACTGTCTAATTTATTCTTTTGCGCACGATCGAGCGCGTCGACACTGAGTGTTTTGCCACTGTGGACTTGTTTTAAGACGCTTTGCACGGTGTCTTCAGGGATAGAATAGGTGACATTAATCGGTTGAAACTGATTGATCACTACCACGCCATTGGCATCCGAAGCACGAACAATATTACCCACATCCACTTGGCGCAAGCCTAGACGCCCACCTACGGGTGCTGTGACACGGCAATAGCTCAAATTCAAACGCGCACTATCAACCTGACCCTGATCTGACTTAATCGTGCCTTCATATTGACGCACTAAGGATTGTTGTTGATCGACCTGTTGCTGAGAGACAGATCCCTGTTTAACCAAAGACTGATAACGTACCAAATCCTGACGCGCGTTGGTCAAAAGCGCTTGATCTTTAGCCAAAGCTCCTTCCGCTTGCGTCAAAACGACTTGATAAGGACGCGGATCAATTTGAAGGAGTAAGTCACCTTTCTTGACGACCTGCCCTTCATTGAAATTCACCGAAATCAACTCACCATCCACACGCGGATGGACGACCACAGAACTTTTAGGTACTACGCTGCCAAGTGCGTCGATATAGACGTTCAAATCCCCCGCAGCCAAGACTTTAGTCTGTACAGGCATTGGCTGATTCATACCACCGCCACCACGTTTACCCTGCCCCGCCCCTGCTGCTTTATCGGCCCCACCCGCCGGATGGTAGTGACGCCAAGTCCATCCAATAATCAGTACTACGATGAGAAGAAACACCGCCCATTTAACCCATCTTTTCCAAGACGATTGAGGTGTTTTTTGAGGAGGCAGATTCGAAGGAGAATTTGGCTGAGGTGCTGTAGACATAATACGTCCAATTCAAAACAGTTGAGTCAAAATTTAGCCAGAAATGACGATACTGAACATAAAGTATGGAAACTTAAATTAAAATATATCATCTGCTGATCATGCCTACACAATCAGCAGAGAATATGGAGAAGGCTTAATATTATGTAATATCAAGCCTGAATTATTATTTGAACTCTTCACCATCCATGGGATTAAACGCTTAAGTCTCTTAAGCAAAACGTCCTAAGCCCACGGCTTTGCGCAGGCGAGCCATAAAGGGGGTCGCTTCATCACGTGCACGCTCAGCACCACGCACTAAGACTTGTTCAATATATGCAGGATTTTGCATGAGCTCCGCATAGCGAGCACGCGGCTCGGTGAGAATGCCATTTAAATACTCGAATACTTCATTCTTGGCCGCACCCCAACCAATCCCTTCTTGATATTTCACGCGCATCGCCGTTGTTTCATCAGCGTTTGCAAATGCCGCGTAGATCTGGAATAAAGAACACGTATCTGGATCTTTAGGCTCGCCCGGTTCAAGCGAATTGGTGGTGATTTTACGTACGAGCTTCTGTAGTTCTTTTTCCGTTGAAAAAAGTGGAATGGTGTTGTTATAGCTTTTAGACATTTTACGGCCATCAAGCCCGACGAGGACATCTGTCGTCTCATCAACGACCGCTTCAGGCAGTGTAAAGAACTCTTCTTTAAACAAATAATTAAAGCGCGTTGCGATGTCACGGGTCATTTCGATGTGTTGAATCTGATCACGGCCTACAGGAACTTTATGCGCATTAAACAGCAGGATATCAGCTGCCATCAGTACCGGATAACCAAACAAACCCATGGTAATCCCTTTATCATCATCCTGCCCTTCCGCTTGATTTTCTGCAACCGAGGCTTTGTAGGCATGGGCACGATTCATGCGTCCTTTGTCACAGACACAAGACAGTAACCACATCAGTTCAGTGGTCTCGATCACATCAGATTGACGATAAAAAATGGCATTGTCAGTATTGAGTCCCAAAGCCAACCAAGTCGCAGCGATCTCAAGACGTGACTGTTGCACACGTGCAGGGTCTTGGCTTTTGATCAGCGCATGCAGATCGGCCATGAAATAATACGACTGTACATTGGGGTCAAGGCTGGCTTGAATGGCTGGGCGAATAGCACCAACATAATTACCAAGATGTGGGGTACCAGTCGTGGTGATACCAGTGAGAACGCGGGTCTTGCTTGCTGTATGGGTCATGGAAAGTCGGATCTTTATCTATCAAATTTCAAGTGGCCTAAGTGTAGCTTGAAGTTGGGTCGAAGGCGATAACTAGTGTTTGGCATTTCGCTTGATTATCGTATATGACATCTAAAGCAATCTCTTTTATTCACACACTTTTTATATCAAAAATAAAACTGTTTGCCTGCAAAGCGCTTGAAAACCTCGTATCCAGCCCCACCCTTATAACATCTTAAATTTAGCGCGATGTGCTTAGCACTACGCATTGATGTCAACACTACTTAAAAGAGGTCGTTCAAATGGATACGTCAAACGAAACAACCACTCCATCAAATAAAAGTAAGAGCTATAGCTTCCAAGCCGAAGTTGCTCAATTACTGCATTTAGTGACGCATTCACTCTACTCCAATCCAGAAATTTTCTTGCGTGAACTGGTTTCAAACGCATCTGATGCCTGCGACAAATTACGTTTTGAAGGCATTAACAACGCAGCATTGTTTGAAGATGCACCGAATCTCTCCGTGCGCGTGTCATTCGATACCGAAGCCAAAACCATCACCATTACGGATAATGGCATTGGACTCAGCCAACAAGAAGCGATCGACAATTTGGGCACCATCGCCAAAAGTGGTACACGTGACTTCGTCAGCAAGCTCAGTGGCGATCAAAAATCGGACGCACAACTGATCGGTCAGTTTGGCGTTGGTTTCTACTCGGGCTTTATCGTTGCCGATAAAATCACCGTGGAATCACGTCGTGCAGGATTAAGCACCAGTGAAGGTGTACGCTGGGTCAGCGGTGGCACAGGCGATTTCGACGTTGAGACCATTGATCGTACTGCACGCGGTACCAGCATCACCTTACATCTGCGCGAGGATTCTCTTGATTATTTGAATGCTTGGAAACTCAAAAGCATCATCAACAAATACTCTGACCACATCAGCCTGCCGATTTTGATGCAAAAAGAAGAGTGGCAAGAAAGTGATGTCGAAGGTCAGCCAGGCCAGATGGTTAAAACCGAAGAATGGGAAACCATCAACTCTGCAAGTGCACTGTGGTCACGCAGTAAAAAAGACATCACAGAAGAACAGTATATTGAGTTCTATAAGCAGCTCAGCCGCGATCAAGAGGCACCATTGAGTTGGAGCCATAACCGCGTTGAAGGCAGTACTGAATATACCCAACTGCTCTACATACCTGCTAAAGCACCGCACGACTTGTTCAGCCGTGATGTCAAAACAGGCATCAAACTGTACGTCAAACGCGTCTTCATCATGGATGAAGCTGAAAGCTTGATGCCGATGTATTTGCGCTTTATCAAAGGTGTGATCGATAGTGCAGACTTGCCGCTGAACGTCAGCCGCGAGCTCCTGCAAGAAAGCCGTGATGTCAAAGCAATCCGCGAAGGCAATACCCGTCGTGTGCTGTCTATGCTGGAAACCCTGTCATCAAGCACTGAGACTGCGGATCAAGAAAAATACAGCAAGTTCTATGCTGAGTTCGGTTCAGTATTAAAAGAAGGCTTAGGCGAAGACTTTAGCAATAAAGATAAAATCGCAAAATTACTGCGCTTTGCATCAACCACCCATGATGAAGCCAGCGTTTCATTCGCCGACTACAAAGCACGCATGAAAGACGGTCAAGATGCGATTTACTACATCACCGCTGACACACTTGCAGCTGCGAAAAATAGCCCTCAGTTGGAATTGTTCAAGAAAAAAGGCATCGAAGTCTTGCTCATGTCGGATCGTGTCGATGAGTGGGCACTGAACTTCTTGAATGAGTTTGACGGTACGCCACTACAAAGTGTCGCAAAAGGCGCAGTTGACTTGGGCAAACTACAAGATGAAGATGAGAAAAAAGCGGCTGAAGAAGCTGCCGAAACGTTCAAGCCTTTATTGGAAAAGCTCTCTGCATCTCTCAAAGATAAAGCGCAAGAAGTCCGTGTCACGACTCGTCTCGTAGACAGTCCAGCGTGTTTGGTCGGTGCAGATGGGGATATGTCGAGCCAATTGGCCCGTATGCTCAAACAAATGGGACAACAAGCACCCGACATCAAACCGATATTGGAAATAAACCCTGAGCATGCTCTCGTCAAGAAACTAGAGGGTTCAACCACGCACTTCGATGATCTTGCCCACATTATCTTTGATCAAGCGTTACTGGCTGAAGGCGGCTTACCGGAAGATCCAGCAGCCTATGTCAAACGTGTGAGTGCATTGCTGGTTTAATCACGCGTTGCATTAGTCACAGTCATAAAAATGCCGCTTAATAAAGCGGCATTTTTTTAAGTGTTGATCCCATTAAGGATTTAGAGGAACATTCACAGTAACAACCTTTGATTTATCGGACTGTAATGTTGCTTTAAAGCTCAAATTAACAACGCTTGGGATTTTCGACGGTGCTGAGGATGAGACCACCAATGATGTTCCTGTTGTCGAAATGGTGAAATTAACACCATTATAGACAATCGGCGTAGCGCCCCCGGAAAGATTAACGGTGTTACTACCGGTAATCATCGACCACGCCACTGGACGTGTCGTGTCAAGCTCAAAAGTTTGCCCAACTTTTGGCACTAAGACGGACACATAACCGGGCGTCACATACAGATATGGGATGAACTCACCTGAAATCTTACCCGTCAAACTAAAAGCCGCAGTTGATGCATTGCCCGTTGAAGTCAGTTGCGATGAATATTTCGAAAGGTACGTTCCCGACACTGCTGGGTTATAAGTAACGGCAAAATCACACTTCACATTCGCGCCACTCACAATATCCACCCAGCATGTCCGATCACGTGTAAATGGATTAAGTGATTGAGCTGTTCCATTGCCATTAGAAACAGAAACTTTACTTTGAACTTTTAAGGTATTAAAAGTACCAGCGGGTACGGTAACTGTTTCGTAAGATAATACGCTACCCGTAATATTAATATTAATGATCTGATTTGCATTGGCCTGTTGAAGTGGACATGTTTCAACTACGCTTTGATTAAACGTTTGCCCAACAAAGAATGGAAAAACAACCGGTTTAAGAGATTGTGAGAAATCACACTCCCCTTCAGTTAACTGACCCTGAGCCTTATCAAAGAGGTCAAGAGCACTGATCTCATTTTTACTATCATACGAACTCTTAAAATAGTTACCTGTAGAACTAATCGCAGCGACTTGGTCAGTATAGCTGCTGCTTGCCGTTGACCCATCACTAAAATTGCCAGTGGTCGCATATACATAAGTATCGCCCGTTTTTACGGCAACGGGAGTATATGTGGTTGGTGGGGTAACTACTGGTGGGGTAACTACTGGAGGTGGCGAGCTATCACCTCCCCCTCCGCCGCCACAAGCCACTAAACCTAATGCGGATACCCCAACAAGCATCAATCTAAAACTCATAATAGGAGACTCTATATAATTAAAATATGCAAAGAAAATGAACCAAGCGGTTCGTCTTCAAAGCATAATTGATCAATTACAAAAAATATACCTATTAGGCAAATTTAAATCTCTTTAAAACACTCCGGGAAAATAACGTTCTGCACAGCTATCTTGTATTTAAACGATTACTTGCCACCAAATAAAGGGCCTGCACCGCCGCCCGCTCCACCAGCACCGCCCATGCCTCCCATACCACCAAAGCCACCACTACCGCCGCCCATATTTTTCATAGCTTTCATCATTTTCATCATGCCAGCTGGATTAGCCAGTTTCTTCATCATTTTTGCCATTTGCTCATGTTGCTTTAGCAAACGATTTACATCCTGTATCTCCTTACCACAGCCTGCGGCTATACGACGCTTACGACTTGCATTAATCAGATCAGGATTGCGGCGTTCTTTGATGGTCATCGATTGAATGATCGCCTCCATCCCTTTCATCGCGACCTCAGGCTTTGCTTCACCCAATGCTTGCTGCATGCCTGAACCACCCATGCCGGGGAGTTTATCCAGTAAACCTGCCATACCGCCCATCGAGCGCATTTGTTCAAATTGCAACATCATGTCTTCAAGATTGAATTTGCCGCCTTTTTGCAGCTTCTTCGCCATCTTCTCGGCTTTTTCTTTGTCGATATTACGCTCGACTTCTTCGACCAGCGATAAGACGTCACCCATACCGAGGATACGTTGTGCGACACGCTCTGGATGGAACGGTTCAAGTGCATCCAGCTTCTCGCCCATGCCTAAGAACTTAATGGGCTTACCGGTAATCGCGCGGACTGACAGTGCCGCACCACCGCGGGCATCACCATCGGTTTTGGTCAGAATAACACCGGTCAAAGGCAAAGCATCATTAAACGCTTTCGCAGTATTGGCCGCGTCTTGACCAGTCATGGAATCCACGACAAACAATGTTTCAGTAGGGTTAATCGCGGCATGCAATGCTTTGATTTCATCCATCATCGACTCATCGACGTGTAGACGACCTGCCGTATCAACAATCAATACATCCGCAAATTGAATTTTGGCTTGCTCAATCGCACGCAGTACAATCGCGAGTGGTTTTTCGTCACTTGAGGAAGGTACAAATAATGCACCAACATCCGCAGATACACTGCGCAGCTGTTCAATCGCCGCAGGACGATAGACGTCAGCAGAGACGGTCATCACTTTCTTTTTTTGACGTTCTTTTAGGAAACGTGCGAGCTTACCCGCGGTGGTGGTTTTACCCGCACCCTGCAAGCCTGCAAGTAAAATAACGACAGGAGGCTTCGCACGTAGATCCAAGCTTTCGTTTGCAGAACCCATCATCAACGTGAGTTGATCGAAAACAATTTTGACGAACGCTTGGCCTGGAGAGAGTTGCTTAAGTACTTCTTGCCCCAAAGCCTCTACTTTGACTTTCTCAATAAATTCACGAGTCACCGCCAACGCTACATCGGCTTCAAGTAACGCCATGCGCACTTCGCGTAACGTGTCTTTAATATTATCTTCAGTCAGTTGACCAGAACCGGAAATGTTACGTAGGCTCTGGGTTAAGCGGTCGGTTAATGTATCAAACATAATGTGCTGCAAGCCTATAACGAATCGAATAACGAATAATGGTAAAAGTGAGTCTACACCCTGAATTGAACACGTCCCTATCGCACGATCTTAAAAGACTATCGCGCATACAATCTTTTATTGAGGGTAAAAGTGATATTTAAAAGCTATTTTAACGTATTCATCAATCTTTAAATAGTAATGTCATCCACAAAGTGAACTCAAACAGTGATCGCGTGATTTCTATCGTTTTCTTTAAAATAAAGGCAGATCGTCATGCATAGGTTGATTCAAACTGTCCGCTTTACTCATCGCTTCGTCTTCTAAGGACACACAAAATTCTTTCAAAAAAGAGATCATGTCGTAAAGCTCCTGACTACTATACTTCGCAACGTCTCCAATCTCATCACGCATTTGAGCAAGTGCCCGCTCCGCGTATTGGAAACGTTTAATCTCATCCGGATATGAACCTCCAGATGACTGAACTGGTTCTTGACTCATGAAAGCTACCTCTGTTGAACGAAAATTTCAGAGTATCGGAGTAAATGATGTAACCTTTACAACATTCGCGTTTTAATGATCCTGCATCCATTTCATGATGCGACCATCTCAAGGCCATGTCCTTGAACCTATAGTCTCACTCTAACTACTTTAGGCAATCACAAAATAGGCTAAATAGCCTGTTCACAAAATGATTTGACTCTTTATACTACCCCTACTACTCGATTGTTAAACTGATTTTCTGAGTGTATTTGGTAAAATACTTAGCGCAAAACGGGAATGCCGTATTACTATGATGTTTGAATCTTATTTTAGCTTAGACGATGAATCAATGGCATGAATGGCCTAACTGATACGCTGAATACTCAGGTACATCACCCTGACATGACAACTGGGCAAATCATTGCGCTTGTAGTTGCACTCCTAGCCTACGCGAGTACCTTTTGGCACTTGTTGTCGCATCTTTTAAATAAGAAAATTCCAAGACGACTGGCCAGCCTGACACTGCTCTTGGTTGGTTTAATGCTTCACGCCTTTATATTGGTCCCGGTGTTAATGACGCCGCAAGGGATTAACTTTAATCTGTTTAACATCTTGTCACTCACCAGTTGGTTGATGCTCACGCTCACGTTGGCTTTCAGTACGTATCGCCCTGTACTTGGCCTTAATCTACTTGGTATTCCAGTTGCGGCTGCAGGATTGATAGCAGGTGCTCTGTGGCAAGCCCCTTATCAACCCTTAGCAACGATTGGGCATGGGTTAGAAGGACACATTATCTTATCGCTTGCGGCTTATTGTGTGCTCTTGATGGCGGCGATTCAGGCTATTTTACTGCATGTACAGAACCGAGAACTCAAACATAAAACAGAGCGTCGCATTTGGGTGTCCATCTTGCCACCGCTACAAACCATGGAATCCTTGTTATTCGACATGCTCCTGCTGGGCTTCGTTTTACTGACCGCAGCGTTGTTATTAGGGGCTGTCTCTGTTGACAACCTCATGGCGCAACATCTGGTTCATAAAACAGTACTCAGTATCTTGTCTTGGTTAACGTTTGGCGTGTTATTAGTAGGTCGTAGACTGCTGGGCTGGCGAGGACAACGCGCCGTGACATTTACGCTATGGGGCTTTAGTTTATTGCTCCTAGGATTTATTGGCAGTAAATTGGTCCTTGAAATGATTTTGAAAATCACTTAAAGCAGGTCTGCACCCAATCAAAACGTAGCGACATCGCTGTTTATCCAAACGGATGTGCATATTTCCACCCGATATCCGCTTGAGTATTGTCATCAAGCTTTAATACTCATCTCTGAAACTGATCATGCGTAATTTGATGCTTAAACCAAGACTGACTATGGGTACTCATTAGAGAATGGCACTTCAGCTGGCATAAGACTTGCTGCATGACACTAGACGATCTTGATGAAAAAAATGCAGAACCTATCGCAGCCTTTAGGAAGAAGCCCATGTCCAAACCCATTCCCAAGCACGTACCCGATAATATGACTGGCCTAGTGCTCACTGCGGGTGGTGCGCGCGGCGCATATCATGCAGGCGTGCTCAAGCGAGTGAGTGAGATTCCTGCCTTTGCAGGCAAGCCTTCGCCCTTCAAGATCATTACAGGGGCATCTGCTGGTGCTTTGAATGGCGCAGCAATCGCAGCCAATAGTTCGGACTTGACCGTCGGTGCAAAACTACTGGTCAAGCTGTGGTCTAATTTAAACTCATCGCAAGTATTTCGCTACGATCCCGCATCTTTAGTGCGTACAGGGACCCAAGCTCTATTAGATTTTGCTCTGGGCGGTCTAACAGGTGCTGGCAGATTGCAGTCTTTTGTCGATGCCTCGCCACTACGGGCTTTTTTAGAAAATAGTCTAGATTTTTCAGGAATTGACCAAGCCATCCAACGCGGTGATTTATATGCTTTTGGCGTAACGGCCACAGGTTATCATTCTGGCAAAGCATTTACCTTTATCCAAGGCCAGCAAGGTCATCCACTTTGGAATAAAAGCCGTCGCGTGGCATTGCCGACACAACTAACAGTTGATCATATTTTGGCATCCTCGGCCATTCCATTGGTCTTCCAGCCCGTACCGCTTAAAACTGGTGACGCCATAGCCTACTTCGGTGATGGTGCGATGCGTTTAACGACGCCCCTAAGTCCAGCTATACGATTGGGAGCGCAGCGTCTGTTTGCGATTGGTGTGCGCTGCCAGGAGTCTGCCGACAGTTTGCTGCGCTCAGAACTTTCGACAGAAGATGACTTTGTGACTCAACTGCAGCGCCCACCACTCTCACAAATTTGCGGGACGCTGATGAATGCCATATTCCTAGATCATTTAGATGCTGACTTAGACCATCTAAAACGCATGAATGATTTTGTCAAAGCCTATCAGGAACTTGAGAAGCAAATACCAGAGGGTCAACGGATCGCCTCGCCAGTGTCTGAACCAATGCGTATGGTCAATCCCTTGGTAGTTTCACCTTCTGCAGACATCGCCATCATCGCCAAGACCTTAGAACACCGTATGCCGAAAAGTATTCGTTACTTGATGGATGGCTTGGGACAACCCGATGCACAAAGCGCGGACTTGACCAGCTTTCTGCTTTTCGATGCCGCTTTTACCCGCGAGCTCATTCAACTGGGTTACCACGATGCAGGCTTACGTCTCGATGAAATCGAGCACTTTCTGCGAGATGATGTTAAAGTTAAGGACTGATTAATTTTAACTAATTGGACAAAATGTTGAGCACAACAAATCTTACTGCGGGCTATACCATTACCTTGACTGACGTCGTCACTTCGGATATGGAGCAAGCGATTGTAGCCCCCTTGATTGAATACAATGCCAGTCAAGCGGGCACAAGCGGTGCGCGCGCATTGGCAATCCTGATTAAAGACTGTGATGATAAGATCATCGGCGGTTTATGGGGGAAAACGAGCCATGGCTGGTTATTCACCCAACTTTTTGTTATCCCAGAATCCTTGCGTGGCCAAGGACTCGGCACCAAATTGCTCCTGCAAGCCGAACAAGAAGCAATTGATCGTGGCTGTCATGGGGCGTGGCTGGATACTTTTGAATTTCAAGCGCGTGCTTTCTATGAGCGTTTAGGCTATGCATGCTTTGGCCAAATCGAGGACTACCCGATTGGCTTTTCTCGCTTCTTTATGAAAAAGTCGCTACGCCCTGATAACGCTCAATAACTCCCCCCTTACGCTATAAGCTGTTGCCTTAATGATCTCAAATTATCTGCCTGAATTCCTGACCATCGCTTTGGTTCACTTCTTAGCGCTCATCGCCCCCGGCCCAGATTTCGCGGTAACCATCAGTCAGACCGTACGTTATGGCCGACGGGTCGGTCAACTCACTGCGCTCGGGATTGGCTCGGCGATCTCCATCCATGTGCTCTATACGCTGCTCGGGGTCGGTGCGCTGATGCACACCTCACCGCAAATATTGCATGGTGTCAAAATTCTGGGGGCAATTTATTTGCTCTATTTAGGTTGGAAACTGATTCGCAGTCAAGCTAATACGACTAGTGACACGGATATGGACGACCTGGTGGTATCTAGCCAAGCAAAACGCGGGGCATATTTAACCGGTTTCTTTACCAATGTACTAAATCCGAAAGCCACGTTATTTTTTCTGGCAATCTTCACGACCTTGATCAGTGCCACCACACCCATGGTTGTACAGATCTTTTATGGCGTCTGGATGTGTGTGGTGACAGCGCTATGGTTTATATTGGTCAGTATTTTGTTTTCACAAAGCAAAGTGCGCCAAGCCTTTCTACGTCAAGGGCACTGGTTTGAACGCATCATGGGTATCGTGCTGATTGCTTTCGCACTGAAGCTGGTTTGGCAGTGGTAAACGCCCGATAAAATCGTTATTGTTTACAAACCAAATTAAACATCTAGAGCGGAAAATCGTTCAATCTAATCAGGAAATGAGGAGCAGGTGTGATGCAATTGATCGGGATGTTGGACTCGCCATATGTTCGTCGCGCAGCAATTACCCTTGACTTGCTTGGCATTGCTTTTGAACACCGAGCGATTTCAGTATTCAGTACCTTCGAGCAATTCCAACTGATTAATCCCGTCGTTAAAGCCCCCTCCCTGATCTGCGATGATGGGCGCATCCTTATGGATTCATCGCTGATTATCGAATATGCCGAATCCCTTGCCCCGTCAGGCTTATCGTTAAAATCGGCTCACAGTAATCAACTTCAACGAGAGCTGCAAATCACTGGACTCGCTTTAGCCGCTTGTGAAAAAACCGCACATTTTGTCTATGAAACAAGCTTACGCCCGACTGAAAAACAGCATCAGCCTTGGCTTGATCGGGTACAAGGGCAACTGATTGCGGCCATGGCTGGGCTTGAACAACTCATTGCCCAACTTGATCACCCGTCGCAGCAAATTGAAAAAAATCAATCGTTGCTAACGACCGCGGTCACTTGGCAGTTCACCTATAGCATGTTGCCTGAGATTTTTATTGAAGCCGACTATCCTGCTCTGATAGCCCTATCGAACGATGCTGAACAGCTTGCGGTCTTTAAAAAATATCCGCCAATTGGACCAGGGGTTCCAGCACAATAAAAATTGATGGTGGCTGAGAATGATTTAATTTGCACCATACCCGACTCTAGACTGGCTTGAAATTTGCTTTATAATAAATATGAGAGGACACCATTGTGGTCTTCTGCTTCAAAACAGGTCGCTAGGGTTCCGATTTTATCTGATCGCTTGAGTATGCAACATGCAGAAAAACGATTATCTAAAATGACTGGTCCGAGAGCAACCGATGTGAGTGAAACATTGCCAAGCAGCTTGCTGTTTAGTTCTTGTTTATCGCACATTACACGGCGGGACAAAAGCCCGGGAGATTAACGTCATTCACTGACTATTTGTTAGGTTTAAGTCGCTTTCGGCTTTTATCCATGACAAATATCAGAAGTGGCACGTCCTCTCTCATGCTTACGCTCTGGAGTCTCGCCATGTCATCTCATGCATCTGCACAAAATCCTGCTCAATCAATTATTGCTGTTGATCAAAGCCCGCTCTGGGAAGACCTGCTTCCTGGTGGTTTTCATTGGTCTGCGCGTATCCGCCGTGGCACCGTACTACGCCTAACCGCAAAAGGCTCAGGCGCTAATCTCTCGGCGCTCTTTTTCAATGCCGAAGAAAAACTCGAACGTTACAATGCCCCAGATACCCTCAAAGCCCAACACACGGCATTCTTAACCCGCGGTCATGTCTGCTACTCAGATATGGGGCGGATTCTATGCTCAGTAGTCACCGATACGACGGGTTGGAATGATGCTTTTTGTGGCGTCAGCGATGCAGAACAGATCAAAAGTCAGTTCGGCTCGCGCGATTTTGGTGCAGCCCGTAACGGCATGTATCGTAGCGGTCGCGAAGGACTCTTGATCGAAATGGGAAAATGGGGGCTCGGCAAACGCGATCTCGTGACCAACGTCAACTTCTTTAGCAAAGTTTCCGCAGATGAGACTGGCAAATTAGTCTGGCAGGCAGATCATGCTAAAGCCGGTGATTTTATTGAACTACGCTTTGAGATGGATACGCTCGTTATTCTGTCTTCGGCACCGCACCCTCTTGATCCAGCCACAACTTATGACCCCGCTGCAATTTTACTGTCCGCGTTTACCGCGGCACCTGTCGCGGCTGATGATGTCTGCCGCACTTCCTGCGAACAAAATGGCCGTGGCTTTCAAAATACTGAACGTTACTTTGCGGGTATACCTTCTACAGCAAATAGCTCAAATAGAGCAGGAGCATAAAAAATGAATATTAAATCAATTACAGCGCCTGCTACCTTCAAACTTTCAGCACCGTTGAAAGAAAGCAATCTGCTGGAAGCCACGGCGATCAGCAGTGAAATCTGTGCAGCAGGTGAGCCATGGATGGGACGAGTTACCAAAGGTCAAACATTTAGAATAGTGGACTTAGAAGGCAATCAAGCGGTTGATACACTGTTCTTCAATGCGGACAATTTAGAAGAGCGCTATAGCCCAGCACACACCATCCAAAAATCAGGACAACTTTATTTAGGCCTAGACTCCAAACTGTATTCGAGCAATGGTCAAGTGATGGCGGTGATCAGCGCAGATACTTGCGGTCGTCATGACACACTTGGCGGTGCCTGTGCCAGCGAAAGCAACACCGTACGCTATGCGATGGAGAAACGCCCGATGCACTCCTGCCGTGATAACTTCATGACCGCTCTCACGACTTTCCCGCTTGCCGAGGAAATTGGTTTGGACTTACGCGACATTGGTGCAAACATTAACTTCTTTATGAATGTCCCCGTGCTCCCCGATGGTGAGCTCTACTTCGCGGATGGCATCTCAGGGGCGGGGAAATACGTTGAAATCGTAGCACAGATGGACTTGATCGTGCTCATCTCCAACTGCCCACAGCTCAATAATCCCTGCAATGGCTACAACCCAACGCCGATCCAACTGCTGACATGGGAGGCAACCAGCCATGTCTGACCTCCACGCTACTCTGCCCAAAAGCCAATTTAGCAAAGTCCTGATCGCCAATCGCGGGGCAATTGCATGCCGCATCATACGTACCCTGAAACTGCTCGGTATTCAATCCGTCGCGGTGTACTCAGAAGCAGACCATGATGCGCTACATGTCAGCCTAGCGGATGAAGCCGTCTGTATCGGACCAGCACCCGCCAGTGAAAGTTATTTGCAAGCCAGCAAAATCCTAGCCGTTGCCAAACAAACCGGGGCGCAAGCGATCCATCCCGGTTACGGTTTTCTATCGGAAAACGCAGCCTTTGCCGATGAATGTGAAGCTGATGGCATTGCTTTCATTGGTCCTACAGGCGATCAGATGCGTGCCTTTGGACTTAAGCATACTGCACGTGAGCTTGCGCTACAGAGCAATGTGCCCTTGCTGCCTGGCAGCCAGTTACTCGCAGATTTAAACGAAGCACGCTTGGAGGCAACTCGAATTGGCTATCCCGTGATGTTGAAGAGTACTGCTGGCGGCGGCGGTATTGGTATGCGTTTGATTTGGGCAGATAGCGAACTGGATGAGGCCTATGCATCGGTTTCACGTCTCGCCAAAGCTAACTTCAAAGATGCAGGTTTGTATCTGGAAAAGTACGTCCAATCGGCACGCCATATCGAAGTGCAAATCTTTGGTGATGGCCAAGGCAAAGTGCTGGCTCTCGGTGAGCGCGATTGTTCGGTGCAACGTCGTAATCAAAAAGTCATCGAAGAAACACCTGCTCCGCATCTCAGTGATGCTCAGCGCGCAAGTCTGCAAGCCACAGCAATCCGTCTCATGGCCTCCATCGGCTATCGCTCTGCGGGCACTGTTGAATTTGTGATGGATGCAGACACACAAGAATTTTACTTTCTAGAGGTCAACACACGCTTGCAAGTCGAGCATGGCGTCACCGAAGAAGTCACTGGTGTAGACCTGGTGGCGTGGATGGTGCTGCTCGCCAGTGGTGATTTGCAATTGCCTGCCTTAGCACCTCAGCCGAAAGGTGCCTCGATCCAAGTGCGCGTCTATGCGGAAGATCCAGCGCGCAACTTTCAGCCCTCCTCGGGTCTACTGACGGAAGTGATCTTTCCAGACCCATCCATAGCCCGTGTTGAAGCAGCAGTGATGCGCGGCTCCAATGTACCGCCGTTCTATGATCCAATGGTGGCCAAGATCATTGTCTATGCAGCAGATCGTGCTGCCGCAATCGCCAAACTACAACTTGCGCTTGCTGAGACACATCTGGCGGGTATCGAGACCAATCTGGATTATGTCGCAGAGATCATCGCAGACGAGGTTTTTCAAAACGGCGTGCAAACTACACGTTATCTCAATGACTTTCACTATCAAGCCAAACGCATCGAAGTTTTAGAAGCTGGCGTTCAAACCTCAGTGCAAGACTACCCCGCACGACTGGGTTACTGGGATGTGGGCGTACCACCGTCTGGCCCAATGGATTCACTGGCACTGCGCGCCGCAAACTTGCTGCTTGGCAATGCTGCAGGCTCCGCTGGACTCGAGTGCACCATGAGCGGTCCTACGCTCAAGTTTTACACCGACAGCACGGTCTGCGTTACGGGTGCGCCACTGCCTGTATTCCTTGACGATGTCGCAGTGCCGATGTGGAGTACGATCTCGGTTAGAGCAGGCAGCATTCTGAAACTGGGGCGCATGATCACAGGCTGTCGCAGTTATATTGCAGTTCGTGGGGGCATTGATGTGCCTGATTATTTAGGCAGCAAATCGACCTTTACACTGGGTCAATTTGGTGGTCATGCGGGGCGTAATCTCAGATTGGGGGACATGCTGCCGATCAAAGTACTGGCGATTGATGAAAGCACTCAAGCAACTACACTCCCTGTAAATCTGCAACCGACCTATAGCAATCACTGGGAAATCGGTGTGCTGTATGGGCCACATGGCGCACCGGACTTCTTTACACCTGCAGACATTGAAATGTTCTTTGGCACCGACTGGGAGATTCACTACAATTCCAGTCGTACTGGCGTACGCCTAAATGGTCCAAAGCCCCAGTGGGCACGCCGCGATGGCGGTGAAGCGGGACTGCACCCGTCGAATATCCATGATAATGCCTATGCAATCGGTGCCATTGATTTTACCGGAGATATGCCTGTGATTCTGGGACCTGATGGCCCCAGCTTGGGTGGCTTTGTCTGCCCTGCGGTTGTCGTTAAAGCTGAGCTTTGGAAATTGGGGCAACTGCGCCCCGGGGATACGGTTCGCTTTATCCCGATTAGCCAAGCACAAACCGATGCGCTCGAAAGTCAGCAATTGCAAGCTTTATCAGGTCTTGACACTCCATTACATGTAACAATTACAGCTGAGCGTGATACGCTTAAATCAGCGATCTTAAGTACCTATGATGGCACTGAGGGAGCGCCTGATGTCGTTTATCGCCCAGCAGGTGATAACTACTTGCTCGTTGAGTACGGCGCACTGGTTTTAGATCTGAATTTGCGCTTTCGCGTGCATGCCTTGATGCAATGGCTATACGCACAAAAAGCAGCTCAGCAGATTAAAGGCATCATTGATCTCACACCGGGTATACGCTCACTGCAAATTCATTACGATGCGGTTGTCTTGCCACAAGAACAGCTACTGAGCCTGTTAAAACACGCCGAAAATGAACTGCCCGCGATTGATGACATGGTCGTGCCATCACGTACAGTGTGGCTGCCGCTCGCTTGGGATGATTCACAAACACGCCTTGCCATCGAAAAATACATGCAATCGGTACGTCCAGATGCACCGTGGTGCCCAAGCAATATCGAGTTTATCCGCCGTATTAACGGGCTCGCCTCGATTGATGACGTTAAAAAAATCGTCTTTGATGCCAGTTACTTGGTCATGGGCTTAGGTGATGTTTACTTGGGCGCACCCGTAGCAACGCCGCTTGACCCACGCCATCGCTTAGTCACCACCAAATATAATCCGGCGCGGACATGGACACCCGAGAATGCAGTCGGCATTGGCGGTGCATATATGTGTGTCTATGGCATGGAAGGTCCAGGGGGCTATCAGTTCGTAGGGCGCACTATCCAAATGTGGAACCGCTACCGCGAAACGCCCGAATTTGAAACCGGCAAACCTTGGCTGCTGCGCTTCTTTGATCAAATTCGCTTTTATGAAGTCAGTGAGACCGAACTACTCGACATGCGCCGAGAATTTGCAGCAGGCCGTCTACGCGTCAAGATCGAAGAAGGTGAACTGAGCCTGCGTCAGTACAATGATTTTCTCAAAGAAAATACGGACAGTATTAGTACATTTAAAACCGTCCAACAAAACTCCTTTGATGCCGAACGCGAACGCTGGCGCGAAAGTGGTCAAGCAGAATATATCAGCGAAGCCGATGCACCGATACCCGATAGTGATGCTCTCAAGATTCCTGAAGGTGCCGATGCGATTGCCGCTCATGTGCCGGGCAATATCTGGCAGGTACAAGTCAAAGCTGGTGATGCCGTGCGCGCTGGCGATACGCTACTGATCATAGAATCCATGAAAATGGAATTTCCGATTGTGGCAGCACGCGATGGCATCGTCGGCCAAGTCTTGGCGCAGCCCGGTGTACAAGTCGGCGGTGGGCAAAACTTATTGGTGCTCTTGGAGGCAGTCTAATGAATATGAGCCACACCCCGCGAAAGCTTGGTATCGTGCCTGATCTTAACATTGCCACCCTGCAAGCCGCTTATGCCAAGGGACTAAAGCCATCTGAACTCATTCAGGCTTTAATCCCGCTTCTCGCCTTAGATGACTGCTCCACCACTGATGGCGATGATAGCGATAACCATCAGGTCTGGATTAGTCGTTTCGATGATGCAACCCTGCTTGAGATGGCCAAGAACCTCAATGACAAAGACCCCACTAGCTTGCCACTATACGGCATTCCTTTTGCCATCAAAGACAATATCGATGTGGTAGGACTGGCCACCACGGCGGCCTGCCCTGCATTTGCATATGCACCTGAAAGACATGCGTTTGTGGTTGAAAAACTAATTGAAGCAGGTGCAATTCCATTGGGTAAAACCAATCTCGATCAGTTTGCGACAGGCCTAAACGGAACCCGCTCGCCATACGGTATCGCCAAGAACAGCATCGATGCCCGCTATATCTCAGGTGGGTCAAGCTCTGGATCGGCGCTTGCCGTTGCATTGGGTCTGGCCAGTTTCTCTTTAGGCACCGATACCGCAGGCTCGGGACGTGTTCCCGCCGCATTTAACGAACTGATTGGTGTAAAGCCCAGTTGTGGTTTGTTATCCAGTACAGGCGTTGTGCCTGCGTGTCGCACACTAGACAGTGTTTCGATCTTCGCCCAGACAGTGGATGATGCAGTTGAGGTGCTTAATGTTGCAGCCGGATTCGATCACACCGACAGCTACAGCAAAAACTTCCGCCATACAGCCTACAACAGCATCAAAACGATAGGCATTCCGCGTGCAGACCAATTAAATTTTTTTGGTGATGCAGGCTATGCGCAGCTTTTTGAGCAAGCAAAAACTGCAGCCACGGCCAAAGGATTTAAGCTGATTGAAATTGATTTTACGCCGTTCATAACTGCTGCCAATCTACTCTACTCGGGTCCGTGGGTCGCTGAACGCTACCACGCGATTGCTGACTTACTCGCTAAAAGTCCTGAGGAAGTGCTACCAGTGATTCGTCATATCGTAGAACCTGCACAGTACATTAGCGCAGCGCAGACCTTCGATGCCTTCTATAAAATTGCAGACTACAAGCGGCTATGCGATGACATCTTAAGTCATGTCGATGCGATTCTCACCCCGACGACTGGCACGATCTATACCATCAGCCAAATGCAAGCCAATCCCCTAGTATTAAATAGCAATCTCGGTTACTACACCAATTTCATGAATCTACTTAACTATTCAGCGCTTGCCATACCTGCGGGACGTCGCGCGGATGGTTTACCGTTTGGCATCACCTTCTTTGCACAAGCGGGACAAGATTGGGATTTATTAGATTTGGCTAAACGCTGGCAAGCTTAAATCAGCTTTGCGAATTGACGACAACACACCATGACAAGAGATCAGTTTATGACAGACCCAACGATTCAAATCGTCGTATGCGGCGCACATCTTTCAGGGATGGTATTAAATCCACAATTAACCGAGCGTGGCGGCGTGCTGGTTCAAGCCACCGAGTCAGCGGCCAAGTATCGCTTCTATGCACTGGCGGGCGGCCCACCTTTTCGCCCCGGTATGGTACGCGTTGCCGCAGACGGTGTCGCGATTCCCGTTGAAGTGTGGGCGCTGCCAGCCGCGGGCTTCGGGGACTTTGTCAACAACATCCCCTCTCCACTCGGCATCGGCAAAGTAGAACTTGCCGATGGTAGCTTGGTATCAGGCTTTGTCTGTGAGCCCTTTGCACTGGATGGTGCGAAGGACATCAGTGATGTGGGCGGCTGGCGTAATTATATTCAATCACTGGGATGAATCGATCAGCGCATTCAGCATTAATTTGGAATTAGTCCTGATGTACGTTGCAGCAACGATTAGGCAAAAGGATAAGGACCAGGATACTGACCGATGTAGCTGGTGTGGCTGACTAGCCCAGAGACGGGATCCCAAAGGTGGAGCATGCATGCTGGAGGGCCGCTATAGGACAGGGGTGGTGCCTCTGGCTGTAACTGCAATGCAATCTCGGTGGTCGTGCTTGGAC
>CAYJTU010000044.1:9571-21747 GCA_964373105.1 uncultured Moraxellaceae bacterium | reverse complement strand
CTGCGTCGGCGTCGGTGTTGGTGTTGGTGTTGGTGTTGGTGTTGGTGTTGGTGTTGGTGTTGGCGTTGGCGTTGGTGTTGGTGTTGGTGTTGGTGTCGGTGTCGGTGTTGGCGTCGGTGCTGGCGTCGGTGCTGGTATCGGTGCTGGTTCTGATGAGCCTCCACCACATGCAGTTAAAGCTATTGAAATTAAACCTATTGCGAATATCTTATGGTTTATTTGTAGTTGTCTATTATTAAATGAGTGGATCATGAGTTACACCTTCTAAATTAGAAAAGTGTCTTACCCTTCACTGTCATATGAGGTGGCAAGACTGAAGAGGTTGACAGACTGGTGTAGAAGGAGTACCAGCACGCGCGAACGCGTCCTCCCCAGTCTCACCATATAGATGCGACTAGAGTACGCACAGCAAACCGCTAAACGCTCGGTTTGTGCGCCCTCCTACAACCTAGCTGTCAAACTAGACTGACAATGGGTGTCAGCAGTGAAAGAATAAGCTGCGTGATAGGGGTAGTCAACGCTTTTTAGCCCAAGTAAGTCGCAATAAGCCCAAGCGCATTGCGACAGCCGAAATAAAACCCATGAACCGCATGTGAAAACCCAAACAATCCCACAAATAAATTGTGTTTGTATATCATATGCACATGTCGCAATCCCCTTTGGTTATTGCACCCTACGCTTTCTACACGGATGTAAAAACCTACAAGTTATCTTGACTTAACGACAACTGAATGACATATTCAGTTGAATATTTATAATTCACAAAAGTGTCTTATGCATCACACTTTGGCATTTTTGAGTCAATGGTGACACATTAGAGTAGTTGGGGTTTCGAGGGCGAAAGTGATCTTCGGAAGTACCGGACAACGGTAACATTTGGGGACGCGGGCACAAGAGTAATTATCGAAACCCTCAAGGAAGTGCAACATCTTCAAGATGAAATGCTAGGCTACGCCTAGAGTGTTCATAAATAATAAAGAACTACCAGAATAACAAGGGGAACTTTTTTGCTCACAAACATTTTTTACAGATCGCTGTTCGCTGGTGTTTTAGCTTTCAGCCTGACTTCTTGTGCGACGCTTCCACTGAAAGCGCCGCTGGAAGATCGCTACGTAAATTTGGTTAAGGAAGACCAACTTAATCAATCACGAACCCATATTGAGAACGCGAAGAGCAAGGTTCTGGCAGTCGTTCTCTCTAAGAACACGGTGAACTCTCTCACTTACAACGCCGTTCTAAGGGAGCGGTTCAGCACCGTAATCGGCAGCATGAGTCTTAACCCAGATGAAATTGCGGAGGACCGTGAAATCGTCCTTTCGGAACAGGGGTTGATGGGCGCGCTCTTCCTTCCATTGAAGACCGTGTTTAAGGAAGTTCGTATCGTTAAAAGCATCCCAGAGGGCTTCGAGGGCGGTGCAGATTATGTCGGCATCATGGATCTAGATCTCAACTTCATTAACCTAGACAGCAAATTCATCCCTTCTTCCATCATTCACAATGATCACACCGCGAATTGTTCGATCATCTTTATTGATCCCAATCTGGTAGCGGGCCCCGACGTGATTGCGAATGTAAAGCACAGGCAGGAGACGACTCCTAAGTTTGCAGGCGCCAACAACCGTGACTTTATGTACGCCGTGAAGATTGCGCGGACCAAATTGGTCAAAAGCTTTGCTGTGCAAGTAAAGACGGCTATATCCCCGTAGAACTTTCGCTTCTGCAGTCAAGACCCGACTAAAACTATGGAGATTGAGTTGATTCCAAAATCTTATTCAGTCGGCGCTGTTTTCAGTTTCGGCTTGATGTGGCTCTCAGTCACGGCGTCATTCGGAATGGAAAGCGTGCTTGATAATCCGTCTTGCAGGGAAACATTGTCCACCGATGAGGCGAATAAATTACGAATCTGTATGTCACGTAGCGATACCTGCGCAAAGTACTGGCCAAATTCATCGGCTGATCTGCAGGACTGCGGAAAGACAACAGCCTGGATTCGTGCTGCCATGCAGTGGCCTGAGAATCTTCAAAGAGAACTCTTCGGGACCACCATTTCTACCGTCCCTGAACCTGCTTGGAAGCAGCTAAAACGGATGGAGATTGAGGGCGCCTCACCACAATTTGATCTTTCAAAGCCAGCCAAAGCGAATCCATACTCAATTACAACACAAGCGATCACGCCAGAAGCCGCTAAGGCAGCAGGCTTTGATCCGAGCATCCTTGTTGGAATCATTCAGACGACAGGTCAAGTCATGCAGAACAAAGCCGCTCTGAAAGACCCTGAAGGATCTGCTGCGGCAAAGGACGTTCTGAAAACGGTAGGACTAGAGGACTACGCAGCGTCTGATCAAGCCATACAAGACGGGCGGCAACGTGCCGCGCGTGCTGAAATGGAGAGGCAACGTGTGTCCGCCGAACAAGCGGCTCGCGTCAAGACAGCTCCCATCCCCTCGCCGCCACGCTCCGTCACCACCACCTCTGCGCGCCCATATTCCACAGCTCAGACCGTGCAGAGCTTAGAAAGCCTTGAGGAGCGGAAGCAACGCGCCGAAATTGATCGTCTGCAAGCACTGCGGAGCATGGGGCTACCGGTGACCTCCAGCGACTATCGGGTGGCGCCGAAAATCGGCGCATCGCCCGTGCAGACCACGGGCAGCTCGCGCGCCGGAGGCTTCGTGACAGCGAGTCCAATGCCGCCACCAGAACCACTAAAACCGCTGCCACCGCGGGTCTCTCCCGCCGCCCCACCAATTGAGCCGCGCCGGGCAACACCAGCGGTTCGCCGCGCCGCGCCGACATCTGCAGACATGCATTATCCGTTCGGGGTCGCACCGCCTCCCCCCATGCTGCCGTCCAGCATCAATCAGCAATCAACGGTGCGACCGCCATCGAACGTTCACAGCGGGTCACAACTCGACTTGGGCGGCTCCCAGTCGGACGAAGATCATGGCTCGACCGAGCCTAGCGGCAACGAGAGCTCCGAATACGTACAGGCCATGCAGGAGCGCCAGCGGCTGGCGGATGAGGAACGCCATCATGTCGCGCAACGGAACGCCGAACTTGAACGCGAACGTGAGCAGCAGAGCTCCTGCCGAACAGCACTCGCTCAAGTTCAGACTAGCATGAGCGATGCCTCAAGTCGTTGGACTGGCTCCCTGCAGGCCTTAAGCGGCATGCTCTGGTGGACTACCCGCCTGATCGACACGACCCGGGCCCAGTGCGTGGGCGTGGAACCCGAATACTCCCAACTCCCGGAGCTTGTAAACGCGGCTGCAAAAGCGAGGGCTGGTTGCAAACAGCTTACCGCTGGCGGCGGCGACTGCGTGCCCCACCCCGAGTAACACGCGTAGATACCGTCTTGGCTGTCAACACCATTCAAGCTAATTTTGATTGATAATCGACTTGATAAGGCATCTGATACTTTAAAAAACCAAGCACAGCAAGCTTAGGATGGGTTTTAACCCATCACTCTGCACTCAACTCTAAACGATCATTACCACACCAATCCGGCTCATATACCCCAAGCTTTACACAACGACGAAACGTCGAATACTCCCTACTCAGTTTGGATTCGACCTTATCAGATGCCGTTTATGGGTTAAAACCCATCCTACGCTTGCTAGTTAAATGCCCTATCTATCTTTGCCACCAATCCAAGTCACTCATTATTATTTTTATCATTGCCGTAATTTATTAGATCATTTTTAGCGATCTCTAAAACTTTATAAAAATCCACTAAGGAAAACTTAATGTCTATCTCTTTAGGTACCGCCCTCAAATCTAATAAAAACTCAATTTCGATATTTTCCATTCCACTTTCACGGCTTAATTGAAGAACTCTATAACCATAGCAATAAATCTCAACCATTAAAAATTCGAATCGAGTATCACTTGCAAAAACAATCTCAAAACCTTTAGGCAAGGCCATCATTACGTACTCCATTAAGCAAGCATAGGTTACGATTCAACCCCAGCTCAACATCCAACGCCCCAATCCCCTCAAAATCCGCGACACGCCACTCACCCAATCTAACCAATAAAACCCTGATCGTACATAGATAATCACAAACACCCCAAACAAAAAAAAGGCCACTCCCCTAAAGAAATAGCCTTTCCGTCTATCACAAAAAATCACCCCTGCGGCGGACGCCACCGTAGCAATCTTCGCGACAAAGCCTGCACCACTTGCGTCATCAGCACGCCCAAGATCGTCACGGTGATCGCGCAGATCATGATGATATCCATATGCGCACCGACTTCAGCGGTCATCATCAGCAAGCGTAGGCTGGGGTTCTACCCCAGCTAAACATCTGACATCCCAATCCCTTCCAAATCTGTGATGAAATCATACGCCCAATCCAGAGGATAAATCCCTTGCTCTACATACTTATGGAAAGTCGAATATAACCAATCTGATGGCTTTGAAACATGTCCATGCTTAACAGGATTATAATGAATATAATCCACATGACGCTGATAATCTAAGTTATCCCGAATCCGATGTTCCCAATAGCGTCGTTGCCAGACCCCACGCTCATTTTTGCTAGTCCTACTCTCATTAACAAACTCTATTTTCGGGATTTGACGTGAGAATTGCCCTTTGAGGCAAGATACACGCTTTGCATAATCATCATCCCCATCTGGCAGGGTAAGCAAGAGATGTAAATGATCTGGCAATACCACCATCGCGTCGATATGTACAGGATGCTTTGAAATCATTTGTCGATAGGCTTGGCTATAGGCTTAATTCTATGCATTCGACTTTATCAGATGCTGTTGATGGGTTAAAACCCATCCTACGCTTGCTACGTTAGCCGAAATAAAACCCATGAACCGCATGTGAAAACCCAAACAATCCCACAAATAAATTGTGTTTGTATATCATATGCACATGTCGCAATCCCCTTTGGTTATTGCACCCTACGCTTTCTACACGGATGTAAAAACCTACAAGTTATCTTGACTTAACGACAACTGAATGACATATTCAGTTGAATATTTATAATTCACAAAAGTGTCTTATGCATCACACTTTGGCATTTTTGAGTCAATGGTGACACATTAGAGTAGTTGGGGTTTCGAGGGCGAAAGTGATCTTCGGAAGTACCGGACAACGGTAACATTTGGGGACGCGGGCACAAGAGTAATTATCGAAACCCTCAAGGAAGTGCAACATCTTCAAGATGAAATGCTAGGCTACGCCTAGAGTGTTCATAAATAATAAAGAACTACCAGAATAACAAGGGGAACTTTTTTGCTCACAAACATTTTTTACAGATCGCTGTTCGCTGGTGTTTTAGCTTTCAGCCTGACTTCTTGTGCGACGCTTCCACTGAAAGCGCCGCTGGAAGATCGCTACGTAAATTTGGTTAAGGAAGACCAACTTAATCAATCACGAACCCATATTGAGAACGCGAAGAGCAAGGTTCTGGCAGTCGTTCTCTCTAAGAACACGGTGAACTCTCTCACTTACAACGCCGTTCTAAGGGAGCGGTTCAGCACCGTAATCGGCAGCATGAGTCTTAACCCAGATGAAATTGCGGAGGACCGTGAAATCGTCCTTTCGGAACAGGGGTTGATGGGCGCGCTCTTCCTTCCATTGAAGACCGTGTTTAAGGAAGTTCGTATCGTTAAAAGCATCCCAGAGGGCTTCGAGGGCGGTGCAGATTATGTCGGCATCATGGATCTAGATCTCAACTTCATTAACCTAGACAGCAAATTCATCCCTTCTTCCATCATTCACAATGATCACACCGCGAATTGTTCGATCATCTTTATTGATCCCAATCTGGTAGCGGGCCCCGACGTGATTGCGAATGTAAAGCACAGGCAGGAGACGACTCCTAAGTTTGCAGGCGCCAACAACCGTGACTTTATGTACGCCGTGAAGATTGCGCGGACCAAATTGGTCAAAAGCTTTGCTGTGCAAGTAAAGACGGCTATATCCCCGTAGAACTTTCGCTTCTGCAGTCAAGACCCGACTAAAACTATGGAGATTGAGTTGATTCCAAAATCTTATTCAGTCGGCGCTGTTTTCAGTTTCGGCTTGATGTGGCTCTCAGTCACGGCGTCATTCGGAATGGAAAGCGTGCTTGATAATCCGTCTTGCAGGGAAACATTGTCCACCGATGAGGCGAATAAATTACGAATCTGTATGTCACGTAGCGATACCTGCGCAAAGTACTGGCCAAATTCATCGGCTGATCTGCAGGACTGCGGAAAGACAACAGCCTGGATTCGTGCTGCCATGCAGTGGCCTGAGAATCTTCAAAGAGAACTCTTCGGGACCACCATTTCTACCGTCCCTGAACCTGCTTGGAAGCAGCTAAAACGGATGGAGATTGAGGGCGCCTCACCACAATTTGATCTTTCAAAGCCAGCCAAAGCGAATCCATACTCAATTACAACACAAGCGATCACGCCAGAAGCCGCTAAGGCAGCAGGCTTTGATCCGAGCATCCTTGTTGGAATCATTCAGACGACAGGTCAAGTCATGCAGAACAAAGCCGCTCTGAAAGACCCTGAAGGATCTGCTGCGGCAAAGGACGTTCTGAAAACGGTAGGACTAGAGGACTACGCAGCGTCTGATCAAGCCATACAAGACGGGCGGCAACGTGCCGCGCGTGCTGAAATGGAGAGGCAACGTGTGTCCGCCGAACAAGCGGCTCGCGTCAAGACAGCTCCCATCCCCTCGCCGCCACGCTCCGTCACCACCACCTCTGCGCGCCCATATTCCACAGCTCAGACCGTGCAGAGCTTAGAAAGCCTTGAGGAGCGGAAGCAACGCGCCGAAATTGATCGTCTGCAAGCACTGCGGAGCATGGGGCTACCGGTGACCTCCAGCGACTATCGGGTGGCGCCGAAAATCGGCGCATCGCCCGTGCAGACCACGGGCAGCTCGCGCGCCGGAGGCTTCGTGACAGCGAGTCCAATGCCGCCACCAGAACCACTAAAACCGCTGCCACCGCGGGTCTCTCCCGCCGCCCCACCAATTGAGCCGCGCCGGGCAACACCAGCGGTTCGCCGCGCCGCGCCGACATCTGCAGACATGCATTATCCGTTCGGGGTCGCACCGCCTCCCCCCATGCTGCCGTCCAGCATCAATCAGCAATCAACGGTGCGACCGCCATCGAACGTTCACAGCGGGTCACAACTCGACTTGGGCGGCTCCCAGTCGGACGAAGATCATGGCTCGACCGAGCCTAGCGGCAACGAGAGCTCCGAATACGTACAGGCCATGCAGGAGCGCCAGCGGCTGGCGGATGAGGAACGCCATCATGTCGCGCAACGGAACGCCGAACTTGAACGCGAACGTGAGCAGCAGAGCTCCTGCCGAACAGCACTCGCTCAAGTTCAGACTAGCATGAGCGATGCCTCAAGTCGTTGGACTGGCTCCCTGCAGGCCTTAAGCGGCATGCTCTGGTGGACTACCCGCCTGATCGACACGACCCGGGCCCAGTGCGTGGGCGTGGAACCCGAATACTCCCAACTCCCGGAGCTTGTAAACGCGGCTGCAAAAGCGAGGGCTGGTTGCAAACAGCTTACCGCTGGCGGCGGCGACTGCGTGCCCCACCCCGAGTAACACGCGTAGATACCGTCTTGGCTGTCAACACCATTCAAGCTAATTTTGATTGATAATCGACTTGATAAGGCATCTGATACTTTAAAAAACCAAGCACAGCAAGCTTAGGATGGGTTTTAACCCATCACTCTGCACTCAACTCTAAACGATCATTACCACACCAATCCGGCTCATATACCCCAAGCTTTACACAACGACGAAACGTCGAATACTCCCTACTCAGTTTGGATTCGACCTTATCAGATGCCGTTTATGGGTTAAAACCCATCCTACGCTTGCTAGTTAAATGCCCTATCTATCTTTGCCACCAATCCAAGTCACTCATTATTATTTTTATCATTGCCGTAATTTATTAGATCATTTTTAGCGATCTCTAAAACTTTATAAAAATCCACTAAGGAAAACTTAATGTCTATCTCTTTAGGTACCGCCCTCAAATCTAATAAAAACTCAATTTCGATATTTTCCATTCCACTTTCACGGCTTAATTGAAGAACTCTATAACCATAGCAATAAATCTCAACCATTAAAAATTCGAATCGAGTATCACTTGCAAAAACAATCTCAAAACCTTTAGGCAAGGCCATCATTACGTACTCCATTAAGCAAGCATAGGTTACGATTCAACCCCAGCTCAACATCCAACGCCCCAATCCCCTCAAAATCCGCGACACGCCACTCACCCAATCTAACCAATAAAACCCTGATCGTACATAGATAATCACAAACACCCCAAACAAAAAAAAGGCCACTCCCCTAAAGAAATAGCCTTTCCGTCTATCACAAAAAATCACCCCTGCGGCGGACGCCACCGTAGCAATCTTCGCGACAAAGCCTGCACCACTTGCGTCATCAGCACGCCCAAGATCGTCACGGTGATCGCGCAGATCATGATGATATCCATATGCGCACCGACCTCTGCGGTCATCATCAGATTGCCCAAGCCAGCACCTGCATTAAACAGCAATTCACTGCCGATTGCAGTTATCCATGCAAAGGTCACCGCATGCAGAAAACCCGTCAAGATGCTCGGGATCGCCGCAGGCACACGGACCCGCCAAAAGTACTGACGGCGATTAAACTGATAGACCTGTGCCAGCTCAGCATGCTGGACATCCACCTGCCGCAGTCCTTCAAAGGTGTTCAACACCACAGGGTAAAATGCCGCCAAGGTAATGATAAACACTTTGGCGGGTTCGCCATTGCCCATCCACAGACCGATCAGCGGCGTAAGGCCTAGCAGTGGCACTTGGCGGATCGAATGATAGAGTGGGCCGATCAGGGTATTGGCGATCTTGGACAGTGCCATCAGGCTGCCGACCAGCAAACCTAATCCGATGCCGACAAGTAAACCCACGGTGGTACGGTGCAGGCTGCCGAGTAAATTGACCCATAGCTCGCCCGACATGATCAAGGTCTGCAAGGAGTACCAGACCTGTTGCAAGGGCACAAAGGCATAGGCATGGCTTGCTCCCCTGCCCGACATATATTGCCAAGCCAGCAGGAGCAGCAGCGGCACGAGTAAACCGCGTAAGTCCCAGCGCCTAATCCACTGCGGAAACAAACGCTTCACACCTAATGAATAGCTCTCACTCATGTCTCCGCTCCCACAGGCTTCCAGCGACTAAACAATTGCTCGATGAGGCGTATGCCCTTATCGAGCCCAAAGCCAATCAATCCAGTCAGGATCACGCCGACCATGACGATATCCAGTCGCAGCATTTGCCGCGCCATTTCCATCATTTGGCCGATGCCACTGTCTGCCGCCATCAGTTCCACCGCAACCAAGATTAACCATGAACGACTTAAGGCGATACGGATACCCGTCAGCACAGGCGGGAGAGTGGCAGGAAAGATGATCTTGCTAAACCACGTCAGCGGTTTGAGTTGGTAGACTTTGCCGAGCTCCAGATACTGATTGGGAATGGTACGCACCGCTTCCTGAGTCGCCATCGCCACCGGAAAGAAAGTGGCTTTGACGATGATGACGATCTTCAGTGTCTCATCAATGCCAAAGAACAAGACAAACATCGGAATCAACACCAAAGTCGGCACTTGGCGCAGGGCTTCAAACAGCAAACCAAAATAAACCCGCACGGTCTGTGACAGCGCTAAACCCACACCAAACAGCACACCACTCACGACGCCAATCCCAAACCCAGAAAACAGTCGAAATAAACTGGCTTGCAGATGCGACTGCAATTCCCCGCTGTCTTTGAGTTCAATGAAGGCATCCCAGACCACGCCGGGCGGTACGACGATCTGCTCAGGGAAAATCTGGGCACGCGTGACCCAGATCCAAGCAAGGAGTAATAATACAGGTGAGATCCAACCCGCAAGCACGCCTAGCGAGCGCAGTGATATAGGCCAACGCCAATGCAGCGGTCTTTTCGTTGAATCAACGTTGACCGCGCCTTCATGTGCAGTCAACAGCGTCATGGTTTAGCTCTCGCAGTACCGCCACTCCCCGCGCCCTTCGTCGGTTCAGCACTGCCTGACCAATACTTATCCAGCTTCAAGTTTTTGAGCGCGATCGGTATGAATTTTGGTTCAAGGAGTTGATTGGCATCTACGGGCTTGCGGATCAGTTTCGAGGTGAGCGCATAACTGGCGACCTGCTGATAATGTTGTGTCAGCGTAGGCGTAAACAGCGGTGACCAGTTCTGCTGCCATGAGCCGTATTTGTTCTGGTACTCGCGTTGAATCACACTTGCGGGTTGACCGAATTTGGTTTGTTCGCTGATGAACTTGTCTTTGTTCTTGTCTTGCGAGATCCAATACACCGCGCGGATATTGGCATCGACCAAGAGTTGGGTAATCTCAGGATACTTTTGGATAAAGTCGGTTGCACCCCACAGCTCGGCACGCATTTTCCAGTCATCCGGTAAGCTCTGTGAGGACCAGATGATTTTGCCCACGCCTTTATCAGACAGCGTATAGGCATCACTCATGGTGAAGAACGCATCGACACTGCCAGCAGCAAGCGCCGCAGCGCCCGCTTGCGGATTGAGGTTGATGACTTTGATGTCGTTAAAGGTCAGGCGATTGGTCGACAGCAGTTTGCCGAAGCTCACTTCCCACGGACGTCCACGATGTAGGGCAATACGTTTGCCTTTCAGATCACTGATTGAGCCTGCGGTCGAGTTGGGCGGCACCACCAAATAGACGTTATTCCCAACATTGCCCGGTGCAACCAGACGGGTGGAAGTGCCTGATGAGTTCAAGATCACCGAAGGCAAATCGCCATAGAAGGCAAAGTCGATTTGTTTATTGGTAAAGGCTTCATTGACCAAGGTCGCGACCGATGCTGGGGTGATGGGCACCCACTGCAAGGCGACATTGCGTTTAGCCAGTTCGGCTTTCAAGATTTCATCGTTCGCCACGATCTGCGGCGCACCGACAAAGCTGACTTTGCCGGATACGGAGTTGGCCACAACCGCGATTCGCAGGGCTTGCGGCGCACTGGTGGCGTGAGCGGTATTCATGAGCATCACCGCAGGCAGCACTAGGGTTAAAACCGTTTTAAACAAACGCATCACTTCACCTCTCAATCACCGCAACTTGCAGCGCTTAAACAAACTTCTATAAAAAAAAGCAATGATCAGACTGAACCATTGCCAAAACGGACAAAAAGGATAGATCTTCTACTGATGGAGCAAGAGCCGCGCCAGCTTGTTTTTGGCCGACCAATTAAAATAATAATGTCTTTATTTTCATAAAATTAATCAGTGCTCACTCACTAGAAAGCCTCAAAAAAACCATAGCGGCATATGCAATAAACAGCTGGGATAATGGTTTTTAAGCGTTTTTGATGAAAATACAACAGCCACAATGTTGATTTCCCAACAGTGGCTGTTTGGATTAAGTCAGCTGAGGCGCAACTCAGGCAAAGTTCACTTTGCACTAAATTTTATTATGATTATTTTCAACAACTTAATATTTTAAATCTCATCATTTTGAGTGGCATGTTTTCTGCAAAGTAGGGTGATCTTTCCTTTTTAGCCCTGATCTGCTGGAGTTAACCCCATGAGCAACTTTCCCACCCCCATCGAAATCCATGACGTGATCCGCGCGCGCTGGAGTCCACGGCTGTTTGATCAAAAGCGTGCCGTGAGTCTGGATCAAATCCATACTGTCCTTGAGGCTGCACGCTGGGCGCCTTCGTCTTATAACCTGCAACCGTGGCGCTTTATCGTGTGGAACAACCATGTCGATGCTGCATCCTATGAGCGTGCCTACGCCACGATTGTCGAGCGCAATCAGGTGTGGATAGGCCATGCACCTGTGCTGATCGCGGTACTGGCGGATACCCGCTCGACTGACGGCACGCCGAATGGCAATAACTCAGCCTCCTACGACACTGGCGCTGCGGCACTGAGTCTCACCCTGCAAGCACGCGCACTCGACCTCGTCACCCGACAGATCGGCGGTTTTGATCGTGATGCGCTGCGTGCGGCGTTCAATCTGCCTGAGCATATCCGCATTTTGTCGCTGGTCGGTCTCGGCTATCACAGTCCCGATGCAGATCACTTGGGTGATGAGCTAAAAGCCCGTGAATTTGCGCCGCGTGTCCGTAAACCTCTGGAAGAGATAGCGTTTG
>CAYJTU010000044.1:0-9561 GCA_964373105.1 uncultured Moraxellaceae bacterium | reverse complement strand
CTGGGAGCAATCGCTGTTTGAGCCGCGTGTACAGCAAGGCTGAGCGACAGATCATCAGAAGAACGGTGTTAAGGATAGCCCATCGCAACGGGCGCTAAAGCCCTTTAAGCGTATTCAGTCGAGATACTGAATACGCTTTTTTATAGTCGGGCACTTATAAAGATACGCGGGTCATGCGAGCGATGGGCGCATGACCTCCTGAAAAACCTAGACAGACGCCAGATGCGGCGTACTGGGTGGAAGTGTTTCTGAAGTGGCATGCTGCGAGGTCGTCACGCCATGGGCACTGCGTTCATAGGCACGATAGAGATTGGCATAGATACCATCCTGTGCGATCAATTGCTGATGATGATCCAGCTCAACCACTTGACCGTGCCGAATCACTGCGATCTGATCGGCATCCCGAATCGTGGTGAGACGATGCGCGATGATGATTGCCGTGCGCCCCTCGCAGAGCGTACGCAGTGCGCGCTGAATGCGCCGCTCGGTCAAGACATCAACCGCCGAGGTCGCCTCATCCAAGACCAGAATTGCAGGGTCAGCCACATAAGCACGCACCAAACAGACCAGTTGGCGCTGACCATGACTGAGCGCACTGCCCAGTGAGCCGACTTGCGTGTGATAGCCATATGGTAGTTTTTCCAGCACTTCATCGACACCCAGCGCGCGAGCCGCAGCGATCAACTGCTCATCACTAGATGCAGGCGCGGCAAGGCGTAAATTATCAAGGATCGAACCGCTAAACAGCACATTGTCTTGCAGCACCACCCCGACATGACGGCGTAAATCGGTCTGCCTGATCTGCCGCACATCGACACCATCGATGGTGACCGCACCGCCATTGACGTCATAAAAACGCGTCAGCAACTGCACCAAAGTACTCTTGCCATGCCCCGTCGGCCCCACGATGGCTAGCACCTGACCCGCAGGCACTTTAAGGCTTAAATCCTCAATCACAGGGCGACCTTTGGCCTGATAGCGAAAGTGCACCTGCTGAAACTCCACCTCGCCGCGCACTTGGGTCAGAGGCTGGGTTTGCTCGGCATCATTGACCTCAGCTTTAGTATCCAGCAGCAAGAAGATGCGCTGTGCCGACGCGGTGCCATTGGCATAGCGCTCAAACAGCTCATTGAGCTCTTGCAGCGGTCCCAAGAAGATAAAGATATAGAACATACTGGCGGCGACCTGTCCCATCGTAATCTCACCGAGCGCCATACCGCGTGCACCGACCAGCAGCAAAATCGCCATTGCCGTGGTGGTCAGCACTGCCGTAAAGGGGGCGAACCAGCTCGAACGCAAATTGCCACGAATTAAGGCACGATTAAAATCCCACAGCAGCCCACGATAGACATTGAGATTATCCAGTTCACGCCCACCCTGTTTGATCAGCCGCACCCCTGCCACGGTCTCGACCAGATGCGCGGTAAAGCGACTGCGGTTCTCGGCAACGACTGCCCAGTTTTTCTGAGAAATGCGTTTAAACAATAAGGTTGCAACCAAGAGCAGCGGAATCACCCCCGCCACACTGGCGAACAGCAGCGGCGAGATATGCCAGAGCATGATCCCCGCCACCAGTGAGCGCAGGATCGTCGAGAGAAACTCCGGCGGTCCTTGGATCAAGAGCGGCTCTAAAGTATTCACATCGCTGTCCGCGCGCGTGGTGATGCGGCCTGCTTTAGTCCGATCAAAGTAGCCGACACTGAGCGCCTGTACATGCCGAAAGATCTGAATGCGCAGATCATTGATCACCCGTATTGCTGCACTGCCAGAGAGATACTGACCCACGCCTGATAGTACAAAACGCAAAGACCATGTCAGCCCCAGTCCAAAAGTCGCCCATGCGATCACCGACCAGACCAACTGATAGCCACCATGCAGATCAGGCAACAACCCTTGGTCGATTACTACCCGCACCAACCACGGTCTAAAGAAGATCGTCACCACCAGTAAGATTTCAATCAGGATCGCGCCGATGACCAACTTCTTCACGGGTCGCAGCAATGGCAGCAACCGCCAAAACATGCCACGATCAAGAGACTTGTTGGCAAGCGCTTCTTCTAGCTCTATGTCGCTGAGCGCCTTATTTCCTCGGATCATGGCGTTATATTCCCATCAATTCACGGTAAGCAGGGCTGCTTTCTTGCAGTTCATGGTGCGTACCTTGCGCTTGGATATGACCCTCGGCCAGCACGAGGACGCGATCCGCCATCAGTACGGTCGAGAGTTTGCTCGACACGATCAAGACCGTGATCGGATGACCATCGTTTTTTTGATACTGTCTGATGTTGTGCAGGATGGTTTGTTCGGTGGCGGCATCGAGTGCACTGGTCGCATCATCCAGACCCAATATCGCGGCACGTGTTAAGAGTGCGCGCGCCAAGCAAATGCGCTGCCGTTGTCCGCCGGAAAGCGTCACCCCGCGATCCCCGAGCCTCGTCTCAAGACCATACTCCAGACGCTCCAGCACCTCACTGGCCGACGCTAAACGCAGCGCCTCCAAGAGCTCATCATCCGTCGCCTTCGGCGCCGACTGACGTAAATTACTGGCGAGCGTATCGGAGAACAGAAAACTCTCTTGCGGCACCACATGCACACGCTGGCGCAATTGCTGTAGATCGAGGGTTTGAATGTTTTGCCATCCCTGTTGATCATTGCCAATAGAGACTTGCCCTTGATCAGCATCGACCAAGCGCGGCAATAGGCTCATCAAGGTACTCTTGCCTGACCCCGTCTGCCCGACCAAAGCCACGATCTCACCGGGATGGATCGTAAAATCACAATGCTGCAAAATTGCCTTACCGCCGCCATGCGCAGAAACCTGCACCTGAGCAAAGGACAAACCCAGTGCAGTATCCGCAACCACCTGACTTCCGCTGTCTATCTCAGGCTCTGCATCCAAGACATCCCACAGCCGAGCTGCCGATGAGCGCGCATCGGCAAAGACCTGCATGACACGGCCAATCGTCTCGACGCGCAGAATCAAGGTATTGGCGATCAACACCGCCGCCACCAGCTCCCCTAAATTCAAGCGCCCCTGACTAACGAGCCAAGCGCCATAACCCAGCACCCAGACATGACCCAGCGCGATGACGACTTGCGGCAAGGGAATCCGCGAGGTGGCATAGGCCAGTGCCGTACGGGCATGCGTAGTGAACAGCTGCACTTGCTGACTAAAGCTTTCAATCCGTATCGGTTCCAGTGCAAAGGCCTTGATCACCCGCACTCCAGCCACCCCTTCACTCAAGTTCTGATTGACTTGGTCATAGGCACGGCCTACCGCCTGATCCAGCGTCACCAAGTGATTGGTCTGCTGGACGAGGATCAGGATGCCCGCCAAGGTCAACAGCAGTGGTACTAAGCCCAACCACACGTCATACCAGCACATGATGCCCACTGCCGCGAGCACCACCACGCCAGTCTCAAAAACTTGCCGCCAAAAATTGATCAGCGCATCGCGCAGCTTGTCGGCATCGCGCGTGGTGCGGGTGACGATCTCGCCGACCCCATGGCGCCAGTGATAGGCGAGATCCAAGCGCTGCACCTGCGACAAAATCCGCTCGCGCAGGATAAACAGCAAGTCTTGACCGATGGTCAACGACATGATGCCGGCCAAGTACTGCAACACCCCACGGGTCAGCGCCACCCCGATCAGCACCAGTAGCCAAAACACCGCCACGTGATAATCCAGCTCGCCGCTGGGCAACTGCACCACGGCGACATGCCGCTCAACATCATGCACCGCACGGCCAATCAACCACTGCTGCCCCGCCAAACTTAAATTGACGATCAAAAACAAACTGGCCGTCACTGCAAAGCCCCACGGCATATAGCGATAGAGCAGCAGACAACGCAACAGTGGGTAACGATGATTAAATGTGTTTAAAACAGGCATAGCAACAACCTTCGAATACAGTGCAAGTCTGATGTTTGGATGAGTGGCTTTAAACGGAGGTGTGGATGATGATGCCCATGGCTTTCGGGTCTGATCATCTCCTTTTGGCTGTCATATGACATTGTCTGTTTTTTATAAAAAGCTTTGGGTCAAGAACTACTGCCCCCCGTATTGCTACGCAGCAGCTCTTGAATCTTGCGAACTTAAAAGGTCTACAGCATGTCGCGCACTTAAGCGGCGCTATCCTGCTTTTTGACAAAGCCCATGTTCCATTGTTGATCCAGCACGCCCGGACCAAACTCTTGTGAGCCGCCTAAGTTTTCAGCGATGCCTTGGAAATATGCACCCTCTTCCAGATTCCAAATAAAGCGCGACACCTCAATGATGCTCTGGCCCCAGAAGGTCGCGCCGCCATTGGCCTCCAAGATCGCAGGCGTATGTGGATTGGCACGGATCACATCATTGATAAAGGCAGGCTCACCCGGACGACGATCGACATAGACCGGAATCTCGCGTGCCAAGGTATGACGTTGCGCAGCGGCATACAGAATCGGCAGCACACGGTGCGAACTTGCCCAGCCACCCAAATAGGGCGTGTGGACATGGATGACGACATTGACACCCGCATTGGCTTCAAAGATCGGCGCATAGCGTGAACCTTGACGACCAGCGGCGACAGGGCCGTGTACAATCTCGCCCTCAAAAGAACCGACGACTGCACGGGCTTCGGTTTCACCTTTCCATGGATCAGGCGGGGTCAGTGCAACGACCAGCTTTTGGTTTGGCACGCGCACATAGGCTTGAAAGGTACGGGTGGCGGACAAGGTATTGCTTTCGGTGAGGATACGCAGCGACGTTTCAAAGTCGGCTTTTACGGCGGCGATGAATGACAACAGCGCTGCATCTTGGGATTGAATAGCGGACATGAGACTATCTCCTAAAAAAAGAATATCGATTTCGCCTGCATTAATCAGGCGCTTATTGATCACATTGCAGAAGCTATGCCAAGCCATTAAATAAATTTAAACTACTGTTTATTATTAATTATTTTTATTTTAAAAATAAGCTGATCGCATGCCATTGCACACTAGCAAACACTTAAGCTGTTGAGAAATCACCAACACGCGTATTGAAGCGTGGGAATGACAACACATCAGGATGTGAGATTGGATTACTGATTTTTGAAGGATAAAAAAACGATTATGGTTTTGAGAGGGGGTGTATAAGCGCGTCAGATTCGTTGCAAATCTCACGCGCGTGAAGATCGGTTCAGCAATTACAACGTGGCGAGTGACACGTCGGTCGATTTAATCAACGCAACCACCGATTTGCCCACATCCAGTTGCAGCTCATCGACTGAACGGGTGGTGATTACTGACGTGATTACGCCTGCTGGGGTATCGATATCCACTTCGGAGACCACTGGGCCACGGATAATTTCTTTAATGGTGCCTTGAAATTGGTTACGCACATTGATTGCATGAATGGTCAAAATAACCCCCTAATAAGTGATCATGGAAATCGTCATTGAAATAATGGATATGAATTGCGAATCAACTCATCCCAAGCTGTCTAGCCAGTCTAGACAAAAAATCCTGCAAACCAAAAGATGATTTTCAGATGAAGGTATATGCAAAACTGTCATATCAACCCCTCACCAAGATAAACGATACTCACTTAAATTGTGCAAGATCGGCTTGGCAGGTATCGGCGGTTCTGGAATCAATTCCCCAAACTCAGCCAGCGCGGCACGCTTGATCGCCAGCAACTCTGGACTATGCCGATCGCGCGGATGCGCTTGTGGCACCTCAATAATTTTGCGTATTCGACCCGGGCGTGGCTCCATGACCACCACCCGATTGCCCAAGAACACCGCCTCTTCGATATCATGCGTCACCAAGATCATGGTGATCTTTTCAGTGCGCCAGATCCGCTCTAACTCTTGCTGTAAGTGACCACGGGTTATCGCATCCAACGCGCCAAAAGGTTCATCCAGCAGTAAAATATCTGGACGATTGACCAGACCACGCGCGATCGCCACGCGCTGCGCCATGCCGCCAGACAGCTGATGCGGATAGGCATGTTCAAAGCCATTGAGCTTGACCAGATCGATATGCTCTTGGATGGTGATTTTCTTTTGCTTTTCGCTTAAGTCAGCATTATTGAGCGCCAGTGCGATATTCTGCGTGACGGTCAGCCATGGCAGTAGGCGATGCTCTTGAAAAACCAGGCCACGCTTCAGGCTCGTCCCGACGACAGGTTGATCACCCAATAGCACTGTGCCTTGATACTGGTCATCCAGCCCTGCAACCAAGCGCAGTAAGGTCGACTTGCCGCAGCCACTGCTGCCGACGATACTGACAAACTCACCTGGCTGGATCGTCAGTGAGAAATGCTCTAGCACCGATAAGCTCTGCCCTTTTTGCGTGAATGACTTGTAGATATTTTGAAGTTGTAGGATGCCTGCGCCCATGGGAATGATCGACTCGAAAAGAAGAATATTGCCTAGGGTTGCAAGGCGCATACCAAACGCTACTACTATGATTTATATTATTATTATTTTATATAGTTTTTAGAAATGTTTAAAAAACAACAGTTGCAGATCAGATCGGTGTGACAATACCCACATGGATTTCCTAACAATCTATCGTGAATAGGTTCCCACACATACAAAAAGCCCAGATGAAAAAATCTGGGCTTTTCGATGACAGCGTCGGGTCTTGCTATAACCCATGGACCCGATAGAGCGCTGGGAAGGTATCCGAGCTGATTGAGGTTCGATAAGCCCCATTAAACACGATGGTTCCAGGCGCAGTAACCACCAGTGAAGTGGCTCCCGGATTGCCACTGGTAATGCCCGTCGTGGTCAGACTGAATACTCCGCCAGCAGGATTGCCCACTTTCGTTATGACGGCACCCGTCGCTGGGTTAATCACACGAATTGCACCATTGTCAGCCAAGTAGAGCAAGCCGCTGCCGGCATCAAATTCAATGTGGGCGGGATAGCTAAAACGCGCCGCGGCACCTACCCCGTCAACAAAACCCTTCTGACCAGCGCTTCCTGCGATTGTGGTCACCACCCCACCTGTGGTGATTTTACGAATCGTCGCATTGGTCTCATCAGACACATAGAGTGTCCCTGTGGCTGGATCCAAAGCCAACCCACGCGGTTGATTAAATCGTGCAGCAGATCCCGTACCGTCAACTGCGCCAGACTGACCTAAGAGTCCCGCAATCGTGGTGACCACACCCTCTGGCGTCACTTGGTCAATGGTATGGTTATTGGTATCGGTGACGTACAACATCTGATTGGTCGAATCAAAGAGTACGCTTTGGGGATATAGGAATCCTGATGCAAACGTGGATACCACCCCTGTGGGACTAATCTTACGGATGGCTTGATTTAAGGTATCGGCGACATACACTGTGCCCGTCGCACTGTCGACGGCCAAGCCATACGGGTTGCTGAAACGCGCACTACTCCCTTGACCATCGACGAAACCATAATCATTACCACCCGCCAGAGTCGTAATGACACCTGTCGCGCTCATCTTTTGGATGGTTTCATCTTTGATGAAATATAAATCCCCCTTGCTGTGATCAAACGCTATGCCCCGTAACTGAATCTGTTGAGCGTAATACGTCAGAATTCCAATCACATTGGGGGAAACCACCACAGCCGTTGCTGTTGCATGCTGATTGAAGCTATCGCTGACCGTCATGGAGACGGTATAGACACCAGCTATTGCATAGCTATGCAGCGGACTAGTCCGATCTTGAGTGGTGACCACAGGACTGCCATCGCCAAAATTCCAGGTATAAGTCAGTGGGCCACTGCCCGTGACCGTTGTAGCAAGATAAATGCTGCTATCGGCAACAAAGCCCTTCACCTGTGGAATCAATGTTAATGCGGATGGAGCGGAGGGGTTGACCACATCAATCGATTTCGTTGCTTTGGTCGATGTCAGACCCGTACTATCGGTCACCGTCAATGCGACCGTATAACTCCCTACGTTGGTATACGTATGATTTGCAGTGTCACCCGTACCCGTCGAGCCATCACCAAAATCCCAATTGTAGGTCAACGCCCCACTCCCAGTACCTTCAGCCTTAAACTCAAGCAGGGTTTGAGCACTGAGTGGCGGTATGCTGTGGATCGGTGCGTTCGCAACTTTTACTGAATAGATATTTGCGGTTGGCAGTACAGGCGCATTAACCGTCGCGACTGTCTGAGTCGTCGATGCCCGTCGTCCCGTACTGTCCACAGCCGTCAGCGTCACGGTATATGTTCCCGCCTGAGTATAGGCATGCTGACCCGCAGTACCCGGCTTACCTGCAGGTGTTGTCGTTGGAACGCCTGCACCGCCTGACCCATCGCCGTAGCTCCACGTATAGCTTATACCGCCTTTGCCTGAGCCACTACCGATAAAGCTAACACTCTGTCCCACACTAGGGCTGGTGGGTGTGATGCTATCAATTTGAACCGTCACGGGTGGATCGCCAGGAACCCCACCGACTGTCACAGTTTTCGTGGTAGAGGCTGTCTGCTGGGCTTCATCTGTCGCAACCAGTTTAATAGTGTAGCTGCCAGCCGTCGCATAGACATGCGTCGCCGTGACGCGAGAACCCGCTACCACGCCTTCACTGAATTTGCCATCTCCGAAGTCCCAGTCATAACTTAACGTCCCTGTACCTCCCGACCCCGTCGCTGCAACAGTGACTTGCTGACCCACAGCCGCACTTTCAGGCGTCGCGCTGATATTGCTCAGTACCACTGGCGGGTTTACAGGGGGAGTGCTCACCACCTTAATCCCATTAGACGCTGTTGCCGTCTGCCCAGCGCTATCCGTTACCACCAGCGTGATCGTATAATTACCCGCAGTACTATAACTATGAGTCACCTTTGCGCCCGTCGCTTTTTGACCATCCCCAAAAGTCCATGCATAGCTCAAACTGCCTTGACCTGTGCCTGCGCCCTGAAGGTTGACGACTTGCCCCGTACTTGGGCTGAGTGGTGCGATGCTGGCAATACTGGCAGATATTGCCGCGTTGGAGACAACGACATGTGCGGATGCTTTGGCACTGACTCCTCTTTGATCCGTGACCGTCACAGCCACATCAAAACCTCCTGCGGTTGTAAAAGTATGGCTGGGATTGGCGCCACTGGCTGTTTGCCCATCGCCAAAAGTCCATGCATAGCTGATACCATCACCTGTGCCCATCGCAGTGAAACTTACCGCTTGCCCAACGAGGGGCGCCGCCGGAGTGACCGCACTGATATTCACACTCACGGGTGCCACAACGGGAGTTCCACCGCCATCATCACTGCTCGACCCACACGCGGTTAAAAAAAGAATGAGTAACCCAACGATTGTTGCTCTTATTGTGAGGCTTTGCATGATCCGTTCCTTCGTATCTGAAGAGGAGTGAATTTTTATCGCATGGATTGATCTTAAACGCTCAAATAACAACCGTCCACACTTAAAATTGAATTATTTGACCAAATTGTATCATTTGGAAAAAATTAACTTTTTCCATCGTATTCGCAATTTATTTTATTTGGAGGACTGAATTTTTTATCTTTTTAGCATTATAATAGCGCCCATCATCACTCAGATGGGTTGTTAGCTCAGTTGGTAGAGCAGCGGACTCTTAATCCGTAGGTCGTA
>CAYJTU010000043.1:0-22022 GCA_964373105.1 uncultured Moraxellaceae bacterium | reverse complement strand
CTTAAAGCGAGTGAGTTTGGAGGGTTTCGCAAAACGTAAAGTATGGGAGCTCTCTGGTGGGCAGCGTCAGCGGGTTGGATTGGCACGTGCCTTAGCCGCTGATCCACAAGTGCTGCTACTGGATGAACCTTTTGGCGCTTTAGATGCGTTTATTCGTGAGCAAATGCAGTGCTTACTACTGGACGTTTGGGCGGATACCCAAAAGCCAGTTTTTCTGATCACGCATGACATTGAAGAGGCTGTATTTCTAGCGACAGATCTGGTGGTTCTTGCACCCACGCCACGCGGCATTGTTGAGCGGATCTCACTTGATTTTTCTAAGCGCTTTATCGCAGGGGAGTCGGCACGATCGATTAAGTCAGATCCACAGTTTATCGCGGTACGCGAGCATGTGTTGCAGCGTGTTTTTGAGCAACATGCACACACCCTAAGCACTCAATCTGTCTCCGCCTAATCGAGAATCCCTATGAACAGACCCCTAGCCGATACTCAAGTTACGCTCCAAGTGGATATTGATATTGTTCCTACGGTGAACACGACTTCAAAAGCGCTGAGTTTTCGGTTGAATACGGTTTTGATCAGTGCCATAACGCTGCTGACTGTGCTCCTGATCTGGTGGTTCGTGACGACATCGGGCTGGATCAAACCGTTATTTTTGCCGGCTCCCGCCACGGTATTGAAGCGCTTCCTAAGCTTATCCAGTGAGGGGTACTTGGGCACCAGCCTTTGGCAGCACACCGGTGCTAGTCTGAAACGGATCAGCTTTGCTTTATTAGCAGCGATCCTGATTGCGGTACCCACAGGTGTGGCGATCGGTCAGAGCCGAGTGATTCGCGGCATCATCGATCCCTTGGTGGAATTTTATCGGCCGATTCCACCGCTGGCATATTTACCACTGATCGTCATCTGGTTTGGGATTGGCGAGTTTTCAAAGATATTGCTGATCTATCTGGCTATCTTTGCCCCGATCTTTATTGCGACATCGACAGGGGTGCTGGCAGTCGATCAAAAAAAACTACTAGCCGCTAAGTCTCTAGGCGCAACCAAAGCGCAGCTCATTCGCTATGTGGTGCTGCCCAGTGCATTGCCGCAGATTCTGACTGGCATACGGATCGGACTTGGGGTGGGGTGGTCGACACTTGTCGCCGCTGAGTTGATTGCGGCAACCCAAGGATTGGGCTTCATGGTGCAATCAGCGGCGCAGTTGCTGCAGACCGATGTGGTCATCGTCGGTATTCTGATCATTGCCATCATCGCTGTGGCGCTAGAGCTTGGACTACGTGCTTTGCAGCGGCGTCTCGTCCCATGGGATCAGCACCAGTCGTCCTAAGGCTTTAATCTTTAATATTTTTAATCGGGTCTGACATAAACAGACTCAGTGCTCTAGAGTTCTTTATGTCACTTGTTACTACCGCTACTAGAACAGTTCATCCCCGACCTACACCCGTTGGTGTTCAGGTCACCCCCCTAAATCTTGCAATCGGTGCAGTGATCGAGGGTGTCGATCTTCGTCAGCCGATCACTGATACGATCAAACAGTTTTTAGAGCAGGTTCTGATCGAACATCAAGTGATCTTTTTTAGAAATCAGCCTTTGACGCCAGAGCAGCATTATGCTTTTGCCAAGCAGTTTGGCGATCTGCATATTCATCCGATTTACCCCAATGTCGCTGAGCAGCCTGAAATTTTAATTTTGGATACTGAGCGCAATGATTTACGGGATAATGCCCTATGGCATACCGATGTGAGTTTCTCTACAACACCGCCTTTGGGGTCGATTTTAAGTGCGAAAAAAATCCCGCCTTTAGGTGGCGATACCCTGTGGGCCAGCGGTACGGCAGCTTATGCGGCATTGTCTCCAGCGATTCAGCATTTACTCAAGGGTTTGACCGCAAAGCATGATATCGCCAAGTCATTTCCTGCAGATCGTTTTGCAACCAATGCTGATGAGCAGGTACGTTTTGAAGCTGCGCTTAAAAAGAATCCTCCCGTGACGCATCCCGTCGTACGGACCCATCCGATTTCTGGCCTGCAAGCGCTCTTCGTCAATGAAGGATTTACCACACGAATTAACGAGTTATCCGAGTCTGAAAGTCATGCCCTGCTTACATTTCTTTTTCAGCATAGCCAGCGCCCTGATTTCACGGTGCGCTGGCGCTGGCAGCAGGATGATGTGGCTTTTTGGGATAATCGCGTGACTTTTCATTATGCCGTCGATGATTATCGCCCTCAGCATCGGGTGATGCATCGTGCAACGGTGAATGGTGATAAGCCCTATTTTTTAAATTCTTAATAATAGAGTTAATCTATATATTATAAAGTCATTAATTAATAATATTAGATTCAATGTCATATTTCTCATAAAGTTATAGATTTTATGTAAAACTAATGGGTTAATAAAAAATATATAATAATCGTATTGATTTTTACCTTGTGTTAACCCTTTATTTTATTAATTCTGAATTTGAATATTTGTATCTTATTTAAATATATTTTAGAGTGAGGGGAATTCAAAAAAGTAAAAATCCTGATTTATTCATTTTTTCAGGACATATGATGCTTCAACTTCAAAAAAAGCCCATTGCGGCAGCAGTATTAAGCTTGATCTATAGTGCGGGCATCTACGCAGAAGATATTGCCCAAGATACAGCACAAACCGTAACTGTTTTTGGAACCCGCCAAACGCGTCAGGTTTCTGAAATTGGCAAATCTGATATCGCGGATACTGCGCCAGGATCAAGCCCACTAAAAGCGGTGAGTCGCTTGCCTGGGGTGAACTTTAATTCCGCGGATACATATGGCGGCTATGAGTGGGGGAGTCGCATCAGTATCCGGGGCTTTAGTCAGAATCAATTGGGTTTTACTCTGGATGATGTTCCGCTTGGGGACATGAGCTATCGTAACTATAACGGTCTACACATTTCACGAGCGATCTCTTCAGAGAATATCGGCCGCGCGGTCGTGTCGCAAGGAACCGGGGCTTTGGGGACGGCATCGACCAGTAATCTGGGTGGAGCATTGCAATTTTACTCGCTAGATCCATCCGATAAAGCGGGTGTTAATCTGCAGCAAAGTTTTGGCGAGGACTCTGCAAGGCGTTCTTTTGTTCGTTTAGACACGGGGCTTATTGCTGGGAGCAATACCAAGTTATCCTTAAGTTTTACCGATCAAGATTCGGATAAGTGGCGTGGCGATGGTGCACAAAAGCAACAGCAGTTCAATTCTAAGCTGGTCTCGACGTTTGAAAATGCAAAGTTCAGTGCATTTTTAAACTGGTCCGATCGCAAAGAAGTCGACTACATGGATCAGTCCAAAGACAGCATCCGACGGTTGGGTTATAACTGGGATTATTATGCGCCGAATTGGAGTACGGCCATCAATTCTGCCAAGCACCAATGGGCATCAGGTGAGACCTCTGAAGACGATGCGTACTACAACGGATCAGGACTGCGTGAGGATTGGCTTGCCGGTGCTACGCTGGATTATTTCTTGAATGATCATGCCTCATTAAAAACAACGGTTTACCATCATAATCAAGAAGGTACGGGCACATGGTGGCTGCCTAATCCACCTGTGGTGAGTGGCAAACCGGTATTGCCCATCGCTTTACGTACGCTTGAGTTTAATATCAATCGTTCAGGGATTCTGTCGGCGTTGACGGTTGAAAGTGGCATCCATACGTTCAATACTGGGATTTGGTATGAGCGTAATGATTTTGATAATGCCATGCGTTTTTATGGTCAGGATTCAGGACCCAGCTCTCCTTATGAGCGTCCTTCCGATCCTTATCTAACGCGTTGGAATTATGGTTTTCAGACCGATATCATTCAATTTCATGCCCAAGATACTTTAAAGCTCTCGGATCAATTGACCGTCAACGTCGGTTTTAAGACACCGCGCACGACGACTTCGATTAAGAGTTATAACGACACCGCAGCTAATTTTAAACTGAATGGGTCATTGACAGCTTCCAAGAATTTCCTGCCACAAGCGGGCATTAATTTTAAGCTGAACGAACACAATGAGCTATTTGCCGATGCCGCCCAAAATATCACAGCGTATCGCGGCGTAATCAAAGGTGGGGCTTCGCCATTTGACACGACTCAAGCGGGATTTGATGCGGTGAAACAGACGATTCATCCTGAAGAGTCGATCACCACGGAAGCAGGCTGGCGCTATCGTGATCGTGCGTTGGAGAGCTCGGTGACCGTGTATCACGTTGATTTTAAAAATCGACTGTTGGCACTCCAGCAAGGCGCAGCGATTATCGGTAACCCATCGGTTTTATCCAATGTCGGGCGGGTTGAGACTAACGGTATACAAGGGTATCTTGCATGGTCGCCTGTGTCGCATCTGAAATGGAGTAACTCACTGAGTTACAACGACTCCAAGTACAAAGATGATTTCTCGGATAATGGCGTGATTTACCAAAGTTCTGGTAAGCAAGTCGTCGATGCGCCGCGTTGGATCGGCAGCTCAGAGGTCACCTATGATGATGGCAAAGCGTTTGGTCATATCGGCGTGAATTATATCGGTAAGCGCTACTATACCTATGTGAACGATAATGCCGTAGAAAGCTATAGCATCTGGGATCTGGGAGGCGGTTATCGCTGGAAAAATGTCGGCTATGCCAATGAACTGAACCTAAGCTTTACCGTCAATAATGTCTTGAATAAGAAGTTCTTTGTCTTTGGCGACAATCCGTTCCCTTCAAGCGACGCGTCAGGTACTTCCTATAATTTGCTGGGGGGTGCGCCGCGTACAGCCTTCCTGACTTTAGGAGCCAAATTTAAATAGGCTCAAGTGGATTTAAGTCATTAAATCACCTCATCCTTTCTACCCATGGACTCATTGATATGAGTTCATGGTTTTTTTATATATTTGGTGTTACTTGTATGAATTGGACTTATCTGGCCATCGCAATTGTTTCCGAAGTGATCGCGACCTCCGTGTTGAAATCCTCAGATGGGTTTAGCCAGTTATTGCCATCGATTGTCGTGGTGATTGGCTATGGGATCGCGTTCTATTTTCTGTCACTGACCTTGCGCACCATCCCGATTGGGATTGCTTACGCGATTTGGTCAGGTGTGGGCATCGTGTTGATCTCACTGGTCGGCTGGATTATTTATGGTCAGAAATTAGATTTAACTGCGATTTTAGGCATTTCTTTAATCACCACTGGCGCAATCATTTTAAATCTCTCGTCTAAAGCTTAATTTGACTTAAGCATTATTTCACCATAGCGCTTACGTCCGATCGCATCTGTTTGATGTGATCGATGATTTCGTCATGTCATCCGTTTTGATATATGCTCTCGATATCATATCCATCATTCTAAGGATGCCCCATGCGTTTTCCGATTCGCCAGATACTGACTGTACTGGGGCGATTCTGCGTATCTCTGCTCTTGATCGGTGTGATGGTGTGGGGCAGCTCTGCCTTATGGTATCAATTTCCCAGTGTACTCTGGGGTAAAGCTGTAGCGATCATTGTGTGGACTGTATTGAGTGTGGCGGCACTGCGGCAGTTATGGCTGGCCCGCCAAAAATGGACTGTATTACTGATCTTTGTGATTACCTTTATCGGTTTATTGGGCTGGTGGAGCACCATCAAACCATTGAATCAGCGTGATTGGGCTGATGATGTCGCGCATGTTTTACATGTTGAGGTTAAGGGCGATCAAGTGACTTTAGAGAAAGTGCGTAATTTTAATTGGCGTAGCGAGACTCAATATGATGTGCGCTGGGAAACGCGTCACTATGACCTTCAGCAATTGGTATCAGCCGATCTGATCTTGTCCTATTGGATGGGGCCTGCTATTGCACATACCTTGGTGTCTTTTGGGTTTAAAGACGGTAGCCATGTCGTGTTTTCACTTGAGATTCGCAAAGAGCGTCATGAAAGTTTCTCTGCAATCGGTGGTTTTTTTCGTGAGTTTGAGGTGGTGATGATTGCTGCCGATGAGCGAGATATCGTCCGTGTCCGCAGCAATGTGCGCGGCGAGCAGGTTTATCTCTATCGGCTTAATGTGCCTCAGCAAGATTTACGGGCGATGTTCTTGAACTATATGGATGAGGCGAAGGAGCTTGAACAGCGTCCAAGTTTTTATAATACCTTGACCAGTAATTGCACCACGATTGTCTACGACTTGGCACGGCGCATCTCTGCGACTTTACCGCTCGACTATCGTTTGGTGCTGTCGGGTTATCTGGGGGAGTATGCACAGGATGCCAAGCTATTAACCCCAGGCTATGATTTCAAGACTCTGCAACAGCGCGGCTATATCAATCCTCGTGCAATACCTGCAGGTTTAGATCCGCTGTTCTCCGAACTGATTCGGCAGGGTGTGCCGGGCATTGCACCGATCAAGGTAGGGACACAGTGATGGCTTCGAATACTCTGAGCAGATGGGGTGTGGTAGGCGTGGGACTATTGAGCTTACTCAGCGGCTGTGCGATGGTGCAGGTGAGCTCGATGCGTCCTACTGATTATATTGCCTTGCAGCGCGGCGATATTCTAACCGCGGCTAAGCTCAGCTCTGCGACGTTGGACGCGCTTAATGTTGTCGATTTGCAGGAGTCAAGTTGCCGTAAAAATGTAGATGCGTGTATCGTAGCCATCCGAAACACCTCGGGGCTCACTGATGAGCGGCGTCTATCGGCATTGTCCGAAGTCTGGATGCTCGCTGCGATGAACCGTTCACAGCTGTATGCTGCGCAACAGGGCAGTGCAACGAGCAATACAACAGGCAGTGATCAGGATATTGCGGCATGGTTCGAAGTCGCACGTTATGCATATGCTTATTTATTTTTTACAGGACGTACACCTGGGGAGCGGGCTTTTGAAGACCGTCAGACCCAAGTCAAGGATTACTATAATTACGCGGTGCAGCAAGCGACAATTTTATTGTTCCAACGTCAAAAAGCACTATATGGCACAGATCGTATTTGGCCTACTGACGGGATTAAAGTGGGGAGTTGGACGGTTGATATTGATCAATCGAATTTAAACAGTGTGAATCAAGTTCCACAAGAAGTCATTCCCGCGGCCTCACTGCGTTTTAATGGTCTGCGCAGTGTCTATCGACGGGATGGTTTTGGCGCAGAGCTAGTCGCAGTCTTGCCGCAGTCGCCACTCGGCGATAGCATGACGACTCGTTTAAATAAGCTGATTAAATCCGCGAAGAAAACTGCCGTCTATAGTGAGATGCCATCTCCTGAAGTGACGGTGTTGTTTCGATTTATTGGATTTACGCTGCCGGAAGTTTTATCCACACATCATTTGCAATTGGCAACCTACGATCCATATATGCAGACCCGCGTCAAAGTCAAAGATCAGACGGTACCGTTGGCTGGGAACTTTACTGCAGGTTACGGGTTATGGCTGGCACGTTCGGGTTTTGCCACGCAATCGCTACGGACCTTGTTTGGTCGCTCAGAAGGGATCAGCACGCCGCATGTTTATCTCATGCAGCCTTATGATCCAAAGCGGCGCATTATCGTGATGTTGCATGGCCTTGCCAGTAGCCCGGAGGCATGGGTCAATGTCGCTAATGAGGTGCTGGGTGATGAGGCCTTACGTCAGCATTATCAAGTTTGGCAAGTGTATTATCCGACCAATGCCCCAATCGCCTATAACCTCGCCTTGATCCGCGAAGCGCTGGATCAAACCGTGCAGCATTTTGACCCAGCGGGCACTGCGCCAGCATCGAAAGATATGGTTTTGATTGGACATAGTATGGGCGGTCTAATCTCAAGACTATTGGTTTCGACAGCGCATGATGAATTGTGGAATGCCGTCTTTGCGAACAGGCACATGGATACTGAGCGTATGGCCAAACTGCATGAGCGGCTTGATCCTATACTCCGTTTTGAGCCGATGCCGAATGTCGAGCGGGTTGTTTTTATTGCCACGCCCCATCGAGGGACGCCGTTTGCGAGTAATACGATTGGTCGCTGGGTGGGCAACTTGATTAAGTTACCGATTAGCTTATTAGAGCGCTTTGATGATGTCGCAAAGATTTTGATGGAAGGTAATCTCAATTCATCTACGGGAAAAGATCGTTTAATTCCGAATAGCATTGATAACCTAAAAGACAGCGATCCTTTTGTCAAAGCAGCGGCTACTTTACCGATCTCCTCTAAAGTGAAATACCACTCTATTATCGCCAAGCGTAAAGCGTCTATGCCCTTGCTAGAGTCTGATGATGGCGTCGTGCCTTATCTCAGTTCACATTTAGACGGAGCACTTTCTGAAAAAGTGATTATCTCATCGCACAGTGTGCAAGGTACTCCGCAGTCTATTTTAGAGATCCGGCGTATTCTGCATGAGGATTTGGGAGACTCGGATAAGGTCTCGTTTAATCGTTCAGGAGTAGATGAGCGTTGAGATGATTGATTTAAAGCATATAACGATAGACTAAAAATGCTAATCACTTTTTTATCCTTGAGGATTATACTGAGTCTGACGTCTTCAGGGCGGGGTGAGACTCCCCACTGGCGGTAAATCCTTCATGGATAAGCCCGCGAGCGCTTGCTGCAAAGCAAGGTCAGCAGATTTGGTGTGATTCCAAAGCCAACGGTTATAGTCCGGATGAAAGAAGATGACTGCTTATTGACTCAAGTGTTGGGAGACTGACGCTTGTCTTTCTTGCATGCTCAATTGCCCTGAAATGTTTTTCGCCACTTTATTTTTTTAGCGAGGAGCGTTTCATGCTAAACCAATCTTTAAACACTGTTTTAACTTCCCCGAATCACTTTGATCTGTCCATGCAGGCGGCTCTCGATGCAATGCGAGAAGGGCGCCCTGTGATTTTATTAGATGATGAAAATCGAGAGAATGAAGCTGATCTGATCATTGCTGCAGAGAAATTGACAGTCTCTACGATGGCACTATTGATTCGAGAGTGCAGCGGGATCGTCTGCCTGTGCTTGACTCAAGAAGCTGTGCAGCACTTACAGCTATCACCCATGACGAATCGTAATCAAAGTCAGTTTGGCACGGCATTTACCGTGTCGATTGAAGCTCGTCATGGTGTGACTACTGGGGTTTCTGCCCAAGATCGGGTTACAACGATCCAAGCCGCTATTGCTGGGCAAGCGCATCCCGATGATATCGTCAGTCCAGGTCATGTCTTTCCTTTATCTGCTCATAAAGATGGCATCATGGGCAGAAGAGGACATACAGAGGGCGCGATTGAACTTGCTCGCCTTGCTGGATTACAACCTGCAGTGGTGTTGTGCGAGTTGATGAATCCAGATGGGACGATGGCAAAAGGTGATCAAATCAATGATTTTGCCTTGAAGCATCATTTTCCGATCATCACGATTGATATGTTGATTGAGCTCAGAAAAGTAGTAAGCCTAGGTTAAATCAATAAATAAGAGAGGGCATCACAAAGTACAGAAAAACAAAGTACAGAAAATATTTTTGTACTTTGTATATTATCCTTGATAAATATTTAAGAAATATCCGGTCGTTGATAATGACCTGCAATACTTTCTTCTTAAGAGGCATTGATGCGCGAAATGTGAATCAATGCCGCGCGGTTCAATCATTTCCGCTATTGAGTATTCATAATATTAATCAGGTATATGGGCAGATTCGATAGATTCTATTTGCCCATGGCGTATACCATAAACCTGTAAAACGAACCTTTTAGTTCAAATAAAGTGTGATACAGTTAACATAATTGTTGCAAAACTATCAATTGAGTTCAACAAATTCTATTCAGTTGCAAAGATATAATCTATGTATCGTTAGTCTCATTCGTAATTAAATATAAATTGTTTAATATTAAATAACTTAGAGTTATCAGTATTTTAAGTTTAATCTTAGAGATAAATTTATTTGGCTATTCATCCCTCAGCTTCTATTGATCCCACCTCGCACATTGACCCTTCGGTCAGCATTGGTCCTTATACCATTATTGGACCTCATGTCACGATTGGCAAAGATTGTATTATTGGACCCCATGTGGTGATTGATCGCTGGACTCGAATCGGAGAGCGTAATCGCATCTTTCAATTCGCGAGCCTAGGAGGCGCATGCCAAGATCTGAAATATAACGATGAGGAGACTTGGCTTGAAATCGGAGATGACAATATTATCCGTGAATCTTGCACATTGCATCGCGGGACCACTCAAGATAATGCATTGACAACAATCGGAAACTCGAACTTATTCATGGTGAATACACATATTGCACATGATTGCGTGATTGGGAGTCATTGTGTATTTGCCAATAATGTCAGTCTAGCTGGTCACGTCAAGGTGGATGACTTTGTCATTATTGGCGGACAAACAGCAATACATCAATTCTGTCAGATTGGGTCTTACGCCATGATCGGTGGCGTGAGTTCTGTATATAAAGATGTCGTTGCTTATGTCATGGCGCAAGGAAACCCCTGCGCGGTGCATGGCATAAATGCTGAAGGCATGCGCCGTCGAGGGGCTAGTCCAGCGGCGATTGCCGCTATCAAACAGGCTTTTAAAATTGTATTCCGTGAAGGTCTTACAAAAGTTGAAGCGATTGATCAATTGACGACAGAGCTTTTACCTTTACATCACGAAACACGATTAATGATTGATTCTTTACAGAGCTCTAAACGTGGAGTAGCGCGTTAAAGAAGCGGAATCGGCGATCTTGTTTGGTGTCCATACCGGAAAACTTAGAGGAAGTGAGAAAGGTCTATGCTTTCAGTTCTATTTACCAATATTATTTTTTCAGAGCGAACTGGCACAGAAGTGGCTACTCTAGAACTTGCATATGCATTGCGTGCACGCGGACATCGGGTTGCTATCTTCAGTCCGACACTTGGACCAACAGCACAGCGTGCTAGATCGCTCGGTATTCCCGTCACCAATAGTATAGAAACCATTGGCTTTAAGCCGGACATTATCCATGGGCACCATAATACGGCACTGACAGTTGCTTTGATTCGTTTCCCGCAGACCCCCGCTCTTTTTGTCTGTCATGACACGATGCATATCTTTGACTCAGCCCCACCGTTACTTGATCGGATTACAACTTATGTGGCCATAGATGGGGCTTGTCGTGATCGCCTCATTGTCGATGGTGTGCCAGAGTCTCAAATTCAAATGATTCCGAATGGCGTGGATTTAAGCCGATTTAAGCGTCGAGAGATTTTTGCAGAAACGCCTAAAAAAGCATTGTTGGTGACCAAAAAAGATTCCGCATATATGGATGAAATTAAATCTGCATGTGAGCAAAAGGGCATAGAGCTTGAAGTTGTTGGCTCAGGTGTAGGTAAAGTCGTCGATGATCTTCATGAACGATATGGCAAAGCGGATGTTGTATTTGCATATTCTCGCAGTGCGATGGAGGCCATAGCGACAGGAGCACAGGTTATTTTAACGGATGAGTACGGCTATGGCGGCTTCGTCACATCCAGCATGATTGCCGCTGGTTTCGATGGGCCGATTATGAGCAGGAATATGCTTGAGCCCCAAGTAACTTGTGAGGCAATCATCAAGGCACTTGATCAGTATGATGCGCAAGATCTGAAGAAATGTTCCCTTGATATTCAAGAAAAACTTGGCATGAATGCGGTGCTTAGCGCATGGGAAAAACTGTATGAAAGCGTGATATCAACTTGGGATTCTATAAGAGACCAAGAAAGCCGTGATGATGCGAAACTCGCCGCTTATATCTCCCCTTTTTTACTTAAGTTAAATGAAAAGTATCAAGATGAAAAGGCCACGACTAATCTCTATCAATTCGATGCGTCTGATTCAAAGTTAAAGACTCGTGTGGGCCATCTGGTTGGCACCACGATGCAAACGACAGGTCGCGCGGGTTTCGTTTTATATGGTCTTTATATGCCCTTAAAGGCGGGACTCTATCAGATCAAAATATATGGTCAGATCAAAAAAAATGATGATTCTGTTCAGTCCTATGCAGATGCAGTATGCAGTCGTGGGCTGATAGTCTTAGGCAAGCAAAAAGTGGGTCAAATTTCAGAACCGACCCTGATTGCCGATTTTAAAATTGTGGTTGCTGAGGATATTACTGATTTTGAAGTCCGAGTTTGGGCTTCAGCAGAGGCAGTCTTTGATATTAAAAAGTTGCATGTGGTGCGCTTGTCTAATTCAGATCAGAATTTGTTTGGAGTGGCCGTATAGTTTAATCGGGACGATACAAACCTATGCCCAGCTCCTGCTTATGGAAGTCTGGTTTAGAGATCGTTTTTCATGAGCCATCTGCGAGTAGGCTAAATTTTAGATATATTGGGTCGTTGATAGCCTCCAGTAATGCCTTCTTTGGAAAGTACCCACTGCCAAAGCTGCATATCGCGTGCGCGGAATACGCCTGCGCATAGCAGTAAATAGTAGCGCCACATCCGATAAAACCGTTCGCCGTATTGATCTTTAAATTTAGGCCAGTCTGCCTCAAAGTTCGCATGCCAAGCCATGAGCGTCTTGTCGTAGTCAGCACTGAAGTTATGGAGATCTTCCGCCACAAAAAAACCGTCAATAGCATCACCAATCTGACCAATGGATGGTAGATAGCCATTGGGAAAGATGTATTTATCAATCCATGCATCGGTATGGGTGATACGCTGATTTTTGCCAATAGTATGCAGGAGAAAGAGCCCATCATCCTTAAGGCAGCGATGCGCGACTTTCATATAGGTCTTATAGTTTTTATACCCGACATGCTCGAACATGCCGATACTGGCGATGCGATCAAAGGGCTCATTGAGTGAGCGATAGTCTTGTAAACGGAACTCTAAGGGCAGGCCAGCATATCGAATCGAGGCCCAATCGGCTTGTTCTTTGGAGATAGTGACTCCCACACATTCGACCCCGTAATGCTTGGCTGCATATCCCATCAAGCTGCCCCAGCCGCAGCCGATATCAAGTAGGCGCATACCCGGTTTTAGCCCCAGTTTACGGCAGATCAGATCAAGTTTTGCTTCTTGGGCTTGCTCTAAATTTTGAGCGCCATTTTGCCAGAATCCGCAGGTATAGGTCATTCTTGAGTCGAGCATGCTGGCATAGAAATCATTGCCGATGTCGTAGTGTGCGACGCCGACTTTCCATGCCCGTTTTAGACTTTGCAAATTAAACAGTCTGGCGCGCAAACTCAGAAGCACGATACGGATGGGTTGAATTTTTTGATTGAGGTGAGCGCTGAGGATATGGTTAAAAAACTCATCCAACTGGTCAACGTCCCAATGTCCATCCATGTAGGACTCACCTAAGCCTAAGTTTCCCAGAGACAGGATGCGAGCAGGAACGTTTGATTGATGGATATGCATATCCCACGGTCGATGGCCGCCAAGAGCAATATCTGCTTGTCTCAGCAGGTTACTTAAAGCTTTTTCTTCGGCAGTTATCTGATAACTAGGAATATTTGAAATGGTATTCATTGCGGCTACCTTGCATAGTTATATTCGTAATGAGAGATATAACGGTATCCTGAACACAACCTCAAAATATGATGATTCAGTAATCACCATATCAGGCCATCTCAATGGCGTCTGTACGCTAGCCCACAGATAGGAGCATTCATATCCTGAGTGAAGCACATCGGCCAGAGGGCGTATATAGGTTGTTTATTAACCTATATAGTGTTTTTGCAAATTTATGAATGACGCTATTCATCTTTTTGTCAGAATTCCTTAACACGTGCCACGTATTCTGTTTTGCATTCACCGTGATGACCAAACAGGATGCCAAGCCATGTTAAGCCCAATGAGAACCACCTACAATTATCTGGGTTTGAGTTTACGTACAGTTGCTGTTGGGCTGATCTGCGGAGGGCTACTGTATGGATGCAATGGGTCTGATGATGGGCCATTTGTGACGCCACTGATCACCAACGATGCCGCCACAGCGGAGAGTAACCTACAGGCAGCATGGGTTTTAATTGGTGATAAGAATCAGGCGATTGCACGCGTGATTACCAGCTATAAGCCTGCGACAGGTACCACCGATGCCAATGCGGCCTGTCCCCTGTTGACCGTCGATGGTAGCCAGCAGCGGATGATATTGCGCGTGGGGGCGGGCAGTATTCCACTGCGGACGACAGCCAGTGATCCTGTTGATTCAAAGCCTTCAGACTTTCCTGTGTCGGTCTGCGAAGCCAATCTTACCGCAACTGCAAAACAGGCCAGTGTAGGTCTACGCCCATTGCCCTTACCCAAAGCCGAACCACAGCATATACTCGTGATCGGCGATACAGGTTGTCGCCTTAAGAAAAGTGGTAATGCCTATCAAGCCTGTAATGATCCAGTTGCTTGGCCACTGGCTACCGTTACCGCGTCCGCAGCCAGTTTTAATCCTGATCTTGTGATTCATGTTGGGGACTATCATTACCGTGAAAATCTCTGTCCATCAGATATCGCAGGCTGTAAAGACAGTCCTTGGGGTTATGGCTGGGATACTTGGCAAGCAGACCTGTTTAAACCTGCTGCGGCGTTGTTTGCCAAAGCGCCATGGGTCGTGGTGCGTGGTAATCATGAAGAGTGTGCCCGTGCAGGGCAGGGGTGGTTTCGTTTTCTGGATACGCAAGCCTATAGTGATACGCGCTCATGCAATGCCCCAAGCAATGACTCTGTTGCAAACTACAGCGATCCGTACGCCGTACCACTGGGTGCAGATTCACAAATTATTATTTTTGATTCATCGAAAGTGGGTCTAAATGCCCTAAAAGCCACTGATCCACAATTCCAAACGTATCAAAAGCAATTTCAGACAGTCGCTGCGCTTGCGGCAAAGCCAAGTGTCAAAACTACAATTTTTACCAATCATCATCCGATTCTGGCTTTTGCACCGCTTGCCGGGGCAAACCCAGCACCGGGTAATCAGGCGTTGCAATCTGTGATGAGTAGCTTAAATGCTCAGGCCTATTATCCCAGTGGTATCCAACTGGCTTTGCACGGCCATGTCCATGACTTCCAAGCGATTAACTTTGCGAGTAATCATCCTGCAACTATCGTGGCAGGCAATGCTGGCGATACTCTAGATGTGGCACTGCCTGATCCGTTGCCTACCGGGACTACGCCTGCACCCGGCGCGATCATTGATAAGATCACTCACCATAGTACTTTTGGCTTTATGATGATGGATCGCAATCCTGCACCTGCTACAGGCTGGACCTTTAAGGCCTATACCACGACAGGAAAATTGTTGACCACGTGCAACCAAACAGGTCGTCAGATTGCCTGTGATAAGACGGGCTATTTGATCCCGTGATTGCAGGCGTCAAGATCAAGTCAGGAGGTAGATGTGTTCAGGCGGCACTGATGTGTTGCTTGTCCGCCATCATGAGTTTTGGATATGCGATAAGTCCAGTTCAAACCGAGAATGGCCGTCAGGTTGTGGCGTATATCGGGAGTACTCCTCAAATCAATGCGCAGATCGACCCAACGACGCTGACCTTTCAGCCCAACCCTGCTTTAGTGGCTTTAGGTCGGCAGGCTTTCTTTGATCCCAACCTATCCCAACCGCGCGGGACATCGTGTGCGGGCTGCCATGATCCTGCACTGGCTTTTTCACCAACTTTAAGTACAAAGGCGCGTTTAGTTGGCACACCGCAAGGCAGTCGAATAGGGCACCTGAGTGCGCGTAACGCACCCTCACTGCTTTATGTGCGCTATGTACCCTCACGTTATTTTTTTCAAGATGATGATGACAACGCGCCATCTCCATTTGGTGGACTGTTTACGGATGGACGAGCGAATGACCTTGCTGAACAAATTCGAGGTCCGTTATTTGATCCCAATGAAATGAATAATGCCTCGCCGCAGAGTTTATTACGTAAAATTAAGCATACGCCTCTGGGGTCTGCTTTAGCCGCGCAGTTCGGTCAACGCGTGCTGACGAATCCCAATCTGCTGGTCAAACAATTAGGTGTCGTGCTTGAGGCTTATCAACACAGCGATGAGATGGCACCCTTTAGTTCTCGTTTTGATGATTATCTGCGCAAGCGTACGCCACTAAGTCCTCAAGAAATGCGGGGACTTGCCGTATTTAAAAATCCTGATCAAGGTAACTGCCAGTCCTGTCATGCACTGAATGACACTTCCAATAAACCCGAACGCTCGCTGTTTACTGACTTTGGTTATGACGCGATTGCAGTACCGCGCAATCGCGCATTAGCCGCCAATCAAGATCCCCGATATTTCGACAATGGCCTGTGCAAGACAGCGACCCAGTTGCATTGGTCAGACCCCAAGCAGTGGTGTGGCTATTTTCGTACGCCCGGTCTGCGTAACGTCGCAGTTCGGCAAAGCTTTATGCATAACGGCGTGTTTAAGACCCTTCGCAAGGCTGTGGCTTTCTATGCTACACGCTCAACTGACCCCAAGCATTGGTATCATGGGCAGCCATACTTTGATGACGTCCCTAAGGCGTATCGCGGCAATATCAATATCAACTCGGTCCCACTGAATCGCAAAGTCGGATTGACACCCGCATTATCGGATCGCGATATTGATGACATTGTGGTGTTTCTACGCACCTTGACCGATACCCGCTATGTAGCGCAGATGCCACCGCTCAAGAATCAACTGGGAAAGAGTTCATCGGTAATATCGAGATGAGCGCGCTACACATCCCTCGCAGGAATGTGCAGTCGCGCTTTGTGCGGCGATTTTGTCTTAGGCTTCTTCAGCGACAATCTTTTTAAGCGCAATATCAATGGGGCTATTCTTAAACCCGATGTCGCGTTCCGCTTTACTGTTGTCCGTACTGATCTTGATCGGCAGCGGGGCTGATAGGACTTTGGGGCCATAGCCTTTGGCTTTTATCACTGCTTTAAAGAAGGTCGAGAATTGATGACCTTCGCCGCAGACATTATAGGACTCCCCGATGCTCTTATCGTTCAAGAGGCTACCCACTGCCGCATCGGCAACGTCACCTGCATAGACAAAAGGCAATGAGATGCTTGGCAGGGGTAAGAAGGGTAGCTTAAGCAAACGATACATGGGCTTTAAAGTATTGTAATCACGTGCCCCGTAGACCATGCTTGGCCGCAAAGCGGTCATATCGAGTTTGAGACTATTGGCTAGCTCCCAACCCAGCACTTCGCTGACTTGTTTGGTCGCACGATATGGGCCACCTTGGCGTTTAGCACCATTCAGTTGTTTTTGCTGTTCAGTCATCGGGTGCAGGATCGACCAGCGATAAATCCCAAAGGTACTGATCTGGATGATGCGTTTTACACCGGCATCATGAGCAGCCTGATAGACATTGCGCGTGCCGTCGAGATTGGCTTTCTCATGCGCTTCCCAAGCCATCATACTCTTGCTTGCGACATACATCGCAGCATTGGCGATCACAGCATCACAGCCTTGGAAGGCCGCAGTCAAAGCCGCAGTATCGGCCAGATCTGCTTTACGAAACTCGACGCCTTCATCGGCCAGAAAAGCGGCTTTGGCGGGGTTGCGAACCACGCCAATCACATGGGCACCCGCACGTAATAGGCTGCGGCATAGGTATACCCCAATCATGCCGCTCGCACCTGTCACCGCGACCGTCTTTCCTTTGAGATCACTCATTTGATTTTCCTTTAAATCTGATCGAAGTTGAGGGATTGTGCCTGATTTACTTAGCGGGGACGTGGGTCGTCGTCACTTCAGCGATCAGGCGACCATTGGCACCGGTCACGGTGGTTCTAACGACAGTCACACTGCGACCTTTTTTGACAAAAATAGCGCAGGCTTGAAACACGCCGTCTTGCTGGTTACCCAGTAAGTTGGCGTTGAGGTTTATCGCTAAAGGAAAACCAGGTTGACCGGGGACAAAGTCGGCAGTGCCTGCTGCAAGGACTGTCGCAACCACATCCGCGAACCAGAGTATGGCACCGGCATGCGCCACACCGAAAGGATTTAGGATGCCTTTTTGTACAGGCATTTCGGCGAGGACTTGGTCACTGGTTTGCTCCGTGATGCTGAATTCGATTTGTCCGGATATATTCATGGTGTAGTCCTTTGGAAGTCTAAAAGAATAATGCCTATACCTCACTTGCAATGCAAATGGGCATATTAAAAGGAGTACTTGAACAAGTTGCGTATCACAAGTATATTGATCGATAAATGTACTTCTAGGCGGGGCCTGTCATGAGCGGTGCCGAAAACCCTGAACAACTCAATGAACATACCATCCTTGAGTTGCGTAAATTCTCTCGGCAGTTGGTACGAGAGCTTGGTTTTATGCGTAATACCTTGGCAGACAGCGATCTTGCACCATCTGCTGTACATGCTGTCATTGAAATTGGATTGAATCCCGGAATTCAGGCCTTCGATTTAGCCAATTTGTTACGACTAGATAAGTCCAATACCAGCCGCCAGTTGGCTAAACTAGAATCACAGGGATTTCTAAAGCGAGAAGAGGATCTTCGTGATAAGCGTTCGAGTCGATTGTTTCTTACTCAGTCAGGTGATCTATTAAGAAATCAGATAGACCAATTTGCAACGGATCAAGTCTCAGATGCTTTGCGACAGCTGATACCAGCCGATCAGACATCCTTGATTCGATCACTTTCTCTCTATGCTGCCGCATTAGCTCAAAATAACCAACCAGAACCACAAGCAGTAAGTCGGATAGAAGACAACATCCATCAGGGTTACCATTCTGGATGTATAGGCGATATCGTCAGTTTACATGCGCGTTATTATGCACAAGCATCTGGCTTCGGTCTTTTTTTTGAGGCAAGAGTTGCCAGTGAGCTAAGTAGCTTTGTTCAGAATTTGCCGTCACCCAACAAAGGTTTATGGCTATATATTGAAAATGGAAAAACATTAGCTTCGATTGCCATCGATGGCGATATTTCTTCAGGCATAGCACATTTGAGATGGTTTATCGTCGATGAGTCGCTGCGAGGGACAGGTGTAGGTCGTCATTTATTGTCAATTGCACTAGGTTTTGTCGATCAACGATTTAAAGAAACATATCTTTGGACCTTTAACGGCCTAGATGTTGCGCGGCATTTGTATGAGTCGTTTGGGTTTCAGTTAGTTGAAGAGGCGGAGGGTGAGCAGTGGGGAGGGCGGGTAACAGAGCAGAAGTTTTGTCGTCAGGTTGTGGTGTCTTGAATAGTTATGCGGGCGCTGCTGGTAGAGCATCTTCTACCATAGGAAAACTTACACTGTAATATGCAGTTGGAGGAAGTGCCCACTAAGACTCAAATACCGTTTGACCCGGCTCGGCTATAGGATCTTCCGATAATAAGTGTTGATATTACAGTTATCGTGAAATATACGACTGCTCCCACCGCCAGTATCTTATAAAGCGTCGGTAGACCTACATAAATTGATGTGACAGCTATTTAATTCAGATCAAGGTAGCTAATACAAAAGCCATGATTGGCAGGCTTTTATAGATCAGCATGGTCTACAAAGCAGTATGAGCCGTAGAGGTAATTGCCATGACAACGCGGTAGTTGAGAGCTTCTTACAATTGTTAAAGCGAGAACGGATCAAACGGAAAATATATCTGCCCCGTGATGAAGCGAGGTCAGATATATTTGAATATATTGAAATGTTCTACATCGTGAAACACCGACATGGTTTTAATGGTCAGCGCTCACCAGTAGACTATGAAAAGTTTCACCAACAGATGGATGTGTGTCTAAAATCTCGGTGGCTATTCACAGGTAGTGAAAAGAAGACCTCTAAATACCCAAAAATACCAGTCAGTTATGCGCTGACTAGTATTACCCATATTAGAATAGAGGGTGGCTTTTTAAACATACCATTTCATAAATCGCGTAGATTCGGTCTTAGAAGTGATAACCCACTTTTAAGCCGTAAGCAATCGCGTGACTGTCTTTGAAGTCACCCGCATAGCTGGCAGCTTCGTTGCCTGGTACAGAGTGCGCGCCTGATTCAGCTTTGGCATCGCCCACCCAGTAGTATTTTGCACCAAGTGATACATCCCAATCTTTTACAGGGGTGTAGCGTAAGCCTAAGCCCAGATTCCAATACCCTTCAGTTGGACCAAGTATTGCGCTGGGGTTGCCAGTACCACTGTCCCAACCCACAGACACAGTACCCGCAAATTGGTCATTAAGCTTACGACCTATGCCGATGTCTGTAGACCATTGATCTTTGGCATAATCTACGAAGTTAAAGCCACCAGTATAGCCACCTTTGCCCAACAGTGGCGATACAGCGGCAGCCACTTGACCAAATTGATAAGGACGTAGTGAGAAGCTCTTCCAGTTCACCCAGCGGATGTTGGCAAATGCCACGGTGTCCGCCATGATGCCCGTTTGCAAATCTAAATTCACAGATTGTGGCGTAGTGATCTTGGTATCGGCAGTTGCATTGGTGTTGATCGCTCTTGCTTTACTGAGTGCGCCCGAAATTGCAGCACGTTGCTGTGCTGGAACCAGAGCCAGAATACCGCCTAACTGTGCAATTGGAGCAGCTTGCAGCGCACTAATCACGGGCGTAGATTCATCTATTTGCGTTTCATGTTCGATTTCAGAGCGATAAGTAATAGCCACTTTCAAAGCGATTTCTGGTTTTTCATACGCAACGCCGGCCAACCAGCCATAGGCATTATTACGCTTGATGTTGGCGCCATAGCCATTGAATAAACCGTAAACGGGGCCTCTTAAATCAATCTTCCCTTCTACTTCCTGATAAACCACACCACCATAGATGTTGAAGTTTACGGTTGGTTGATAACCGAAAAGTGCAGTATAGTCACGAGTCTGTACAGTAACACGTGTACCGCCATCAATGCGGGCACCCAATTGACTCGTAGTAATAGGCAAGCTGCCCAGCACTTTATCCGTTGGCTTGGCTACAAAGTTGCTATTGCCTGAGTAACTGGCATCAGCGCCAAATGGCTCATCAAAAAACAATCCAAAAGAGAACTGTTCGAACGGTTGCAATTTCAGTGCAAACGCTGGAAAACGGTAAGTATTGACCATATCGCCTGTGGTGTTGCCGCTGGTATCACGACCTTCCACAGAGGGATCCAGCACTTTAAGGCCAGCTTCAGCATAGTTGCCCTTTTGAAAAAATGGACTTATGGATTGGCCTGAGCGATCTAGCGCAGCCGCAAACAGACTGGTGGTAGGAAGGGTCGCTAAAACGATAGCAACAGAGAGAGACTTCATTCTCATAGGAGATCGATCCTTGATTGAGTGTTTAAATAAAGTCAAAATAACAGAGTGTAGCGAACCGTTATTATTGACCAGATGGTCTACTCACTCATTATTAATGAGTGAGGGTACAAGCCAGCTAATTTCAAACGATTTGCTTGCTGGCCGTATAGCGTTACAGGGTTTGATCAGTGTCTAAAACTTTTTTAACCACTGTCGTACATCGACTCAAAAATTTGCGCACTTACCATTGGCAAAGTACGCGCCTCATGGCTATATAGACTCGAAGTCTTGATCACTGGCGTTGCCTGATCCCGATTTGCAATTGATGATAATTCAGTCATTTCATAGTCTTCGAATCGGGTTGTCGAATTGCCAACCACCACCGAGCGCCTTGAATGCGGCGACAGCCGCACGTGCAGATTCAGTTTGCGCTTGCGCTCGCATATCGGTAGCACGCAATAAGTTCTCATCTGCTTGCAAAACTTCGATCAGGCTTACGACGCCTTTCTGGTATGCCGTAAACGAGGCTCCCCTCGCTCGACTGAGTGAATCCACACCCTGAGCGAGTATATCGGTCTGATCTTCACGTTTTACCAAGGCCGAAAACGCGTTTTCTACGTCTTCGGTAGCACGTAGCATGGCCAACCGATAACTGGCTAGCGCTTCAGCTTCCTGACCTTTGGCTAAGTTAATCTGCGCATTGATGCGACCGAAATCAAACAGGCGCCAGCGGAGACCGAGCACCCCCGCAGCTTGACTTGCACCCCCTGTGAACAGGTTGCCGCTTGATACCGATGTCGCGCTGCCAATCAATCCACTCAAGGAGAGTTTCGGATAATACTCAGCGATCGCCATACCGATACGAGCATTCGAGGCAGCCAAGTGACGTTCCGCTACGATCAGATCAGGCCGGCGTCTGAGCAAATCCCCCGGCG
>CAYJTU010000042.1:17413-22409 GCA_964373105.1 uncultured Moraxellaceae bacterium | reverse complement strand
GAGCGCACCCCATAGTGACCGCGTAGCGTCAGATAAACATCATTCCAGCGCGAGTAATCACGTCCTGTTGCCAGACCTTGAGAGTCATAGAGCACGATGCCGTGACTATCGGTGATGTAGAGCTGCTGGCTAATGGCACTTTTCTGCTGATTCCAAATCTGAGCGTCCAGTTTTCGGCTCAATATCTGGACAATTTTTTCTTGAAACTCGGGGGTCTGGACATGTTTGGTCGCTACATCGGGCGCAATGAGGCTGGCGATGATATTGGCATTATCCGCCAGTATTTCTTCGACCACTTGCCGCACACTGGGTTTGATCTGATTCTGCATGGCACTTAAGGTGAAATAACTACCGACCAAAAGCACGATGGCAAAAGCGAGCCATATTCTTAGAAAGATTGACATGGCACACCTCGGCAGTGATCTATAGGATCTGCTGTTATGAAGCGCATCGCCATCATTAATATCTTCATCCTCGGCTCAGGCTATAGCCCAGCCCACGATGGGTTTGGATGGGGTCTATCGGATCAATGGCACGCAGCTTTTGGCGCAAAGTTTTAATATGGCTATCGATGGTGCGCTCCAAGCTGTGATCCGGGTGCTCCCACGCCGCTTGCATCAGTTGATTGCGACTCCAAACGCGCTCTGGATGCTTGAGCAGAACTTCCAATAGACGCAACTCATAGCGTGTGAGGCTGAGCGCTTGCTGCTGGTAGAGCACATGAAAGGTCAGCAGATTGAATTGCCAAGGGCCCCAAGCTATCAGGTGATCAGTCGTGGGCGTGGCTTCAGCAACAGGCGGTGCACTATTAGACAGGACCTCAGGGCTTTGCATACGGCGCCAGATGACTTTAATCCGCGAGATGATTTCACGCGGGCTAAACGGTTTGGCGCAGTAGTCATCCGCGCCGATCTCAAGGCCAATGATACGTTCGATTTCTTCACTACGTGCGGTCAGGAATAGCAGCGGCGTGCTCCATTGTTTACGAATGGCGCGGCACAGATCAAAGCCATCCATATCGGGGAGTCCAACATCCAAAATCATAAAATCATGCGGCGTGTTGGCCTGAAGTTCGAGTGCCTCGGCTGCCAGCGTCACCCAATTGACTCGCCAGCCTTCACGCTCTAGCGCATAGATCAGTGGTTCGGCAATCGCAGGATCATCCTCAACCAAGAGGATCTTTTTGGCCTGTAGCGGCGGCGTAAGAGCAGACATAGACGACACGATCAAAGGTGATCCCGCAATATTGGGGGGAGTGACGAGCGATGTCCAGTTCCTTATATGGATTTTCCGTGAAGTTTTGATGGGCTGATTTAAATACTCATTCAAAGGATCAGAACCTGTTGTGGTTTAAGCCACATGCGGCGTTAACGCTTTTTCCATAAAGAGACTGAGCGGATCGAGCTGATAATCAGCAAATGGGCCGCGTTCAACATAACCGATGCTCTGATACAGGGCGATGGCCTCAGGTTGTTTGACGCCCGTTTCCAAGCGCGCGATATAGATATCTTGATCGATCAGAGATGACTCAAGGGCACACATAATTTCTTTGGAAATTCCGCGCCCACGGTATTCTTCAAAGACAAACAGCCGTTTGATTTCACCATAGTGTCCATCATCATCGGCGACTCGGACCGCGCCGCAGCCGGCTAATTTTTCATTCTGAGCGGCATCAATGACGTAGGCACCCAGAAACAGGATATTGGGTTTTTTAAGGGCTTCGGCACTGACCAAATGATTGCTTTCACTGGGATAGAGTGCATGCATATAGGTATCTGACTGCGCAATAATCATTTGCGCCTCAACGAGCTCGGGATCTAAACGCCGAATGACCATCATCAGTTTCTTATTCATCGTGACTCCTATCACTTCGATGTCTTTTTATATCGAGCCAAGCCCAAGCCCACACAACGTCAACACAGGTCTTTTTCTAGAAGATTGAATATAAAGGATATCAACGTCATTGTATGAAACAGGTGTGTAAGTTGTGTAGTGCAGACGTTTGATGACGGTGAGCAAGTCGCTCATCCGTTACGCATCAATGATTAAAGGGCCTATTTTCAGAGCTGTTTTTCAGAGCTGTTACGATCGATTGATACTGATACACCCCACAACTTGAATGCATTCAGGGAGTCGCATACTATGCTGCAAAGATCAATATTGATCGAGCGCCCTGCGCAATGATGGGAAAAAGTTAAAAATGGATCAGCAATGCGTATAGCCATTACCACCAAGTTATTCTTGGTCATCCTTGCGATCAGTGCTTTGGTGATTACTGCCATGGGCGGTGCTATGACGTGGAGTCTGCGCCATAGCTTTAATGCCTACAATGAGCAGCAGGATGATCAGCGCGCACAGGCCATGTCGCTGACCCTTGCTGATCTTTATGATGATCGCATGAGCTGGGATTTTATACGCAATAAGCCTGAACTGTGGCGGGATATTTTAAGGTCAGATGGGCTGTGGCGGGTACTCAATTCAAGACAGCCAATGGACCCAAATTTCGGGGATCAACTCAAAGGCTTGGTAGATGAATCCGAAAAGAAAGCATCGCTAGACGCGCGTCTGCCCGCATCCTCTGGTCAAGAGGCTCAGAAACCGCGTAATAATGATGATCGTCCGCCCGCTGATTCAAATCGTCCAACGCCCAGTCCAGAAACTTACCGCTCTAAACGTTTTGCGCATTGGAGTCTGCTGGATGAGCAGGGGATAGTGATTGCGGGCAAGAAGGATTTAACCCCAGCGACGCATCGTTATCCGATTTTATTTCACTCGAAAACCGTGGGATGGCTTGCCGTGTCACCACGCGAACGTCGTGCGATGCCCGCTGAGCAGAATTTTTTAGCGCAGCAGCGTAAGTCGAGCTTGTTAATTATGCTGGGTGCGGCGATTGTGGCAATCTTTGCGGCGCTATTGCTTGCCAGACTTTTCTTGGCGCCAGTGCGCCGTTTAGCGGACGCGACTCAGCAACTCATCGCGGGCCATTTTGAGACGCGTATCCATGTCAATCAACAAGATGAGCTGGGACAACTGGCCCAAGACTTTAATCAACTGGCGACAACACTTGAACGCAATGAGAAAATGCGCCGTGATTTCGTGGCGGATATTTCTCACGAATTGCGTACCCCACTTGCCATCTTGAAAGGCGAGCTTGAAGCGATTCAGGACGGGATTCGAAAGCCCGATGCTGCGGCGATGAATTCACTCTTAGCCGAGACCCAAGCCTTAAGTCAGCTGGTTGATGACCTTTATCAGTTATCACTATCGGATGTCGGCGGTTTAAGGTATCAAATGCAAGAGATGGATCTAAACGCGTGTGTGGCTCATGTACTGTCGTTGTTCCAAGAGCGATTTGCAGCGAAAGGTTTGGCTCTCCATGCCCAGTTGCCCAAGTCTCCTGTGTTGCTCTACGCCGATGAGCGTAGACTGGCCCAATTGTTTAAAAATTTATTTGAAAACACGCTGCGCTATACCGATCCCCATGGTCAAGTGACCTTGGATATGCGCAGTGATTCACAAGGGATTTACATCAGTGTGCAGGACTCCGCGCCTGGGGTTTCTGATGCCGAACTGCCTCAACTTTTTGAGCGCCTTTATCGCGTTGAAAGCTCGCGTAATCGAGCGACAGGTGGCGCGGGTTTAGGATTACCCCTGTGCCGAACCATCGTAGAGGCCCATGGCGGATCTATCCAAGCCAAGCATGCGCCTATCGGTGGTATTTTGATTGATATCGTCCTCCCATTTGCAGTTTATGATCTCCATGGAAGTTTAGAAGGAAAAACTGATGAGTGACAAGAAAGCCTTAGTGCTCGTGGTGGAAGATGAGCCGAAACTGGCTCAAGTGTTGATCGACTATCTCGCCGCCAATGACTATGCGACCCATTGGATTGCCGATGGCCGCGATGTGGCGAAGTACTATAACGAACATGCCAAAGCGGATCAGCCCGATCTGGTGTTGCTGGATTTGATGCTGCCGGGTCGTGATGGTTTGGATGTCTGTAAGGATCTGCGCCGGATTAGCCAAGTGCCGATCATCATGATTACTGCACGCGTTGAAGAGATTGATCGCTTGATTGGGCTTGAAATCGGTGCCGATGATTATATCTGTAAGCCCTTTAGCCCGCGTGAAGTGATGGCACGCGTTAAGGCGATCTTGCGGCGGATCACCCATGCCGAGCCGGGGATTAAGGCCGCCGGTCTGACCCATTTTCCGCAATTACAGCTTGATGAAACCCGCTTTGAAGCGCGCTATCATGATCAACTGTTAGAGCTCACTCCCGCAGAGTTTCGTCTACTCAAGACCTTGGCGGATGCACCGGGCCGCGTGTTTCAACGTGATCAATTGATCAACCATGTCTATGATGACCAGCGCATCATCACTGATCGCACCATCGATAGTCATATCAAGAACCTCAGAAAGAAAATGGCGGCAATTGCCCCAGAGGATGTAATCCGCTCGATTTATGGTGTGGGTTATAAGCTGGAGTTGTGATCTAAACCCAAAGGAGTCTTTGTACCCAAAGCCTGCAATAGTCACGTAAAGGTACATAGCTCCTTGTTTTCTCCTCATTTCCTGCAATTTGTATCGACATTTTCGCGTGACAATGGTCTGGTCAACAAAAAACGGCAATCAGCCGCACTGGTCAAACCGGAGTTAATCACATGAATACGTCAATCACTCAACCCCTATCCAAGCCTCTCTCACAAAAACAGTTAAGCAAACAACCGAGTTTCAAGCACTCCCTCATCGCGGCAGTCGTGATCAGTTGTGGTGGATTATCCATGGCCAGTTGGGCCGATGATACTGCACCTGTCGCACCCGCGAGTGTGAGCGCTGCGCCCGTTGATGAGCCCAAGCCGCTGGCGCAATTCCGCGACGATCGCCTTGATCGGCAGCGTGGACCAATACGCCGCCGGCCCGCCGCGCACGACCGGCCGGTCCACCGGCTGCCGGCCCGCGTTGTCCGGGATGCGCGCATCGTCGACATTGATCGCC
>CAYJTU010000042.1:0-17403 GCA_964373105.1 uncultured Moraxellaceae bacterium | reverse complement strand
AGTCGTTATCTTTTGTGGTGGTTTATCCATGGCCAGTTGTGCCGTTGTTTCTTCACCTGTCGCACCAGCGAGTGTTAGCGCTGCGCCCGTTGTTGCGCCCAAGCCGGAATTCACTGCTGAAGAGCGCAAAGCCTTTCATGAAAAGCGTAAAGCCGAGCGCACCCAGCGCCGTACTGAACAGTTTGGCTTAGCTGATACCAATAAAGACGGTGCGGTGGACCTCACTGAATGGCTTGCGTTTAAACCACAGCGTCCTGAGCATCGCTTTGGTGCTCATCGTCCGGACGGGCGACCAGACTTTGGATCAGAGCATCGCCCTGATCAGGCGCCCCAAGATCGCCCAGATGTAGGGGCGGATCAACGACCACCGATGCCTCCACACGGTGCGCGCGGCGCGAAACACCTTGCGGATTGGTTGCAAAAAGTAGATGCAAATCATGACAGTCAAATCAGTCTGGCAGAGGCGCAATCGAATGCACCGCGTCTCGCCAAGCATTTTAATGACATTGATACCGACCATAACGGTTTAATCAGTCAAGAGGAGTTGAAAGTCTACTTCGATGCCCAAAAAGCGAAGTGGGATGCCAAGCGGGTTGAGAAGCGTACCGAAGCCTTTAAAAAAGCCGATACCAATCATGATGGCAAGCTGACACTGACTGAGTGGCTGGCCTATAAACCGCATCATCATGGATTCTGGCATGGTCTATGGGGTCGCTTGTTTGGTCATGACCATAAACATGGCGATCATGGACCGCGTGATGATCGTGGCAATTGGTTTAAGAAAATCGATAGCAATGGCGATGGTCAGATCAGTCTCAGTGAAGCACAGGCCAATGGCCCGCGAATTGCACAACATTTCAATGAAATTGATACAGATCATAATGGTCAAATCAGTCAAGATGAACTGCGCGCATTTTTTAAAAACCAGCACGCCAAAGCATCATCTTAAATACAGGTCTAATATTACATCATCAAGCTGTCTTGGCCTGATGATGCAATGAAAAAGGGGGGAGTTGTGATGACTTCAAATCCACGATCGAAACCTCAGTCGATCAAACTAAGCCTCGGCGCACTCATTGTGCTGGGTTTGTGGGCGGGGTCTTTGCAAGTTGTGCAAGCAATTCCTCAACAACAGAATCCCCAACAAGCCGCTAAGTATCATGCGGAGTCGGTGCATGATGCCAAGTGGCATCAAGCCCACCCCAAAGCGAAGGTTACACCGCCTTCAACCAAGGGCTGGATCAAGACCTTACCGCATCGATATCGGGTCGTGAAGTACCATCACCAAACCTATTATTTTGCCAATAAGCACTACTACCAACGCAGTGGTGCAGGCTATGGGATTGTAAAAATCCCTTTCTAGTCGACTGATTGGTTTGGTAAATATAAAGGCCTAGCAAGGATTATCTTGCTGGGCTTTTATGTTTTTATAGGGGCTTCAACAGCGCTATATTGAGAATTTTTTGGCATGATGGAGCGAATTACTCAACTCCTGCGCAGAATCCGCTACAATATCCGCAAAATTTTAGATGCTTATCTCATCCTAGCGTGCACAATTATGGCTAGGATTCAATCGTCAGGAGTGTTTTGATGTCTACAAGCAGTGCAGGTAAACGTTTTCGGGAAGCCTTAGCGGCTGAAAAGCCTCTACAAATCATGGGCACCGTAAACGCCTATGCCGCCATGATGGCCACCCAAGTGGGCTACAAAGCGATTTATTTATCCGGTGCGGGCGTTGCGAACTACTCTTATGGCTTGCCAGATCTGGGCATTACCTCCCTTGAAGACGTGTTGATTGATGCGCGCCGTATCACCAGCGTCGTCGATACCCCACTGCTGGTCGATATCGATACTGGTTGGGGCGGGGCGTTTAACATCGGTCGTACGGTCAAAGAAATGATCCGTGCTGGCGTTGCCGCCGTGCATATCGAAGATCAAGTCGCTCAAAAGCGCTGTGGTCATCGTCCCAACAAAGAAATCGTCACCAAAGGTGAGATGGTTGACCGCGTTAAAGCCGCAGTGGATGCCAAGACCGACGCTGACTTCGTCATCATGGCGCGTACTGACTCTCTGCAAGCGGAAGGTCTGCAAGGCGTGATTGACCGTGCGTGTGCGTTTGTTGAAGCGGGTGCGGATGCGATCTTCGCGGAAGCCATGACCGACATCACCATGTACAAAAAAGTTTGTGATGCGGTCAAAGTCCCAGTCCTTGCCAATATCACCGAGTTCGGCGATACCCCGTACTACACGGTCGAGCAACTCCGCGAACAAGACATCGCGATGGTGCTTTACCCACTGTCTGGCACCCGCGCAATGCAGAAAGCTGCACTGGCCGTATTTGAAGCTGTACGTAAAGAAGGGACTCAAGTCAACGTACTCGACCTGATGCAAAAACGTGTCGATCTGTATAAATTCCTGGATTACTACTCCTACGAAGATAAACTCGACGCATTGTTTAAATCTGAGAAGTAAGTTTTAAAACCCTACGCCTGCTTAAAGTAGAAGTAGGCGAGTGGGGATTCGCTTTAAAAATAGAATTGAGCCGTTATCCTTTAAATCAACAATCGACAGGAATGAACAACATGGCAGAAGCAAAAGTATTATCCGGTGCAGGGCTCCGTGGACAAGTTGCAGGCAAGACTGCACTTTCAACCGTGGGTAAAGAAGGCGCAGGCCTGACCTACCGTGGCTATGATGTGCGTGATCTGGCGGAACACTGCGAGTTTGAAGAAGTCGCCTATTTGATTTTCTTTGGTGAGCTACCAACCGCTGCGCAACTGGCGACCTATAAAGCCAAGCTGAAAACGCTACGCGGCTTGCCACAAGCACTGAAAACCGTTTTAGAAAACATTCCAAAAGAAGCACATCCGATGGATGTGATGCGTACTGGCGCATCCATGTTAGGTAACCTTGAAACTGAACTGAGCTTTGCTGAACAGCAAGACGCAACTGACCGTTTATTGGCTGCATTCCCATCGATCATCACCTACTGGTATCGTTTTTCGCACGATGGCGTGCGCATCGAAACCGAAACCGATGACGACAGTATTGGTTCACACTTCCTGCATTTGTTGAATGGCGAAAAACCAAAGGCACTGCATGCTCAAACTATGAACGTCTCTTTGATTCTGTACGCAGAGCATGAATTCAACGCATCGACCTTCACCGCTCGTGTCTGCGCATCGACTTTGTCCGATATGCACTCTTGTGTGACTGCTGCGATTGGTTCCCTGCGTGGCCCGCTGCATGGCGGCGCCAACGAAGCAGCGATGGACATGATCGAAAAATTCACCAGCCCAGATCAAGCTGAAGAAGAAATGCTCGGTATGTTGGCGCGTAAAGACAAGATCATGGGCTTCGGTCATGCGATCTACAAAGACAACGATCCGCGTAACGGCATCATCAAACAATGGTCAGAAAAACTGGCGGCAGATGTTGGCGATACCGTGCTGTATCCAGTCTCTGTACGCTGTGAAGAAGTCATGTGGCGCGAGAAGAAATTGTTCTGTAACGCAGACTTTTTCCATGCATCGGCGTATCACTTCATGGGTATCCCAACCAAACTGTTCACCCCGATTTTCGTGATCAGCCGTTTGACTGGTTGGGCTGCACACGTGATGGAACAGCGTGCTGACAATCGTATCATTCGTCCAAGTGCTGAATATACTGGTCCAGAACTGCGCAAAGTGACCCCGATTGCTGCACGTGGCTAATCCCATGCGGTAATCCGTTCATTTTGAAGAAAGCTTCCTTGATCAAGGGAGCTTTTTTTATGCGCGAAAATGATTGATATTGTGCGACACTTTGCTGATCTGGACCTGTATGCATGTGCTACTGTCCGCTTGAATATTTTATGGACAATATTAGAAAAACATGAAAATGATCATATGGATGTTATCTCTGCTGTTGTCCACATCATTCGCCTTTGCAGAGACGGGGAGTCCAGAGTTTACGGATGCATGGGCAGCCTATCATGCGGACATGGATCGCTATAAGCTTGCCCAAGGTCAGCATTCCGCGCATTTGATCGCGTTTGTCGATCAGGATGGTGCCGCCTTACAACGCATCCTCAATCCAAATCGCTATGAGTCCATGCTGATCTTTTCTCAATCGAGCGCGGACTATACCCAAAAAATGTCCCAGCTTTCGCAAAGCCAGCTCAATCTCATCTATGCCATGTATACCGAAGCCTTCATCCGCAAATGGGGCAGCTATGATCAAGAGTATCTGAACATTTTAGATATGAAGTTTCGCGCGTTTAAATGGTCTTGGCGCCAGCTTTCGCCTCAATTAAATCGAAAAAAAATGACCGCCAGTGATATTGCACGAGTACAGCTCTTATTCAATCAAGCGGATGCCATCATTGCTGAGCTGGATAAAAATATCCAAAAGCGTCGCTTCGCCGCCGCCTACAAGGGGCAAGCTATGGCACGATTAGCGATGTTCAAAGGGATGGTGCAAGCGACTAAACCCAAAATATAGCTTGTACAGAGAGTATCGATAGTCATCTGAGGCTGATCACGCATCACCTTAAAGAATTTATTGAGTTTTTATATCTATAAAAATTAATAGCTTAATTAGTTTTTCTTTCTTTTTTTTCAAAAAAAAACACCCAAAACCAATAAAAAACCTCTCTTTTTGAGTAAAAACTCTAAAATTACCTGAAATTGTAAGCTAATACCTTGATTTATATTGGATTTGGGAAATGGTATTTTGAAGGAGTACAATACGGCTGCTTTCAAAGAGAACCCTTTTGAAGGGACACGATGAGAGATTATTTACAGATTGTTAAACGTGCATCTCAAGAGACAAGCCAATAGTCTTATGGATGCATCGATGAGATTTTTCGCTGTATAGCGAAGCAAGGTCATGCCGATGCTGCATAGCAGGTCGGCAAAGCAAGAGTCAGCCGGTCTCATTGGCGCTCCTGCTACCCAGCCCCTTTGAATGTTAATGATTGAGCCCAGACGTCATATGAATACAGCAAACCGCAAACCCCTTCCAGGCACCAACCTTGACTATTACGACACCCGTGCCGCAGTCGATGCGATTGAGCCGGGCGCTTATGCCAAATTGCCTTATACCTCACGCGTATTGGCCGAGAACCTCGTGCGTCGTTGCAATCCAGCGACGTTAACGGATTCGCTCAAACAGTTGATCGAGCGCAAGCAGGACTTGGATTTTCCTTGGTATCCAGCCCGCGTCGTGTGTCATGACATCTTGGGTCAGACTGCGTTGGTCGACTTGGCGGGTCTGCGCGATGCGATTGCAGACATGGGCGGTGATCCGTCTAAAGTAAACCCTGTCGTGCCGACGCAATTGATCGTTGACCATTCACTGTCTGTAGAGTGTGGTGGCTTTGATCCTGATGCATTCACCAAGAACCGTGCGATCGAAGATCGTCGTAACGAAGACCGTTTCCACTTCATTGAGTGGACCAAGACCGCATTTAAAAACGTCGATGTGATTCCTGCGGGTAATGGCATCATGCACCAAATCAACTTGGAGAAGATGTCTCCGGTGATTCAAGCGCGTGATGGCGTAGCATTCCCGGATACTTGTGTGGGTACTGACAGTCATACCCCGCACGTCGATGCGCTGGGTGTGATCGCGATTGGGGTGGGTGGTTTGGAAGCCGAAACCGTCATGCTTGGCCGTGCATCGATGATGCGTCTGCCTGACATCATCGGCGTAGAGCTGACTGGTAAACGTCAAGCGGGCATTACTGCAACTGACATCGTGCTGGCCTTGACCGAATTCCTGCGTAAACAACGTGTGGTCTCTGCCTACCTTGAGTTCTTTGGCGAAGGCGCAGATGACCTGTCTATCGGTGATCGTGCAACCATCTCCAATATGACGCCAGAGTACGGTGCAACTGCCGGCATGTTCTATATCGACAACCAAACGCTTGATTACCTGCGTCTGACCGGTCGTGAAGATGCACAAGTTGAACTGGTGGAACTCTACGCCAAAGAAACTGGCCTTTGGTCTGACAGCCTGAAAACTGCAGTCTATCCACGCGTCCTGACTTTTGATCTGTCAGCCGTGGGTCGTAACATGGCGGGTCCTTCAAACCCACACGCACGCGTTGCAACCGCTGATCTGGCGGCGAAAGGCATCTCTGGCGCATGGGAAGAAGTTGAAGGCGAAATGCCCGATGGCGCAGTGATCATCGCGGCAATCACCAGCTGTACCAATACCAGTAACCCACGTAACACCGTTGCCGCAGGTTTGCTCGCACGTAAAGCGCTGGAATTCGGTCTAGTGCGTAAGCCATGGGTCAAATCATCTTTTGCACCGGGTTCTAAAGCGGCAGAGCTTTACTTGAAAGAAGCAGGGGTGCTTACGGATCTGGAGCAATTAGGCTTTGGTATCGTGGCATTTGCCTGTACCACCTGTAACGGCATGAGCGGTGCGCTTGACCCCGTAATTCAGCAAGAAATCATCGACCGTGATCTGTATGCGACCGCCGTATTGTCCGGTAACCGTAACTTTGACGGTCGTATCCATCCGTATGCCAAGCAAGCGTTCTTGGCATCGCCTCCGCTCGTGGTTGCCTATGCGATTGCAGGAACCATTCGTTTTGACATCGAAAAAGACGTCCTCGGTGTCCACGATGGTAAGGAAATTCGCCTCAAAGACATCTGGCCATCGGATGCCGAGATTGATGCCTTGGTCGCCAAGAGTGTGAAGCCAGAACAGTTCCGCCAAGTCTACATCCCGATGTTTGACTTAGGCACGGTTGAAGAAGCGGCAAGCCCACTCTATGACTGGCGTCCAATGTCGACCTATATCCGCCGTCCGCCCTACTGGGATACGACTGGTATGGGCGCACTAGCAGCAAACCCTCGTACTCTGACCGGCATGCGTGCTCTGGCCGTGCTACCAGACAACATCACCACGGACCATTTGTCGCCTTCGAATGCGATCATGATGAACAGTGCTGCGGGTGAATATCTGCATAAAATGGGTCTGCCAGAAGAAGACTTCAATAGCTACGCCACGCACCGCGGCGACCACCTGACGGCGATGCGTGCGACTTTTGCTAATCCCCAATTGGTCAACGAAATGGCTGTGGTCGATGGTCAAGTGAAGAAAGGTTCACTGACCCGCGTCGAGCCTGAAGGCAAAGTCATGCGTATGTGGGAAGCGATTGAGACCTACATGGACCGCAAACAACCGCTGATCATCATCGCCGGTGCAGACTATGGTCAAGGCTCTAGCCGTGACTGGGCGGCTAAAGGTGTACGTCTGGCGGGTGTAGAGGCCATTGTCGCTGAAGGCTTTGAGCGTATCCACCGTACCAACTTGATCGGTATGGGCGTACTGCCGCTTGAGTTTAAAGCCGGTCAAAACCGCAAGACATTGAACATCGACGGTACTGAAGTGTTTGATGTAATTGGTGCGCCGACCCCACGTGCGACCATGACCGTGGTCATCCATCGCAAGAATGGTGAGCGTGTAGAAGTGCCAGTGACTTGCCGTCTGGATACTGCTGAAGAAGTGTTGATCTATGAGGCGGGCGGTGTATTGCAGCGCTTTGCACAGGACTTCTTGGAAGGCGCAGTGGCTTAATTGACCGCTATGTTTTAAAAAGAACCCTGTCGAAAGATGGGGTTCTTTGTTTCTTATTACCGAGTCTTAGTGCTTAATACTTTATGTGAGTTTTACTTCTTGACAAATGAGATCACAGACGATAATTTGCTTTATAGGTCTATTTAAAGTGATACTAACTATTTGCTTGTTATCGCAAATTCTATTTATTTAGTACTTTCTAAATAACATTACCTTATGAATCTATATACATGTAAAATTTATCAGAGGTAAAGGTTCGTGAGTAAGTATAAAGTTGAGTATCTGTCAGTTATAAGCTCGAAAGAAAATTTTTGTAAATCAGTATCTTCATTCAATAGTTTACTGCAGTCTTACGATAACATTAAAATTAATGGCCATAGCATTGAATTTGATGGCAATATTTTTGGATATGATGTCCAGTACGGTGAAATACACGAAAATACACAGCGTTTTTTTCATGTTAAGCTCACTTGTGATAGAAGCGGTGATGTTGAAAAGTTTAAGCAACTTTTAAGATCGTTTAGAACACTACTTACTAAAGCCAGTGAAAAGCCTCCAGAAATACTTTGGGATGATATAAGTACTGAATTGTCAAATAAAGCGTATCCAATAATTCATGAAATTGAAAATATGATGCGCAAATTAATTACTAAATTTATGTTAATAACTATAGGTTTAGCATGGACTAAAGATGCGGTTCCTAAGGAAGTATCCGAATCTATAAAAACAAAAAATTCAAATGCATCACATAATTATCTTTATGAATCTGATTTTATTCAATTGTCAAATTTTTTATTCAAAGAATATTCAACGGCTAATTCAAGAAAATTACTTGAGAAGCTAGATTCTGCTGCTAGTATATCAGATCTTAATTTGACTGAACTAAAAGAATTAGTTCCACAATCAAACTGGGAGCGTTATTTTTCACCAATTGTAGACTGTAAGAGTGATTATCTCCAAACCCGATGGGAGAGTCTTTATAATCTTCGGTGCATGGTTGCACATAATAAATTTATAAGTTTAGAGGATTTTGATAACATAGTTCGGATTGCTACGGAGGTAAAAGAAAAAATAATTCAAGTAATTGATAATTTGGATAAAGTTGTTGTATCGGAAGAACAAAAAGAGGATGTGGCTGAGAATATAGCCAGTAGTATGAATGCACTTTATGGGGAGTTTATACGTAACTGGAATTATACTCAAGAGCTGCTTTTACACCTTTATAGTATGACTTTACCCGTAAGTGATTTAAGTGATTTTCAGCTGGGAAGACATCCTCCTGCTAAAATTATTGTTAAAGTATTAGTAAATAAGGGTATTGTGCCCAAGAATTTTATTCCTTTAATTGTGGAGATGAATGATTTGAGGAATGCAATTGTGCATCATTCAGACGTAGAGGTTTCTGAGAGCGTACTTTTTCATTTCATAAAAGTTCTGGATGGTATTAAATCAGAATTAATTTATATTATTGAAAGGTATCCAGAAAATAATACTTCCTCTAGTTAAGACAAAATTTTTCTGATTTAAAGTCATAATACGCCACCTTTACATCCAACATCCCCATGCCCCTAGACGACAATTTCATCTACACCCCACCACAAGACCCCTTAACCATCCTCTTTGAGGATGACGACCTTGTGGTGATCGACAAGCCTGCGGCCTTACTGTCCGTTCCCGGACGACTGCCTGAGCACCATGACAGTGCCTATCTGCGCATACTAGAAAAACACCCCAACGCAAAAGTCACCCATCGTCTAGACATGGCGACCTCAGGCATTCTGATGTTTGCCAAACACCGCGATGCGGAAGTCGCGATCAGCAAAATGTTTCAGGCACGCACAGTTAAGAAGCACTACATCGCTTTAGTTCAAGGAGAGTTGATTGGTGAGGGTAGTATCGATGCACCGCTGATCACCGACTGGCCGAATCGCCCGAAGCAAAAGGTAGACTTTGTGATAGGCAAAAACGCCAAAACGCTTTATCAGTTATTGAGTTACGATGCGCAAGACGACCAAAGCCGGATTCTATTAGAGCCGATCACGGGGCGCTCACACCAACTACGCGTGCATCTGGCACATATCGGTCATCCCATCACAGGGGATAAACTCTATCACCCAGCACCTGAGCAGAGTCGATTAAAGCGTCTAGCACTGCACGCCAGTTTTTTGGCGTTTGAGCACCCACTGCAAGGTCAACCGATTGAGCTTAGATCTCTGGTGCCTTTCTAAAGAAATAGCGACACCTTAGTCTGATAGAACGCTTCAACTCTTTTGTTTTTATCAATGGATAGTCCAACAATAAGCAACGGCATTTACCCATGTCATCCATGGACTATTGCCGCTATAATTCCCTTAAGTCTAAACACGCATTCGGTATCCTCATGAGCCACGTTCCACAAATCAAAATTCCCGCTACCTATATCCGCGGCGGCACCAGCAAAGGCGTTTTCTTTAACCTGACCGACCTGCCAGAAGCGGCACAAGTACCGGGCAAAGCACGAGATGCAATCTTACTGCGTGTGATTGGTAGCCCAGACCCTTACGGCAAGCAGATCGACGGTATGGGCGGTGCAACCTCCAGTACCAGCAAAACGGTGATCCTGTCAAAAAGCACACAAGCCAATCACGATGTTGATTACTTGTTTGGTCAAGTGTCGATTGATACCGCATTCGTCGATTGGAGCGGTAACTGCGGCAATTTGTCGGCGGCGGTGGGCGCGTTTGCGATCAGTGCAGGACTGGTGGAAGCCAACCGTATCCCACAAAACGGCGTTGCCATCGTGCGCATCTGGCAAGCCAATATTAGCAAAACCATCATCGCCCATGTACCGATCACCAACGGTGAAGTGCAAGAAACCGGTGATTTTGAGCTGGACGGTGTGACGTTTCCAGCTGCCGAAGTCCAAATCGAATTCTTGAATCCTGCGGATGAAGGCGAAGACGGCGCAGGTGGCTCGATGTTCCCAACCGGCAATCTGGTGGATGACCTTGAAGTCCCCGGTGTCGGCACGTTCAAAGCGACCATGATCAATGCAGGTATCCCAACGATTTTCGTTAATGCTGATGCGATAGGTTATACGGGTACTGAGTTGCAAGAGGCGATCAATGGCGATCCTAAAGCACTGGCGATGTTTGAGACTATTCGTGCCTATGGCGCGGTGCGTATGGGTTTGATCAAAGACATCAGTGAGGCGGCCAAGCGCCAACATACCCCAAAGATTGCCTTTGTTGCCCCGCCGAAAGACTATGTGTCTTCCAGTGGTAAAGCAGTCAACGCTGCCGATGTCGATCTACTGGTGCGTGCACTGTCGATGGGCAAGCTGCACCATGCCATGATGGGCACGGCTGCTGTCGCGATCGGTACGGCAGCGGCAGTATCAGGTACGCTGGTGAACCTCGCGGCGGGTGGCAGTGCGCGTACTGCAGTACGCTTTGGTCATCCATCGGGCACCTTGCGCGTTGGTGCAGAAGCTATCCTCGAGAACGGTGAGTGGACTGTGACCAAAGCGATCATGAGCCGCAGTGCACGCGTGTTGATGGAAGGCTGGGTGCGTATTCCCGGTGATACTTTCTAAGCGTCGCTTGAGCATGAATTGATTCAAAAGACCCTGCCGATTGGTGGGGTTTTTTTATGGGGGAAATAGTGTGTCGCTGATGTGGCAGATGACCCTCATCAGGCTACATTTCTACACGGATCATTTGGTTCAGATTTATCATATTCAGTTATGCTAAGCCGAGACTCTTTGTGCGACCAAGGGGATCAAAATGGATAAAACATCAATAAATTCATCGACGGATATACCGCTATGCCACAGCCTCCGCTTGCCCAAAAAATCCCAGCGCTGATCTTACTCGGCCTTTCCTCAACGATAGCAATCAGTAGTCATGCCGCATCACGCGTTGCAGCGGTGACGGTGTATCCGGGCAGTGCGGCAATCGACCGGGTGACATTGGTTGAGGCTGGCGCACGCAAGGTTATTTTTGATTGTCTGCCTGCGGGACTGGATAATCAAAGTCTACAGATTGATGCGGATGCCGATGTGCGTGTGGGAGAAATGAGCATCAAGACCCAAGCGCGTAATCTCAGCGACTGCGCAGCTCATCCCTTAGATGGCCGCATCCGCGCGCTTGAAGATCAGAAGGCTGCACTCAAAGCCGAAAATGATGCCTTGGAGTTGGTGAAAGGTTATTTGAAAGGCGTCTGGGGTACTGATGAGAAGTCTAGCCGCGTAGACGGGAAGTCGATAGGTTCCACTTCTGATGCGCTGCGTCGCTCTGGGCAGAGTGCCTTTTTACGTCAGTACCAGCTTACTCAGCAATTGACTGAGTTAGATCGCAGCTTACAGCCTCTGCTGACCGAGCGCGGACGCAGTCAATCGGCTGGGCAGGTTAAGACCGTCAGTGCGTCTGTCTATGCCCCGCGCGGGACGACCATTCATCTGCATTACCAAGTCCGTGGTCCAAGCTGGTCACCGGCTTATCGGGCGCTACTTGATACGCAAAGCAATAAACTCAAGATTGAGCGCCAAGCTTTGGTCAGTCAAGGCACAGGAGAAGACTGGTCTGGGGTGAAACTACTGCTGTCAACAGGACAGCCACGTGCCAATGCGGTGGCACCGACGCCGTGGTCATGGCAGATCGGTATCGCACCACCCGTCGTTCTTGAGAGCACAACCCGTAAGATGGCCTATGGGGGCGCAGCACCTATCGCGATGCCTGCACCAGCGCCGGTGGCGGCTGATGCAGTGTCAGATGAGGTTGTACCTGATTACACAGTCAATGTCGCCAATTATGGCTACACCACCGAATTCAACATCCCCGGGAACATCGACGTGCCGTCCAGCGGCGAACGCATCGCGTTTTCCCTCGGGCAGACGGAGCAAGCAGCTAAGCTGCTTGTCCGCACTAGTCCCGCACAAGATGCCAGTGCTTATCTGATGGCCCAAGTGACACAACCTGACGGGATCTGGCCGCAAGGTCCAGTCCAGCTCTATCGTGATGGTGCCTTTGTTGGGACATCGACGTTAGACTTTAACAACAATGAAGTGGATGATGAGTCGAATCAAACTGCGAGTAAGAAACTCAGCCTGTCCTTCGGTCGTGATGAGTTGGTACGGGTCGTGACAGAACCTGTCCGAGATACGCAGTCGACCGCCGGCTTTACCGGCAACCGCCGCGAGCGTCATGTCACGCATGGCTATGTGGTTGAAAACAAACACACCCAACCGATCCACCTCCAGATATTAGAAGCGGCACCAGTAGCCACCGATGACCGTATCCAGATCAGCAAGAGCTTTGAGCCTAAACCCAGTCAGCAGGATTGGCGTAAACAACCGGGCTTGATTCTGTGGCAGACCGATTTGGCTGCAGGGCAACGGACTCGTGTCACTGCCGACTACACCATCAGTGCGCCTAAAGATGCGGTACTGGGGGGGCAGTAAATAGCCGAAAGTTTCTCTTCGAGCGGGCACTGCGCTGATGAGATCGAAGACACTACAGGAGACTTGCAATGAGTGCGAATGTAGACCTGAACAATCGTCCTGATTACGATCACGTAATTCAGGACATCGCCGATTACGTGCTTCAGTACCAGATCGAAAGTATTGAAGCACTCACTACCGCGCGGCACTGTCTGATGGACACGCTTGGCTGCGGTTTGCTGGCGCTGCGTTTCCCCGAGTGTACCAAACTGCTGGGCCCAATCGTCGAAGGCACGATCGTCCCACATGGGGCACGGGTGCCCGGCACATCCTATCGGCTTGATCCGGTGAAAGCGGCTTGGGATATCGGCGCCATCATTCGCTGGTTGGATTACAACGATACATGGCTTGCCGCAGAGTGGGGGCACCCTTCGGATAATCTCGGCGGCATCTTGGCAGTAGCGGATCACCTGTCTCAACTACACGTCGCACGCGGCAAAGCCCCCCTCACCATGAAGTTGGTGCTTGAAGCGATGATTATGGCACATGAGATTCAAGGCGTGATCGCGCTTGAAAACTCCTTTAATCGTGTCGGTCTGGATCATGTGTTTTTGGTCAAACTGGCGTCCACGGCGGTGATTGCAAAATTGCGTGGACTGAACCGCGAGTGCACGATGGCGGCGCTATCACAAGCCATTGTTGATGGTCAGTCACTACGAACCTATAGACACGCACCCAATGCAGGCTCACGTAAGTCATGGGCGGCAGGCGATGCGACCTCTCGTGCAGTACGTTTAGTCGATATTACCGCACGCGGAGAAATGGGCATCCCCAGTGCGTTGACTGCACCACAGTGGGGTTTCTATGACGTGCTGTTTAGTCATAGCAATAAAGATTTGGCGACCAAACCACTCACCGACCGTCAATTTAAATTCCAGCGCCCCTATGGCTCATACGTGATGGAAAACGTTTTGTTCAAGATTAGCTTTCCCGCCGAATTTCACAGCCAAACGGCTTGTGAGGCAGCCGTGATCCTGCATCCTATGGTGAAAGACAAGCTCCATCTGATCGAAAAGATCGTCCTCACCACGCACGATTCAGCCATTCGGATTATTTCCAAAGTCGGGCCCTTGGCGAACCCTGCTGATCGCGATCACTGTCTCCAGTATATGGTTGCGCTGCCCCTCATCACAGGCGACCTCACGGCAGATAACTATGAGAATGACTATCACGCGGCACACCCCTTGATTGATGTGCTGCGTGACAAGATGGTCGTGGTCGAAGACCTGCGCTATAGCGCGGAATATTACGATCCGGCCTATCGCTCGATTGCCAATGCTATTCAAGTATTCTTTCGTGATGGGACATCAACATCAAAAATCGAAGTGGAGTATCCACTGGGTCATCGTCGTCGCCGTGCGGAGGGTATTCCCATGTTGATTGAGAAATTCAAAGCCAATTTAGCGACGCGTTTTGTACCCAGTCGTGTCGAGGCGATCCTGCACTTGTGCATAGATCCCGTGCAGTTTGAAGCGACGCCTGTGGATGCGTTTATGGATTTGTTTGTGATCTAGTCCATCTGCGACATATCTGCTGAATACGGTCTCATATTATTGATTAAATTTAAGGGGTTATACGTTGAGTAATGGGCTGCCCAGCCATTTGACTTTGATTCATAAAGGGTATAAATTAAATCAAAGGCTCAAAGAATAATCAGTCGTTATTCCAGAATAAACCTCGCAAAGCGTAAGGCTTGAGTGTTTAAAAGAGCTGATGTGCCGTAGGGAGTCGATTAGACACGTTAGCCATTAAGCCGCTGTCTTTGTAGAGTTTATATACAAGGAGAGAGATCATGGCTGCAATTAGTCGCAATGTCCTGTCATATAAAGCGGTTTGTCCACCTTGGTTCTTGGCCATGGTGCTGATTGGTTCTTTTGTGGGTAGTGTGTTCTTCTACGCGATGGAACCCACTGGCGTCAAACTATTTTCCGATGCACCGGTCATCACCGCTTTCTTCGATCCATCCTCTACAACCTCAGCGATGCAATCTCATCATGCCGAGCACCCGATCGCTTTCTTGCTGATCGGCTTCTGTGTGGTAGTTGAGATCATCTCAGGGTTAATCTTCTGTCGAGAGTTCCCAGTATTACTGCTGTCGTCCAGTGAAGAGCGTGTGGCGCGTGCAGCGGGTCTTGTGCAAACCACCGTATTGTTTATGATCATGAGCTTACTGGTCATCATCGGGGCGCTGTCGGTGATTTGATCCGGTGATTTGATTCGGGGAGTAGATGCGTGTGGTCGGGGAGACAAGGACCGAGAGGGATCGGATTCGCTTTATTTAAGCGTAGCTGTGTTTTATCGCCCGATGCATGCGACTAATAGTGGTCGAAGCGAATGAGATAGACACTCGACGAGGACGTGTGGCGCTTCCCTCGTCTATAAAGAACATGGCAACCCAGCAATTCGGTTACAATGCCCTTTTTTTAAGGGCTATTTCCCATGAGCGCATTGCCAAACTGTCCGAAGTGCCAATCCGAATACACCTATGAAGACGGTGATCTCTACATTTGCCCTGAGTGTAGCCATGAGTGGAGCAAGAGTGCAGCCGCAGAGGCTTCTGATGAGAGCGCCAGTATTAAAGATTCTAATGGGAATTTGCTGCAAGATGGCGATACCGTGACGGTGATTAAAGACCTGAAAGTCAAAGGTTCATCTTTGGTGGTTAAAGTAGGCACCAAGGTGAAGAACATCCGCTTACTGCCCGATGCCAGTGATGGTCACGATATCGACTGCAAGATTGATGGCATTGGCGCGATGAAACTGAAGTCCGAGTTTGTCAAAAAAGCATAGTCTGCGCTTTATGTGACCGCTGATCTGAAAGCCGCCTGAGAATTGGCGGTTTTTTTGCATGCGTAAGGTGTGGACTATATGATGCAAACATCATTAAAATGTTACTAAGTGGTAATTTGTTTGTTATTAGAATGGTTGTATCGGAATAGGAAGCCGCAGTAAATGAAAACGTGCAGGGCAGCTTTAGGGATAATCATCGCGGTGTCGCTTTTGGGCGGATGCAAGACCTATGAGGACCAAACGGTGACCATTAACGAAGTGTCATCTCCGAAAGCCAGCGTGGAGCAATGGCAGGTGGTTTCGTCGACCAAAAATAGTCAACGTTTTGAGTCACCGCTTGGCAGTATCGAGTTCAATAAAATACCGACAGTGCTAAAGAGCATCGAACAACCTAAGTCTACAGCTGCATTTTCGTTGCTGAAGAAACAAGTTGAACGGGATTTTAAAGCATCGAACTGTCGTTTAATGAGTGCAACCGGTCTCGATCAGTTGTCTATCGCTAATCAAGACTTCTTGCACACCAGCTACCGCACCCGTGATTTGCAGAACCAACGGCAACGAGTCGAGCTCTATGCGGCGCCGATCAATAATCACTTTGTGACGATAGTGGTACGCATCGGTGATGATGCAGATGTCTATAGCTATAGCGACTTGCAAAGTTTTTTGACCCAGCACATTCGCAACTTGAGCCAAGCTTAAGTGTTCCACGCCTAAAAAAGCCGCTTTTAAGCGGCTTTTTTCATCGTGTCATCAAGGTACTGACGCCAATGGTCGAGCAGGGCAGTCCGATCACGTTTTGTGGGGTGGAAGTCCGCTTTGTAGTAGTCCAGATACTCAGGAATCAGCGTGATAAACATATGGGCAAGGAAACGCAGTCCGCGCAGATTGCCACGCAGAGCAAACAGGCTATTGCGGCGGTCCTGCCAAAATAAGCGCCATGTGCTATAGGCCACCAGAGAGCCGAATCCTGTGGTCACAGAGAGCATGACTTGGCGACGCACTTTCAGATCGTTGAATACATCTTGGTAAACATCAAATGCGACACTCTTGTGCTCCGCTTCTTCGATGGCATGCCAAATCCATAGTCGCATCGCTTCTTGATCGAATGATTCAACCAGCTTGGGATTGCGCAGGATATATTCCCCGAGCATGGCGGTAAAGTGTTCAAAAGCACAGGTCACGGCCAGTTGGTAGCGGGCAGGCACCGCTTTGATGCGTTTGTCTTCACGCGCAAGCCATGCCATAAAGTTGTCGAGTTGATAGTCATCCCGTCGCCAGCTTTGATTAAACTGACTATGGGCTTGCGAGTGCATCGCTTCTTGACCGATGAAGGCAGAAATTTGGGTTTGCAGTGCATCATCCTTGACGCGATCTCGCACATTTCGCACGCTATGCACGAAGAACTGCTCGCCAATCGGAAAGGTGGATGACAGTGCGGTCAGTAGGTGAGAGACCAGCGGCGACCTTGCGAAGTACTGACGAGGGATGTGTGCCGGTTGAAAGGCGAGGCGGCGTACCGTGATGCCGACTGCTTTCGGGCGAGTGATCGTTGGGATTGC
>CAYJTU010000041.1:0-22491 GCA_964373105.1 uncultured Moraxellaceae bacterium | reverse complement strand
CAGCCGGTAATGAGTCCTTAGGTATGATCGTTCCCGCAGTTGGGGTATTGGGCAAAGAAGGCTGGGGGGTGATTATTACTTATAGTGAAGACGGTCATGTCAAAGATAATGATGCCGATGACATTAAGTACGACGAACTGCTGAAGGATATGCAAAAACAAACACTTGAGCAAAATGCTGAGCGTGAGAAAGCCGGCTATGGCGCCATGAAACTCGTGGGTTGGGCAGAGTCACCAAGCTATAATAAGCAAACCCATAAATTCTATTGGGCGAAAGAGCTTGAAGCCACAGGCGAATCCGAGCACACGCTGAATTATAATATCCGAGTGCTAGGTCGTAAGGGTGTTCTAGTTTTAAATGCGGTTGCAGGGATGTATCAAATCAAAGATGTGAAATCAGAAATGCAAAATGTAGTGGCTTTTACCGAGTTCACACCGACCAATACCTATGCTGATTTTGATAGTAGTACTGATCATGTCGCTGAATACGGTTTGGCAGCACTGGTTGCGGGTGGTGTTGCGGCAAAGCTGGGATTTTTTGGCAAGCTGTTGGCTTTACTGTTGGCATTTAAGAAAATCATTATCGTAGGCGCTATTGCACTCTTTGCTGGGGCTGCTAAGTTATTTGGTCGTAAGTCATAATTCGTTTGATTACAACATAGTAACGGTGAGTTGGACATTCATGATTAAGTTGTTTGCATGGTTATTTGCTGCGGGTAAATTGGGTAAGGTTTTGATGACCTGTGGAACCATGCTCATTTCAATCGTGGTCTATTCATGGGTGTTTGGCTGGGGTTATGCGATCGGTTTTGTTCTACTGATTTTGTGCCATGAAATGGGCCATTATCTCGCAGCACGTCAACGCGGATTAGATGTCGGTGCGCCGACATTTATTCCCTTTGTTGGGGCATGGATTCAGATGAAAGACATGCCTAAAGATGTGGAAACCGAAGCCTATGTTGGCTTTGCAGGGCCAATCGTTGGGACGCTTGCAGCGCTGGCATGCTATTGGGTGGCACGTGAGCAGCATAGTCAGCTTTTATTGGCGGTGTCTTACTCGGGCTTTATGATTAATCTGTTCAATTTGATCCCGATCTCTCCACTAGACGGTGGGCGAATCACCGCGATTATTTCTCCAAAAGTCTGGTTTGCAGGCATTCCGCTGCTTATTGCATTGTTCTTCTATCACCCGAGTCCAATGCTGATTTTGGTCGCCCTACTGTCCTACCCACAATTGAAAGTAGCATGGGATCTCCATAAAGGACGCTCGACAGTTCCTGATGGCTATTATGAAGTGGCATTGAATACCCGCGTTAATTATGGCGTGATGTATCTTGGCCTTGTGGTGTTTCTCTCCCTCATGACTTATAGCGTCCATGAGATGCTTTAATCCGCATATGATGCGTGGTGTGTCGTAATTCTCTCCTCATGAGCTGGATTCATGCTAAAATGAGCGGTTTTCACTCAATTCGCTATTTAGCCTAGAAGCCAAGCTCGCCATGTCTGCTCCCCAAACCATTTCCGGTGCTACGCCGAAGCCATTATTTGACTACGATAAACACTGGGCATCGTGCTTTGAGCCTGCGCCATTTTTGCCGATGAGTCGTGCGGAGATGGATTTGCTCGGCTGGGATGCCTGTGATGTCATTATCATCAGTGGCGATGCTTATGTGGACCATCCCTCATTTGGGATGGCCATTATCGGTCGATTGCTTGAGGCGCAGGGTTTTCGCGTGGGGATCATTGCACAGCCTGATTGGCACTCGGCGGAAGCCTTTAAGGCACTCGGCAAGCCGGTGTATTGTTTTGGTGTGACTGCCGGCAATATGGACTCGATGATCAATCGCTATACCGCTGATCGAAAAATTCGTTCTGATGATGCCTATTCACCAGGGAACGTTCCTGATAAACGTCCAGATCGTGCTTCCGTGGTGTATTCGCAGCGCTGCCGTGAAGCGTATCCTGATGTGCCGATTATCTTGGGTGGGATCGAAGCCAGTTTACGTCGTATCGCGCACTATGATTACTGGCAGGACAAAGTTCGCCGCTCGATTATTACCGATGCAAAAGCAGATATCTTGTTGTATGGCAATGCTGAGCGTGCCATCGTTGATGTGGTTCACCGTTTAGCTAAAGGTGATACGGTCGATCAGATTACTGATCTGCGCGGGACCAGTTTTATTCTGAATGAAGCGCGGAAAGTTGCCAAAGCTGAATATTTTGAAGTTGCGAGTAATGACGTAGATAACCCGGGTCGTGTCGATGCGATTATCAATCCCTATGTCATGACCGAAGATTTACCCAGTTGTGATGTCGAAAAGTCGAATCCAAAGAATCAAGCGGCCAATCCAGCATCTTATGCAGGTTTTACTAAGGAAGCGGTCGCCAATCCAATCGTCAATGCCGAGATCGTCAATACGCGGACGGTAGATGAAGACACACAGATTGTCTCATTGCGTCCAAGCGTGGCGGTCAGCAAAGCAATTAAACATCGTATGCCTGCGCGTGAGGTCTCGGTAATCCGCTTGCCAGATTACGATGAAGTCAAAGATGATCCCGTGCTCTATGCGCATGCCAATCGAATTTTGCATCTCGAAACCAACCCAGGCAATGCGCGTGCGATGGTTCAGCGTCATGGCGATCGCGATGTATGGCTGAATGCCCCGCCGATTCCGCTGTCGACCGAAGAAATGGATTATGTGTTTGATTTACCTTATGCCCGAGTTCCGCATCCTGTCTATGGCGATGCGCGGATTCCAGCCTATGACATGATCAAGTTTTCGGTCAATATCATGCGCGGTTGCTTTGGCGGATGTACGTTCTGTTCGATCACGGAGCATGAAGGGCGAATTATTCAAAACCGCTCTGAAGAGTCGATTTTGCGTGAAGTGGAAAGTATTCGCGATACCACGCCTGGTTTCACCGGCGTGATCTCTGATTTGGGCGGTCCTACTGCCAATATGTATCGTTTGGCGTGTAAAGACGCTGAAATAGAAAAAAATTGCCGTAAGCCGTCTTGTGTCTATCCCGGTGTTTGCGACAATTTAAATACTGATCATAGTCATCTCACCCAGCTCTATCGCAAAGCGCGTGACATCAAAGGCGTGAAGAAAATTCTGATCAGCTCCGGATTGCGCTATGACTTGGCGGTGTTAAATCCTGAATACGTCAAAGAATTAGTCACCCATCATGTCGGCGGCTATCTGAAAATTGCCCCTGAACATACCGAAGGTGGGCCGCTGTCGAAAATGATGAAGCCCGGCATAGGTGCTTATGATCGATTTAAACAACTCTTTGAGCGTTTTAGCAAAGAAGCGGGTAAAGAGCAGTATTTGATTCCATATTTTATTGCTGCGCATCCGGGAACCACCGATCAAGACATGATGCATCTGGCTTTATGGCTGAAGAAGAACGGCTTTCGCGCCGATCAAGTGCAGACTTTCTACCCTTCGCCGATGGCCACTGCAACTGCCATGTATCACAGCGCCAAAAATCCACTGCGTAAGGTCAGTCGTGGCAGTGAGACGGTCGATATTGTGAAGGGTGATAAACGTCGTCGTTTGCATAAGGCGTTCTTACGTTATCACGACCCAAACAATTGGCCGCTACTGCGTGAAGCGCTGAAAAGCATGGGCCGCGCTGATTTGATTGGTAATGCCAAGCATCAGCTCATTCCGACGAACCAACCACTTAACAAAGACAGTGGCGAATACAGCACTGCACGTAAGAAGAATTCCTCAGTAGCAGGGGATTCACGTAAACGTTCAGCGATGCCCGCTCAGCCGAAGAAAGGCCAGATTCTGACTCAACATACGGGGTTGCCACCGCGCGTGACGGGCGCAAAGAAGTAATCCTGTGATGGGTTGTTTGTGGGAAAAATGAGAATTGGTTATCTTTTTACACTGTAATTGTAAAAGTCGTTTTGTGTAGGGCAATCTGGGGTCGATTGAACCTATTGGTCTGATAGCATCAAAGTTAGATTATTTTAGTCTCACTTTATTACATCAGAGAGGTTCGGCCTTGGTCGTTACTATTTCACCGCCAGAAAAGCTTGATAAAACCACGATTGTTCGTGGTTTGAGCCGTGAGTGGCGTGGTCAGACGACTGAGTATGAAGGTCAGCCCGTCTTAGTGATTGAAAACAAGCATTGTCGCGCCGTGATTGCCTATCAGGGTGCTCAAGTGCTTGAGTTTCAGCGCCGTGGTCATGCGCCATTACTCTGGTTATCAGAGGCTTCCAACTTCCTGCCTAAACGTGCTGTGCGTGGTGGTATTCCGCTGTGCTTCCCTTGGTTCGGTCAGCATCCTACTGATCCGAGCATCTTGTCGCATGGCTTTGCCCGCAATTTGCCGTGGTCTTTATATCATGTGACCGAGGATGAGTCGGGTCATATACTCACCTTCACGTTCCGAGATAATGAAGAAACCCGTGGGATCTGGCCGCATGCCTTTAATGCGATGTTTGAGATTCGTTTGGGCCAGTCACTTGAGCTAAAGTTCTCTGTCGCCAACGTGGATAAGAAACCTTTCGATTTCACCTTTGCTTTTCATAGTTATTTTGCGGTTGATCAGATTAGCCAGACTCAAGTGGTCGGGTTAGAAAACACCCCGTTTTTTGACCAATTGGCGCCAGAAAAAGGCTTTCACCAGCTCGAACGTTTTCCCATTAAGTTTGATCGCGAAACCGATCGTATCTATCAGCGCGCGACAGGTGACTACCAGATCGTGCAGCAGCGATCAAAACAACGTGCACATATTCATGCCCCTGAGTGTTCCAGTGCCATCGTTTGGAATCCTTGGACAGAGAAAACCGCACGCTTAGGCGATATGCACCCAGATGCTTGGGAAGGCATGCTCTGTGTCGAGTGTGGTAAAGTCGGTGCTGAGGTGGTGACTTTAGGGGTGAGTAAGGTGATCAGTTTTACCATGACGCTTGCCAGTGAGTTTTCTGAAGATCCGTTGATCTAAAGATAGACCGTGTGATTGATGATGCTAATGTTCATCAATCAAATCTGCAAACTTTGACCCCTGTATCGCGTTCAAGAGATACTCGGGTTTCAATCCAATATCAAGACCGCGCTTGCCTCCACTGACATAGATTGCACCAAGGCTTTGCCCGCTGGCATCAATCGCAGTTTTCAGTAATTTCTTTTGCCCAATCGGGCTGATACCGCCCACCAAATACCCTGTCACGCGTTCTGCTTCTTTCGGGTCTGCCATCCGCACTTTTTTAAGACCAAAAGCCGTTGCAGCCTTTTTTAAGCTTAAGGTATGTGTCACGGGGATGATGGCAACGTAGAATGCTTTTTCATCACTGATCAATAGAGTCTTAAATACTGATGCCATGGCAAGGCCAAGCTTTTCTGCGGCTTCCAATCCAAAATTAGTGCAGGTTGGGTCGTGTTCATATTCATGGACCGAATATGGAATTTTTTGTTTCTTTAAGTGGTTACAAGCTGGCGTCATTTTCGTTATTTACTGATTGATATGCCGATTTTAAAGATTGCGCGCATGGCAAGACAGTTCATGGTCATTGACCATGCCCACCGATTGCATCATGGCATAGCAGGTGGTTTCCCCGACAAAGCGAAAGCCTGCTTTTTTGAGTGCTTTAGACATCGCCGTACTTTGCGTGGTTTTGGTCGGCGCTTCGCGATAACTGCGCAATTCATTGACCACGGTTTGGTCATCTACAAAGCGCCAGAGCCATGCTGAAAAATCAATTCCCTGTGCTTGCAGAGCCAGAAAAGCCTTTGCGTTATCACGAATTGCGGTCAGTTTGCCAATATGGCGAATCAGTCCAGTATCGGTCACTAACTCTTCCAAATCCGCATCTGTGAGAGCCGCAACTTTGACAGGATCGAAGTCAAAGAAGCGTTTGCGATAGTGGGCACGTTTACGCAGTACCGTAATCCAAGATAGCCCAGCTTGCTGACCCTCGAGACAGATTTTCTCAAACAGTTTGACTGGATCGTGCTGTGGACGACCCCATTCCGTATCGTGGTATGCCTGATAGAGTGGATCAGTCCCGCACCAGCCACAGCGAGACAGCGTAGGGGGATGTATGACGGGAGTAGGCGTGGGTACGGACGGCGAGGTCATCATTTTTTCCAGAATGTGGATGGTTTTGTACAATTTGCAATTATACTGGCGGCTAGACTCAAAAAATCATATTTTACCAAAAGCCCTCATAAGGATCAGACCGTCCATGTCAAAGCACAGCCCCTTCATTCTTTTTCAGCATCTTGTACCGCAGCATGGTTTGAGTCGTTTAGTGGGCAGTCTGGCAGCCAGCAAACTGGGGTTTGTGAAAAATACTTTTATCAAAACGTTTGCGAGTCGCTATGACATCGATATGTCGATTGCTTTGGAAGAAAACCTGACTGCTTATGAAAGCTTTAACGACTTTTTCACCCGGGCACTAAAAGACGGTACGCGTGTGATTGACGCTGCGCCTGATACCGTTGTTTCTCCAGCCGATGGTGCGATCTCACAACTGGGAAAAATTTCGGGCGATGCTATTTTTCAAGCGAAAGGGCAGTCGTTTTCTGTCAAGCAATTGATCGGGGATCAGTCTCTGGCCGCGCCGTTTTTAGGTGGAGAGTTTGCAACGGTTTATTTGTCGCCGCGTGATTATCACCGTGTCCATATGCCATTTGAAGGTCGCTTGACGGATACTTTGTATATTCCTGGCGAGCTTTTTTCTGTAAACGGTACGACCGCACAGCATGTAGAAGGTTTATTTGCGCGCAACGAGCGCATGGTCTGCTTGTTTGATACATCGGTAGGTCGTATGGCTGTGGTTCTGGTTGGTGCCATGATTGTCGCTGGAATTGAGACCGTAGCCACTGGCAAAGCGAAACCTACCGGTCATATCGAGCATGTAAAACATGATCTGAACTTGGCTAAAGGCGCAGAACTCGGTCGTTTCTATCTGGGATCGACTGCTGTGGTTTTGTTTGAACCGAATCAAGTGCAGTGGCTCGAGACATTGACTGCGGACAGTACGGTGGTCATGGGCGGGAAGATGGGTGCTTTAGTCGCGCAATAATTTAAAAAATACTAGCGTAGGTTGACTATTTTCAACCTACGCTAAGAAGCAATTTAAAAAAATAATGTTATGTTTTTCTAGAAAGTTAAAGCGTTGCTGCTAGCGCTTCCAACTGATCCGCACATTTCCCCCAACCCTCATGAAAACCCATTTGCTCATGCGCTTCACGATCGGCAACTGTCCAGTGAACAGCGCGAGCGGTGTATTTGGTTTGATTGTTTCCGGCATCTTCAAAAGTAACGATCGCAGTCATAAAGGGTTTTTCAGAAGGCTCCCATGCTTTGGTATAGGCATCGGTAAAGACGATGCGCTCATTTTTCACCACTTCAAGATAGACTCCATGGTTGGGGAACTCATCGCCTTCAGGGCTACGCATCACCACGAGGCTTGCTCCTCCTGTACGGACATCACTTTCAACACGTGATATGACCCACGGCGCAGGGCAAAACCATTGTTTGAGAAGCTCAGGTTCAACCCATGCACGATAGACACTTTCGCGCGGTGCATTGAGGATGCGGGACAGAACAAGCTCGCGATCGGAGGGAGAGGTATTTGTCATTTTTTGCATTCCATTGACGGTAAAAGTGCTTCGATTATTTGATAAAAATATCAAATCTTCTGAGCATTTTTTGTAAATTTAAATGACTCATAACTGCTTTTTTTCTTATTCTAAGTAGCTGTTTTGAGGAGGTCATGATGTGGTTAATAGTTCTGCATCAGAATCAAGTTTAATGAGTGGATCAAAATGAAATAGGAGTAGATAGTCATCCCAACCCATTTCACTTGAACAAGTAGCAATCGACGCTTGCTTCATGTGTGGGCCAAACTCTGCACTATTGTAAATTGCTTTTCTGACCCTCTTCCATAAATCTCCTGCACGCAGAGTTTCGAAGATATAGTTGGAGTAAGGACCGTCATCTTCGCCGTGGTCAAAAGAATGGTGTTTGACTAAGTGATCCATAGATAAAATTTTTTCGAATGCACAATTTAGGGTTTGCATGTCGATACCCATAGATCTATTCGGTTGAACGTGTATTAAAAGTGATCTCATTATTCTATCCTTAGCATTAATTCGACGATAAGTTTCAATTGGTATAAAGTCAATCTATGTCAGATATTCGAAACTTATAATGAAAATCAGCCCCATCACCCCCGCCGAATTTCAGCGCGCCTCTGAAATAGTCCGTATCGCCTTCGATCATCGCTCCGCACAAGATCAGAGTGAGGAAGGAATACGTGTTTTTCGCGGATTCGCAAGTGCGGATGCCATTCGGCAACGCTTTAATCAAGGTTGTCTATCATTGGTTGCAGAGGTGGAAGTCGGAAATGAGAGCCAGTTGGTGGGCTTCATCCAAGTCAAACAAACGCATTTGATTCTATTTTTTGTTTTGCCCGAATTTCAAGGTCAAGGCATCGCAAGGGCTTTATTTGATGCCGCTGATCATGCTCAGCCCATACTCACAGTGAACTCTTCACCCAATGCAGAAGCGATCTATGCCCAATTGGGGTTTATTCATAGTTATCCTGAGCCTGAAAATAGCCCAATTCGTCACATCCCTATGAAACGAGCAGGCAGATAGTTGCTAAGTTTTGTTGGTATGGGTTTGTCTTACGGTCATAGTTTGTCATAATCAGCTATGCCTGATTCGGGCGCACAACGATGATGATTTTTTGAAGATTTGGGGGAAATATGAAGCAGTTTGAGCAGTTGAAGCAATTGAAATGGTTACGACAGGGTTTTTTGGCGATCATATTGGTGTTGGCCGCTGTACAAAGTCATGCGCTGACTGTCCGTGAGCGTTACTTGTTAAATCACCCTGAAGCCAGAGCAGAAGCGAAAGCTGAACAACCTGTGCAATCTACAAAAACCAATCGACATGTAGTGAAAAAACAGATCAGCAAAAAAACAGCTTTAGAAAAAAAAGCAGTTAGTACAAAGACCGCTAAAACAACCCCACGGCGTAGTGCGGTAAAAGTGAATCGCTCTAAGGTAACTCAAGAAACAGCAAAGAAAGCTAACGTAGTACCAAAACGCAATACGCGTAAAGCCATCGCGAAAAAGCCAGTCGTCAAAGCCGCGACGATAAAGTCAAAACGTGATGTGAAGAAACAACCCGTTCAATCTAAAGTCGTTCCACGTAAAAAGCCGCATCAACAATAATGACAACAGCAGGTCAAATCATCGTTGAATGAGTAAATAACGCATTCGTTTGATGCGTCATGCGGTGAAAGTTGTCATAATTTGCCGCATGACACTATCCTTGATCTTAAAAAAACGTCCTTTGCCGTCCATTCCCAGCAGCTTTATCACATTGCCGCAGGTCTTGGCGCGTCTATATGCCTCTCGAGGTGTTCAACATATCGATGAATTAGAACTCAAACTCTCGCGATTGCTGCCCGCGCAGGACTTGCTCGGGCTAGATTCTGCCATTTCACAAATCAATGCTGCGATTGATGCCAAACTGCGCATTCTGATTATTGGTGACTTCGACGCCGATGGGGCGACGAGTACGGCCTTGATGATGCTCGCTCTGGGTAAAATGGGTGCGGTCGTCGACTTCCTCGTGCCCGATCGTTTTAAGTACGGCTATGGACTCACCCCTGAAATCGTCGCACTCGCATTGGCCGAGTACACACCTGATCTGATCATTACGGTGGATAATGGCATTTCCAGCCATGAGGGTGTGACTGCCGCGCAAGCGGCCAACGTCGCTGTCATCATTACCGACCACCATCTCACCAGCAAAGCCGCGCCACCAGCACAAGCGGTTGTGAATCCCAATCAACAGGGCTGTCACTTCGCCAGTAAGGCGCTGGCCGGTGTAGGCGTGGCCTTTTATGTCTTGGCGGCATTGGCCACACTGCGTAGATCACAGGGCAAACCGACAGCGAGGCTCACCGATTGGCTCGATTTAGTGGCACTCGGGACAGTCGCCGACGTTGCACCCTTGGATGCCAATAATCGAATTTTAGTCTCACAAGGACTCGCACGGATTAAAAGCGGGCAATGCCGGTTAGGTCTGCTAGCACTGCTGGATATCGCCAAACGCGAGCGTCGTAGTCTGACTTCTCAGGATCTCGGTTTTGTGCTCGGCCCTCGGATCAATGCCGCAGGGCGCATGGACAGTATGCGCATCGGAATTGAGTGCCTGTTGGCCGAAGACCCTGCGGTTGCACGTGAGCTGGCGGAACAATTAGAAAAACTGAATCAAACGCGACGCACTGTTGAAGCGGGTATGAAGTCCGATGCGTTGGCTTTGCTGGCCGAGCGTCCGTTGTTTGATGAGTCATCCGTACAATCTTTACCTCCCGCCATCGTTCTCTACGAGTCCACTTGGCATCAAGGCGTGATCGGAATCGTTGCAGGACGTTTAAAGGAGCAATTCAATCGCCCCAGTATTGTTTTTGCGCCGAGTGATGATACTGAGCAGATGATTAAAGGTTCAGCGCGTTCCATCATAGGTGTGCATATCCGTGATGCAATTGAGCGTGTGGCTGAGTCGCATCCCGAATTGATTAGCCATTTTGGTGGGCATGCCATGGCGGCGGGTTTGACCCTGCCGGCTGAGAATTTCGAGGCATTTAGCCGTGCTTTTAATGCCGTCATTGCAGAACATGATCCGAGTCTGTTTGAGCCAGTGTTATTGACGGATGGTGAGCTCTGCGCTGAAGACTTCTCGACCCAGCTCGCCCAGCAATTGCAGGAAGGCGATCCATGGGGGCAGGCGTTTCCGCCGCCAGTGTTTGAAGGTGAGTTTGAAATTTTAGAGCAACGCATCTTGAAGGAGAAACATCTCAAGTTGACTCTCCGTCATCCGCAAGGTGGTGGCTGGATCGATGCGATCGCCTTTAATATCGACACCGATGCTTGGCCCAATGAAGCGACACGCGTGCAAATGGCCTATCAGCTCGATATCAATGAGTTTCGCGGTGAGCGGCGTTTGCAATTGAAAGTGTCGTGGCTTGAGCCGAAAGCGTAATGTTTATTCAAAGGAATCAGCTCAAAGAATCATCGTGTTATCAAAAAAAACTCACCCAGCCTCCACTTTGTATTAAAATCCCCACCTTATTGAAAGATTCATATTGAAAGAGTAGAAAATTCGTGGAAATTAACCCGTATATCCTTCGTATCAAAGACCTCCGTGAGCGTGGAACCACGCTTAGGGGGTATCTTTGACTATGATTTAAAAGTCGAACGTTTAGAAGAAGTTCTACGTGAACTTGAAGACCCTGCGATTTGGAACGATGCACCGCGTGCACAAACCATGTCCAAAGAAAAAGGCGAGCTGGAAGGCGTCGTCAACGTGCTCAAAAACCTCACCACGCAAGTCGATGATGCTCAGGCAATGCTGGATTTGGCGGTAGAGGCTGATGAAGAAGAGCTGCTTGCGGATGTGACCAGTGAGCTTGACGCCGCTGAAGCACAAGTCGGTAAGCTGGAGTTCCGCCGTATGTTTGGTGGCGAAGCCGATGGCTTTAACTGCTTTGTGGATATTCAAGCGGGTTCTGGTGGAACAGAGGCGCAAGACTGGGCATCCATGCTGCTGCGTATGTATTTGCGTTGGATTGAGCGTCATGGCTTTAAAGCTGAGATCATGGAAGTGTCCGACGGTGAAGTCGCCGGTATCAAGAGCGCCACGATTCGTGTTGAAGGCGAGTATGCGTTCGGCTGGTTACGCACCGAAACAGGCGTACATCGTTTAGTACGTAAGTCGCCATTTGACTCCGGTAATCGTCGCCATACCTCATTCTCTTCGGTGTTCGTGTCGCCAGAAGTTGATGATAATATTGAGATTGATATCAATCCAGCCGATGTACGCACCGATACATATCGCGCGTCTGGTTCCGGTGGTCAGCATATTAACAAAACCGACTCTGCGGTACGTTTGACCCACGTACCCACCAATACTGTGGTGGCGTGTCAGAATGAGCGTAGTCAGCATGCCAACCGTGATCGTGCTTGGAAAATGCTGCGTGCAAAACTGTATGAGCTTGAACTGCAAAAACGCAGCGAAGCTCAGCAAGCACTTGAAGCGACCAAGTCGGATATCGGCTGGGGCAGTCAGATTCGCTCTTATGTCCTCGATGACTCGCGCATCAAAGATCTACGCACCAGTGTTGAAACCTCAAATACGGGTGCGGTACTGGATGGTGATTTAGATAAGTTTATCGAAGCCAGTTTGAAGATGGGGCTGTAATTCTTTCCTCTGTAATTGAGTGAAGAGTTCAAAATCCTCCTGATATGATCATTGGGAGGATGTTTGCTTTAAATGTTGTGAAGACCGCATGGAGCAAGCCTAATGCCCTTTTGGTACACCCTATTACTTGCCATCATCACGCCTCTCTATCGCTTGCGTGTTTTTTTGCGTTCTCGGCATGAAGCGGATTATCAATCTGAAATTCAACAACGCTTCGGTCCTCTACCCTCGGCTACTCTTAAGAATCCTGTTTGGATTCATGCTGTCTCTGTCGGTGAAACCAATGCTGCGCAGCCGATCATTGAGCATTTGCTGGGTTTAGGTTTGCCTGTACTGGTGACCAATACCACACGGACAGGTACAGCGCGGGTACGGGCTTTATTTGCAAGTTCCATTGCTGCGCATCAACTCGAACAGCACTTTCTGTCAGTAGATACCGCACAATTGATGCATGATTTCGTCGAGATTCATCAACCACGTGCACTACTGATGATCGAGACAGAAATCTGGCCGAATCTATTGGCTGTCTTAGATCAGCGACATATTCCTTCACTGCTCATCAATGCTCGTTTATCCGCACGATCCGCCAAAGGCTATGGACGTTTCCCAAGTTTGGTGACACCGATGCTGAAGCGTATAACCCAAATCGCCGCGCAAGATCAGGACACCGCCGCACGCTTTATTGCCTTGGGCGCACCCGCAGATCGAGTGGTGGTGACGGGCAGTCTCAAGTTCGATCTCTCCGCACCTGAATCAGCGTTGGAGCTTGCACAAGAGATCAAAGCTGCGTGGCATTTAGACGGGCGTCCAGTCCTTTTTGCGGCGAGTACGCATGAGCCTGAAGAGAAGTTAGTTTTAGAGCAATTTAAAATTCTGTATGCTGAGTTCCCCAATGCGCTATTGATCATCGCACCGCGTCATCCCGAGCGCTTCGATCGTGCAGCGGATCTGATCGCGGAGCAGGGTTTTAAATCAGCCAGACGTTCGCGAGTTGAATCAGTAGATGCAGAGACTTCGGTCTTTTTGGCCGATAGCATGGGCGAGATGTGGACGTGGTATAGCCTTGCACAGATAGCCTTTGTCGGTGGGTCCTTCTCTGAAACAGGCGGACATAATCCACTGGAGGCGGCAAGTTTGGGGGTGCCTGTGGTGATGGGGCCGCATACCTTTAACTTCGCGCAAATCGTCGAGCAGTTTAAAGCAGCGGGGGCTTTGATTCAGGTTGAGCGCGCTGAGGATTTAGCCCCGGTTTGGCGGGAGTGGTTGCTCAACGAAAATCTGCGTTTAGAGGCTGCTCATGCTGCATCGCAAGTGATGAACACGAATCGTGGCGCTTTGCAACGCCAACTTAATCTGGTTGATGGTTTGTTAACGTCATGAATATACTCCTCATTGAACATGCTGATATAAATGGTTTTGAGGCCACACTGACTGACCCGCGTCGTCTAAAGCATATCCATGAAACGTTAAAGCTGAAAGTCGGTGACTCCATCAAGATCGGTGTACGAGATGGTTTAAAAGGCAACGCTCAGATTGTAGACATATCACCTGAACGCGTTGTACTGGGCGATATGCAGCTCGATACGCCACCCCCTGCAAAGATCCCGTTGACCTTGGTGCTCGCATTGCCGCGTCCGCTTGTATTACGTCGTTTGATCACCGATGCCGTCACGATGGGGGTTGAGCATTTGGTTTTGCTCAATAGTCGCGCGGTGGAGAAGAGTTACTGGCAAAGTCAGGTGTTTGATGAGTTGCAGCAAATCGTGGTGCTTGGTCTTGAGCAAGCGGGCGATACGATTGCGCCAATCATTGAGTTACGCCCGCGTTTTCGCCCTTTTGTAGAGGATGAACTTCCTGCATTGGTAGAGGGGAAAACCGCTGTTGTGGCGCATCCTTATGCGACGCAAGTCGCACCCATTGGATTAACCACGCCATGTGTGCTTGTCGTAGGTGCCGAAGGGGGCTTTATTCCTTTTGAGATTGATCTACTTGAGAAGAGTGGCTGTCAGTCGGTGAGTTTGGGGCAGAGGATATTGCGGACTGAGACTGCGGTGCCGTTGTTGATTGGAAGGTTGATGGGATGATGTCGATATGAGCTGGCTTTCGGATTCATTGCTATGTGTTTTACTGGGTTGTACTCATACGCTTGAATTTACATTACCGCCTTCAGAAACGCTTCAAGTTGTGGAGTGGAATTCTGGGGAGATTGCGGGGTAATGTGAGATTTTGCCCAATAGTATGGCGCAGAAGAACCTGATTGAGTGGTTAGCCAATAATAAAGAAGGGTGGAAAGGAACGCCTGCTTCATATGCCCCTCAAGTAGGGGTTTTCGGTAAGAACTTCAGTTTTAATTTTATGGGTGAAACGGTCATTTTTGCTCATGGCCGACAACAGTATTTCCATGCTATCGATCTTAAGCAATACCAGCCTCTGATGTGTAGTGATCAAAAATAATATGCAAAAAATTGCATATTATTTATATGTGACATTAATTGTTCAGATGGTCTAACGATCTTAATTCGCTGTTTTGACTTGATCCAGCATAAATTTATACTGTTCTTGATTAATCGTTTTTACCTTCGTGAGGATGTCGACAAACTCCGACATGGCTAGACAACTTTTCTTTGCGTCATCATCTTTTTTTGACTCTTTGGTGATATCGATGATGCGTTGCATAAGCGGTTTTTTTCGTTGCTCGAACTCATTAAACGAAGGCGATTTCATAATATTAAGCATAACTTCTGAAATTCTTTCTTGTGTCCAATGGCTTGATTTCTTTTTAGATTCTATTTCTTGTTTGATTTCTTCTTCAAGGACATGTTGAGATGCCATTAGGTTCTGAGCATCTACTTTAAACGCATCTCCAGCGGCTTTGGCAGCGTCAGGTTCGTCACATGTTGCAGCATGCAGACTTGTGATTAAAATGGAAGAAATTAATGAAGCTTTGATAAGTAGAGATAGGCGCATAAATGTCGTCGTGTTATCAGAGGGTAAATAAGATAAGCCATAGATTCAAAGGGTATTAATATCTACGGTCTATCTTATTAAACGCGAATCCCTGATAAATAGAAAGTCATTTAGAGCGTAATTTGACTTGGTTGAAGCGCACTTTTCTCAGAAAATCCTCTTCCCATCTCTTTCATGCACAGCCCCCAACTTCTCAACCTCACGAATCACATTTAGCGCAATCTGTTCATAAAGCGGTGCAGCCGCATCACCAGCAACCACACTTGGTGTGCCCGTATCCGCATTAATCCGAATTGAACTCGCCAGCGGTAGACGTCCAAGCAGGGGCACATGATACTGCGCACCGAGTTTCTCACCACCACCCGCACCAAAGATCTCATCAATATGACCACATTGACTACAGACATGCAGTGCCATATTTTCAATCACGCCCAATACAGGGATATTCACTTTATTAAACAGTTCAATACCTTTCTGTGCATCCAACAGTGCAATGTGCTGCGGTGTGGTGACGATCACCGCACCTGAAACAGGGATGCGCTGAGCGAGTGTCAATTGAATATCCCCTGTGCCTGGTGGCATATCGATCACCAGATAGTCGAGCTCAGGCCAGTTGGTCTGACCGAAGAGTTGCATCAGAGCACCTGTAGCTTTCGGACCACGCCAGACGATCGGGGTGTTGTCATCGCCAGTCAGGTTACCAATCGACAGAACTGCCAGTCCATGTGCCGCGATAGGCACAAATTGATCATTCTCAATCAACGGCGTTCTGCCCGCGATACCCAACATGGTGGGGATGCTGGGGCCGTAAATGTCCGCATCCAGCATGCCGACTTTAGCACCAGATTTTTGCAAGGCGAGCGCAAGGTTTACCGCTGTTGTTGACTTCCCAACACCACCTTTGCCAGAAGCAACAACGATGATATGACGTATACGGGGATGGGCTTTGAGTTCGGTTTGCTTAGGGGGCACTGGACGTGTAGGCGTCGAAGTCGGTACGGGCGCACTGGCATCGGTGACGATGGGCAGTTTGTTTTCTGGAGCGGGTTGTGGTTTTGGCGCTGCTGCGCTGCCGGAAACTTTCTGCGAAACCAAATGCAGGTTGAGTTCGTTGATCCCGCGTGGCTCAAGTGCATTGGCCAGTTCATCATGTAGCGCCTGTGCATCACCCGTGAATCCAGCGGGCAGTTTGAGGCTCAGATTTAATGTTGTGCCGACACGTTCCCGTTGGGTCACGAGCTCTGCAATACGATGAGTCGTTCCAGACAAAATCTGCACATCTAAAATTTCATTGATGAGGTCATCATTAATGTCGATTGAAGCTGCATCATGATCAGTCGGGGAGCCCTTGCTCTCATTTGCTTGCGCAAAAAGGTTTTTAATTCGGTCAAACATGGAGGCTTCCTCGGACTATGATTCATGATGTGGCATGACGCGGGTATGCGTGACTCATGTTGATGCTAATTTTATCAACTTTAGTGAGCGACGCGCCACAATAGCACAGGCGATTCTGCCTGAGTTTTGCTATATTAGTCATATTAGGAATAAATATGAGTAAAGTCTGTGTCTAAGAATGCTTTTCATCAAAGCAATGCAAGTTCGGTCAACCCATCAACGCGTAAAATTTTGGTCACCAGTGCATTGCCATACGCCAATGGTCCGATTCATTTAGGGCATTTGGTTGGTTATATCCAAACTGATATTTGGGTGCGGGCGATGCGCGCGCAAGGCCATCAGGTCACGTATGTGTGCGGTGATGACGCACATGGCACAGCGATCATGCTCAAAGCACAGGCCAATGGCGTGACCCCAGAGCAGCAAATAGCCCAAGTCCAGCGCGAGCATGAGCGTGACTTTGCTGGCTTTTATGTCGGCTTTGATCAATACCACTCGACGCACAGCGAAGAAAATCGTAAGCGCGCCAGCGAAATCTATATCGCCAACCGTGATGCCGGTCATATCACCGCGCGTCCAGTTCGCCAGCTCTTTGATCCTGAAAAAGGCTTGTTTCTCGCCGACCGTTTCATCAAAGGCGAATGTCCGAAGTGCGGCGCAAAAGACCAATATGGCGATTCATGCGAAGTTTGCGGTAGTACCTATAATGCCACCGAACTGAAGAACCCTTTTTCTACCTTAAGCGGCGCTGTGCCAATTGAGAAAGAATCCGAGCATTATTTCTTTCAATTACCGCATTTCGCAGAATTCCTACAAGAGTGGACACGCGGCGCGGGACGTCTACAACCTAGCATCAGCAACAAGCTGGGTGAGTGGTTTGAGTCGGGTCTAACTGACTGGGATATTTCCCGTGATGCGCCATATTTCGGTTTTGAAATTCCTGATGCACCGAACAAATACTTCTATGTTTGGGTGGATGCGCCGATTGGCTACATGGCCAGTTTTGAACATCTATGCAATAAGCGCCATGATCTAAACTTTGATGAGTATTTTGGCAAAGACAGCAAAACTGAGCTGTATCACTTTATTGGTAAAGACATCGTCTACTTCCACTCACTGTTCTGGCCAGCGATGCTGGAAGGCGCGGGTTATCGTACGCCAACCGGTATCTTTGCCAATGGCTTCTTGACCGTCAACAAAGAAAAAATGAGTAAGTCGCGCGGTACGTTTATCAAAGCAGAGACCTTCTTAGAGCATTTGAATCCTGAATATTTGCGCTATTACTTTGCCAGCAAGCTGTCTGATACGGTTGAAGATATCGATCTCAATCTGGAAGATTTTACCTTGAAGGTCAATAGCGACCTGGTAGGGAAGGTGGTCAATATCGCGAGCCGTTGTGCTGGGTTTATTACCAAGAAATTCGACGGCAAGCTTGCGCCTACATCCAGTGAGCCGCAGCTCCTGCAAGATTTCATCGATGCTGGCGCGAGTATTGGTCTGGCCTATGAGCAACGTGAGTTTAGCCGTGCGATTCGCGAGATCATGGCGCTAGCGGATCGTGCCAATCAGTATATCGATGACAAGAAACCATGGGCTTTGGCGAAAGTTGAAGGGATGGAGTCTGAAGTGCATGACGTGTGCTCGACTGGATTGAATCTCTTCCGTCAATTGATGGTCTATCTGGCACCGATCCTACCGACCATGGCTGGGCAGGTTCAGGCATTTTTAAATCTGGAGTCACTCGATTGGCATAGCCGTTTTGAAGTGTTACTCGATCATGAGATTGCAACCTTCCAACCGCTGATGCAGCGTGTTGAAAAAGACAAGGTCGACGCGATGGTTGAAGCATCTAAGGACACCTTGGCACCTACTGCGCCAGTTGTCAAAGCCGTAAAAACAGCGAAAGTGGCTACAACTGAAAAAGCTAAACCAGCGGTGAGCGAAGACGGTGTGATTGGGATCGACGATTTCCTCAAAGTCGAACTCCGTGTGGCGCGTATCGTGAATGCGGAAACTGTCGAAGGTTCAGATAAATTGCTGCAATTGACCTTGGATGCAGGCGAAGCGGAACCTAGGACCGTATTTAGTGGTATCCGCGGAGCCTATGCGCCTGAAGCCCTGATCAATCGTTTGACGATCGTGGTTGCAAATTTAGCGCCACGGAAGATGCGCTTCGGCATGTCCAATGGCATGGTGTTGGCTGCGGGTAATGATGACGGTATTTTCTTACTGTCACCTGACAGTGGCGCGAAAGCTGGTGATCGGGTCAGTTAATCTGGCTTATGGCGTAGATGTACTGCTTTATAGCTTTTTCCGCCTAGGCGTTTGACGTCTCAGGCGGATTTTACATTTTGATCTCTATCAATGTTAATTGCGTTTAAAAGGATGCGTGAACGTATGTCAAATAATTTGAAAGTCAGTGACTTCAAGATCACTGCCGTTGCACTCAGTGCCGTACTCTTGATCTCCTGCTCAAAGAAAGCCGAGCAGTCTGATGCCGCGCAAGAAGCCATGGCCCCAACAGAGGCTGTCTCAGCAGAAGCTACGGCAGGGCGTGCCGATGCCAAGTCTGCATCTGCAGAGTTGCCGCAAGTCAGTAAAGTCGAGCAACTGACCTCGACGGTGGCAACTTACAATGATGCCGAGCGCAAATTTATCCGCACCGCCACGGTGAATTTTGGGGTCAAAGATGTCTATCTATCGGCACTGGCAATTGAGGATGCGGCCGCTGCGCAGGGTGGATTTATCACTAAAAATGAAATTAAATCAAATCCTCAAGACACCGCCCACTATAGTAATGCAGATGGAAAGCTTGTTGATGTCGTCGAGTATGCGATAGAGGGCCAACTGGTTGTGCGTATCCCGAGTCAGAAAACACAGGATTTCTTGCGCGCGATTGCCACTCAGATTGAATTTTTAGAAAGTCGTAGTTTTGAAGCGCGCGATGCCCAATTTGAGATGCTGCGTCAGCAACTCGAGGCGATTCGTGAGCAGCTTGCACAAGCGCAATTGTCGGCATTGGCACAGCAAAAAGGCAATATTGCACAAAAGACTGATGCGATTGATGCCAGCACGCAAAGTAAGGCAGCCAGAGACGAAGCGATCATCAAACAAAAAGAATTTGAAGATCAAGTGGCTTTTTCGACCATCAATATCGAGATTCGCCAACCCAACAAAGTACGCAAAACAGAAAGTAATGATTTGAATCGCGTCGTCGCAGAGAACCGACCCAATTTCTTTAAACGTTTTACAGATTCGTTTATGGTCGGTTGGTACGGTGTGCTCGATTTTTTTATTGAATTTATGAAAGTTTGGCCGTTGTGGTTGTTTATCGGACTGATGATTTTTGGGGTGACTCGCTATCAGAAGGGCCGTAAGCTTGTGATGCAATCGAAAGTGAAAGAAAAACAGTCTGATGAGAATCAGGATAGTAATCAGGGGTAGATGGATTCAACTCGCATGAACTGTATGAGATCTGACTTCACCACACCGAAATGTCAGATATTGTTGCGACTTAGCGGGTCTTCTTTGATTCTTAGTAATCATATGTGGTTAATCATATAGCCTGATAAATCGAGATTTATTGTTCGTAATGGAGTCACTATGATTCACCACGTTTCGCTCGGCGTCAGTGATATTTCCCTTTCTGGTGCCTTCTACGACGCAGCTCTTGCGGCGTTGGGTTTTCGCCGAGTATTCGAGGACACAACCGCAATTGGTTATGGCCTGATAGACGGCAACGATTTACTTTGCTTGAAACTTCGTCCCGAGACTACGCCACCTGGATCAGGTTTTCATCTGGCATTTGCGGCGCCATCTCGCTTAGCCGTCGACACTTTTCATGACGCTGCACTACGTGTCGGCGGAAGTGACAACGGTGCGCCAGGCCTACGTCTCGAATACGGGGAAAACTACTATGCTGCATTTTTAGTCGACCCTGACGGCCACAGAATTGAGGCCGTCATCAATGAGCCTGTGGACTAATTCGCTCTAAAGAAATACTCACGATAGTAGCGCAGCTCACGGATTGAATCACGCACGTCATCCAATGCCAGATGGCTTGAGTCTTTCTTTAAGCCGCCCATGATCTCTGGGCGCCAGCGACGTGCAAGCTCTTTGATCGATGAGACATCGAGATTGCGATAGTGAAAGAACTGTTCAAGTTCAGGCATGAGACGGTGCATAAAGCGGCGATCTTGGCAGATCGAGTTACCGCACATCGGTGATTTCTTGGGATCAACCCACTTTTTAAGGAACTCTAGCGTTTCCAATTCGACGTCACGTGCCGACTTGGTGCTGCGACGGACGCGCTCAATCAAGCCGGATTGCCCGTGTTGGCGTGTGTTCCACTCATCCATTGCATTTAAAACGATATCAGATTGATGGACGGTGAGAACAGGGCCTTCTGCCAAAATGTTAAGATGCTCATCCGTCACAATTGTTGCAATTTCAATGATCTGGTCTTTATCGGTATCTAATCCCGTCATTTCCAAGTCAATCCAAATCAAGCGCTGACTGGTATTTGCGGCTGAGCCGTTTGTGTTTGTGGGTGCAGTTGCCATTAAAATCTCGGGTAAGTCACATCAAAGTGCTTATACTATCAATATTCTCATCAAGATTGGGTTGGATCGTTTCATGCGCGTCGTTTTAATTCGTATAGTGCAAACTTTAGAGACTGGTCTTGCGGTCGTTTCAGTTCACTCAGCCCATGTTGCATGGGTTCGCTAATGGCGCTCATTCGTAAACGCCGCCTGACAGACCAACAAACACGCCGTATCGAGGCACAGCAAACGCGCCGAGTCGATGAAGAGAGTGATGGTGAACTGCGCGAAGGGTTGATCATTACCCACTATGGTCGTCAACTTTTGGTGCAAGAAGTGGATGAGACATCGGACGCCCTCAAAGCATCTGATTCGCAAGATCCCGCGGTTGCACAAATTGATATCTCTTTGACGCAAGCGGATCAAAAAATATGGCGCTGCCATGCACGCACCAATTTACCAGTCTTGGTCACGGGCGATCGTGTCCGCTTTCAAATTGATGAAAATACTGAACTTGGCGTGATTACGGCGTTACATCCCCGTGCAAGCCTGCTGACCCGTCCTGATCGCTATCACAAGGTAAAGCCGGTTGCGGCCAATGTCACCTTGATTGTCGTGGTCTTTGCGGCATTGCCAGTGCCATCGCCTTTGCTCATTGATCGCTATCTGGTTGCATGCCAGCAAGCGGATATTCCGGCCTTATTGGTTTTGGGTAAGGCAGATTTGTTGACCGAAGAAGATGGGCTGGTCCATTTGTTGGCAGAATATAATGCCTTGGGTTATGAGACGCTGACCGTGCAAACCGATGGTGATCTGTCTGAGTTGATTGACAAGATGGCAGATAAAACCGTCGTTTTCGTCGGGCAGTCTGGTGTGGGGAAAAGTTCGCTGATTAATGCCTTGATCCCTGATGCCAACCTCAAAGTGAACATCATTTCTGAGAATTCTGCGCTGGGTCAACATACCACCACCACAACGACGCTTTTACCTTTACCCAATGGGGGCGCACTGATTGACTCCCCTGGAATCCGTGAGTTTGGGGTTTGGCATTTGACGGTTGATGCGATTCGCAACGGCTTTATTGAAATGTATCCCTACTACGGCATGTGCCGCTTCCGCAATTGCTTGCATAAGAACGAACCGGGTTGTGCGCTGATCGCTGCCGCCGCAGAGGGCAAGGTACTGCCGCGCCGTTTGGCCAGTCTGAATCGTTTGGAAGATGAAGCGCGTGAGGCTGAAAAAAACGCCTGATCGTAAATAATAGCTAAACAAACAGCTAAAAACTGAAAAAAACAGAGATATCTGTAGATATTGATCTTGAAAAACGACTCGATTGACAT
>CAYJTU010000040.1:0-22659 GCA_964373105.1 uncultured Moraxellaceae bacterium | reverse complement strand
TAATTAGATGTTTTAGTAGAAGAAATGACAAGAATAGATATAGAATATCAAGGGAAATTAGTTGTAAAATCTAATAGTTTTTTATGGCATTACACAAAGATTTTCCAAAAGATATGCAAGAAGTAAAAGAAAAAGTATTGATGTTTGTATACCCGACTTGTAAAAAAGAAAACCCAGTCCCGTGGGGCGAGGTTTGGATATCGGATCCGTCTCGGACGGACAAGGTAGCCAATAACGGCTATGTTTAGAGTATAGCAAAAATAAATAAAAAACTAAGCCTGTGTCACAGCGATGGGCAGTTCTTTAGGCATAGAGAACACGACGTTTTCTTCACGTTCTGCCAGTTCCACGGAGGTCTGACCACCCCATTCGCGCAGTGAGCAGACCTCATTAATGAATTAAAACGTAGCTTCGTATGCTAATCAAGCAAATGCCCCCGATCACCATCTACAAAAAGCAACTTGTTCCCCGTCCATCACCTGAGTCCTACCGCTCAAGCCATCCTCACCCCTTATCTGTGCTCTATCGCACAGACAGGCTCTAAACGCCTATGCGACTATTTGCATTGAGAGCCTGATAGGGTGATTCGAAGGGATTCGAGTCGTGCGCGAAATCAAAAACGCCGATAATGCTGCTCCCCAAGCAATACGAATTCGTTCGTTAGGTTAACAATGCGGTTGAATGGTGACATTCATCGCAATTGAGGGCAAGTCCAAGGTGGATGCGCATAAAGAGGTTCATGCGTTCTGGCTGAAATATCAATCCGATAAGAAAATTTAAACACCGTGTTTTGATCAATACGGTTTTTTTTACTTCGCGTCAAGGGATGCGAAAGTTTAGGTCGAGGAGAAATAAAATGCTTGGAACAATCTTGATTGTCCTGGTGGTCTTGATGCTGCTCGGTGCGATTCCGGCTTGGCCGCATAGTCGATCATGGGGTTATGGCCCCAGTGGTGGCCTCGGTTTGGTTCTGTTGGTGATTGTCGTTTTATTGGTCTTAGGACGAATTTAGCGGCGTAATAAGAAATAATAACAATAATATGCAGCGATGATTCGTCGGACTATGATAACGCGGCGATCATCGTTTATTAATGCCATCAAAATGTCCTTTTCCTCATTTTGATGGCATCTGTTTTTTTGCATGTCTAGTGTCGAATAAAAGTGGGGGGCATTAGTAAAAACAGCACTTTCCTACCCAGACAGTGGTCTGATGTAGACGGATTTTACTACGCGGGCTTAACCGGATTCCCCATCTGCAAATAGCCCACGACCATTTGCGTCAACCCTTCGACAATCTCTTGCTCCTTGATCATGCTCTGCGGCGCATTCAGGTGTTGAGTCATGGTAAACAAGGTGCTGTTCACAATAATAAAAAAGCGCACATGCAGGTTTTCGATCGGGTACTTCTGGTAGAACTTCAAGAAATAAATGCGTCCAAAATCCAGTGAGTAATTCTGCATGGTGTCGATCATCTTTTGGATCGGCAGACGATGCCAGTTGCGTGCAATCTCTAAATACAGACCATCTTCCTGCCGAAACAAGCTAAAACCAAACAAGATCGACTCATGCACGATGTGGGCGAGGTCGTCGGAATCGAGACCGATGATCAATTGTTGTAAACGTTCGATCATCTCACGGGTCTTCTGCTCAAGCAGCGCTTCGATCAGGGCTTGCTTGTCATCGAAATACTGATACAACGAACCGACGCTGACGCCTGCAATCTCGGCGATCTTGGGTGTGGTGACCCCGTCCAGACCATATTTAGTGACTGCGCGTGCGGTGGCTTCGATCAGGGTTTCGACCATTTGCTGGGAGCGTTCTTGACTGGGGCGTTTACGCATGAGGGCTGCTCGCTATCGGTAGATGTCTATGCGGTACTGTGTATAGACGAATGAAACGCGAATTGAATGCGAATATATATTCGTATTATTGTCGGTGGAATGCAATAGCTACCGGATGAATCGCATGACTGTATCTCACGACATGACTCTAGTGCGGCCCCATCGCGCCAAATCCTTTGCTGAATCTCAGCACACGCCATTCAGTTTTAAACTGTTTCAGCCTGTGGTGGGCCGCGATCTTAAACCCAATATGCGCGAGTATCGTGCGCTGATTGCCGGTCTGTCTCAAGGTGATCCGGTCATGGATGACTTTGTGGCGTGGATGTTTAGTACCAGTCCAAAAAAGGGTAAGCAGCAGTTTGATCAGGCGCTGCATCATGGAATTGAGACCGTCAAGGATTGCCCTGAGCCATTGATACGCGTGTTTGAGCATGTCGAGCAGACGCCAGCATGGTTTGATCAGGCGCTGGTGGATGATGGGCTGGCGTTTATCCATGGCACAGGCACCTATGCCAATGATGTGCTGCGTGATCTGGCGCTGATGGGGGGCTATTTGCTTTCGGGCTTCAATCAGGCGCTGGTGATGACGGGCGCGTTGAATAAAGGCGCGTCGAAGCGGGTGGCAGAAACGTTGAAGTGGTGGGTGGATTGTACGGAGCACGATGGCCTGCAGCGCTTTGGCGGTGGTTTTAAATCGACACTGCATGTGCGTTTCATCCATGCGCTGGTACGGCGTAATCTCGCCCAAAGTGAAAAGTGGGATGCGGCTGAATGGGGGTTACCGCTCTGCCAAGTTGATATGGCGGCGACCAATCTGGCGTTTTCGGTGGTGTTTTTATCTGGACTGCGGATGCTCGGCATTTTTGCCACACCGCATGAGTCGAAGGCGGTGATGCACTTGTGGCGTTATGTCGGTTGGTTGATGGGCGTGGATGAGCAGTGGCTGCTGGCCGGTGAGCGTGAGAGTGCGACTTTGCTCTACCACACTACACTCACCCAGTCGGCACCCGATTGGACCAGCAAGGAGCTCGGCAAGGCGCTGTCGATTGAGCCCTTGAGTCGGCATTATTCTCATCTGGAATCGGTACGCCGACTGTATGCCTACCATAAGCATTTAAGTGTTAGTCGTTATTTTTTGGGCTCGAAAAAGATGCAGTTGTTGGGATTACCCAAGCAGACCTTGCCGTGGTTTCCATTGATTGCCGCGCCGCTCAATGTCGTGAGCTACACCGCGCAGCGGCTGATGCCGAGTACGCGTGCCGGTTTACAACGTCGCGGTCGTCGAGCGCAGCATGATCTGCTCGCGCTGTTTGGTGAGCACGGGCTCGGCACGATCCAACCGGACAAGCATCATCCCGCCCATGTGTAAGCGAGATAGCGCTTGATGATGACTGGTGCGGTCACGCTGATGTCATTGTTGATCCGATCTGCACTGTGAAAGACTCAAACGAGTCAAAGGGACTCTATAAGGAATATGCAAAGATGACGACGTACAATGAAACACTGCACGGAAAAACGCTTTTTATTACCGGTGGTAGTCGCGGGATTGGTCGGGCGATTGCGCTGCGTGCCGCTGCGGATGGTGCCAATGTGGTGATCGCGGCGAAGACTGCGGTGGAGAGCGATAAGCTGGTCGGCAGTGTCTATAGCGTGGCGGAAGAAATCGTCGCGGCGGGTGGCAAAGCACTACCCTTGATCGTCGATGTGCGTGATGCGGATCAGGTGATTGCGGCGATGGCGCAGGCGGCAGCACACTTTGGTGGGATTGATATCCTCGTCAACAATGCAGGCGCGATTAACCTCATGGGTGTCGAGCATACCTCACTCAAGAAGTACGATTTGATCCAAAGCATCAACCATCGTGCGACTTTTATCTGTGCCCAAGCGGCACTGCCTTATCTCAAAAAATCCAGCAATGGTCATATCCTCAGTTTGTCACCACCGGTGAATATGGCACCGCATTGGTTGAAGCCTTTTTCTCCTTACGCCTTGTCGAAATACGGCATGACGATCCTGACGCTAGGCATGGCGGAGGAGTTCCGTGACTATGGCATCTCGTGCAATACGCTGTGGCCTGCGACTTATATCGCCACTGCTGCGGTGGCGGTGAATCTGGGCGGGGACAACACGCTGCTGGTCAGTCGTAAACCTGAAATCATGGCCGATGCGGCGCATGCGATTTTTGCAAGTGGCAAAGGGACAGTGACGGGACAAGCGTTTACCGATGAGACGGCTTTGGCGCGGATCGGTGTCACTGATCTGACCCACTATGCCTGCTCACCCGATCATCTCGACCGACTACAAAAGGACTTTTTCTTGGACTAGGTTTTGGACGAGTTATCGGTTGAGTTTTTCGGACGCGTTCTTGGAATAAAAGCCTGTTGTGATTCTGCGCCTCGCGCGCCTGTTGGTCTGACGAGTGAAGCGCCAGTGGTGACGTTTTTTTGAAGTGCAACGTGCCATGCGGTTTGAATGGCGATGTGTAGTGATGACGGGTCTGTACCTTGAGAGGACAGACCGTTTATAACGATACCAAGAGGATGCAAGGATGAAAGCGAATCAACGGGTGTGCGTGATTGGTGCAGGTCCCAGCGGGATTACTGCGGCGAAGAATTGCTTGGAGGCGGGACTTGAGGTCGTCGTCTTTGAGAAGAACGATAAGGTCGGTGGTAACTGGGTGTTTAACGCAAAGACGGGTCACTCCAGTGTCTATGAAAACACCCACATCATCAGCTCGAAAGTCTGGTCGGAGTATGAGGATTATCCGATGCCCGCGGACTATCCCGACTACCCCAAGCATTCACAATTGCAAGCTTACTTTGAGTCCTACGCTAAGCACTTCGGCGTCTATGATGAGATCCGCTTTCATCATACCGTGCAGCACGTCACACGGCTGCCCACGGGCAATTGGCAGATCGAGTATCTGGATGCGGGCGGCAAAAAACATCATGAGGTCTTTGAGGTGTTGATGGTCAGCAATGGTCATCACTGGGACCCGAAATACCCTGAGTTTAAGGGTAAGTTCACCGGCAAGTTGATGCACTCGCATGACTTTAAAGGCGTGACGGAAGAGTGGCGGGGCAAAGCGGTGCTGGTGATTGGCGGTGGCAACTCGGCGTGTGATGTGGCGGTGGAAGCCGCGCGGATTGCGGGTACGGTGCACTTGTCGATGCGTAGCCCGCAGTGGTTTGTACCGAAGTTTATCTTTGGTCAGCCGACCGATGTGTTTGCGGCGCGCAGTAAATGGCTGCCACGACGTGTACGCCAGCATTCACTTAAAGCGGTGCTGACGTTGATGCAGGGTTCGTATAAGAAGTACGGTTTGCCTGAGAATACTTGTCTGCCGCTGGAGAACCATCCGACCGCAAACTCTGATCTGCTCGACTTTATCCGTCATGGTCGCATCAAGCCGCGTCCCGGGATCAAAAGTCTAGATGGTGGGGTAGTCGAGTTCACCGATGGCACGCGTGAGCGCTTTGATATCATCTGTGCCTGCACGGGTTTCTGGACGACGTTTCCGTTCTTCGATACGTCGTTGATCAATTTCAAGCATGCCGAGAAGGTGCCGCTGTATCGCAAGATGATGCATGCCGACTATCCGAACCTCTACTTCATTGGTCTGTTTCAGCCGATCGGTTGTATCTGGCCTTTGGCAGACTATCAGGCCAAGCTGGCATGCCAGGAAATCCTCGGCAACTATCAGCGCCCTCGCGATATGAAGGCCGCAATCCAACATGAGATCGACCATCCGCACGTTGAGTTTGAAGGTGGTCAGCGCCATGCGGTCGAGGTGGACTATCACGGTCATCGCAATGATCTCAAAGCCGACCTGAAGACGGCGGGCATTGATATCGGTGAGGCACCGGAAGGGGTGCAGAAAAATTATAAAAAGTTTCCAAGTAAGTATCAGCGCAAAGTAAAGACAAAGTTGGCGTTGACGGCTTGAGGATGAGGGAGCTTAAGAGTGAAACCGTAGAAGTCGCAAGTATGGGCTTTTACGGTGATTGAAGCTAAAGTGCTTTGATCCAGCATTGCAGGAGCTCTGCTTCATTCATTGCAACTTCTCACCATCCACTAAATCCACTAACAACTCCCGTTCTATCCTTTCGATACTCGGCAATTGATCCTCCAAATCCGCTGGTAACGTCTGCGCCAACAGATACTCCGCAACGCCAATCGGTTTACTATTATCTCGTAGTGCATATTCCGCGACGACGCGATTTCGCGTCTTGCACAGCAGTAGTCCAATTGTGGGTGCGTCGTGCTCACTCTTAATTTGACTATCCACCGCACTTAAATAGAAATTCAACTGTCCCGTATGCTCAGGTTTGAAATCACCGGTTTTCAGTTCAATCACCACATAGCAGTGCATCTTTAAGTGATAAAACAATAAGTCGAGATAGAAATCATCCCCACCGACTTCGACATGCACCTGTTTACCGACAAATGCGAATCCAGTACCCAACTCTAGCAAAAACTGACTGATATGCTGCGTCAGCGCTTGCTCAATATCACGCTCTTTGGCCTCAGCGCCCAGTGACAAGAAATCAAAAATATACGGGTCTTTTAAGGTTTGCTGTGCCAGTTCTGAATGCGGGGCGGGTAGGCTGACCTCAAAATTGGTGGTTGCTTGCCCTTCGCGTTCAAGCAAACGGCTTTCGATCTGGTGCACCAAGACACTCCGCGACCACCCATGCTGAACCGCTCTTTGCATATACCACAGACGATCATCCGCATTCTTAACTTTGTCAAGAATGGTGCAGATGTGGAACCAGGGTAATTGTGCAGCAGGCGGCTGCACAATTACCTCAGGCAATGCTTCGGCAAACTTGCGCATATATTTTAGGTTGCGCGCAGAAAACCCTTTGAGTTCAGGAAAGGCTCGCTGGAGATCGGCGGCCAATTGATCTATGACTTTTGCGCCCCACCCCAGTACCTGCTGGCGCTGCAAAATATCATGACCCATCTGCCAATATAACTGGAGTAGCTCTTGATTGACCGCAAGAGCGGCTCGCTGCTGTGCATTTTGTATTTGCTGTTTCAGCGTAATTAGCCAAGTTTCGTAGTCATCTGGCAGCAGATTATTTATAGAGTCACGCATTGACGCCATCCAACCCTAAGACTGCTGCCAATAAATCTATACTATGGGCAAATTTTAGGAAAGTAGGATCGTGTTCAGCCAAGAAGCCAAAATTTGTCGAAGACTCAGTCAATCCCATCAAATCAATCCTATATTGCTTAATCGATAAACAGCCCTAAATTTTCTGATTCGTACTTCTGCGGCATGCCTCACAAGCATAGATCAGTCCGAGCGCTAACAGAAGGGTTTAGCTGACTTTAACTTTCCTCACTTCTTTTGCGGTCCAAAAATTATCTGTTGAAATGCACTGCCTTGTTTGAGGTCGCCGACCAGTGCCAATGATCCACTCATGCCTTTTTCTATGTACGGGTTTTGATCAGCTCAATCAGGTCGGTCGTCGCTTTGGTGATAGAGACCCCGCGACTTTTTGAGTGCGGCGCATTAAAATAAAAACGTGATGTTATTAATACAAAAATGATGTTAGTGCTGGCAACGACACTGCCGCGCGTTATTTTCGAAACCAAGGAAATCGGTTTAATGGCTGAAATGTTAAGAGATGAGGCCGAAGAGGTGGTTAAGCCTCTGCGGCCGCGCGCGCGGATTTTGAAGACCGCTCGCGATTTATTCCATCAGTATGGGATTCATGCGGTCAGTGTGGATGCAATTGCAACGGCAGCACAAACCAACAAAATGACGCTGTATCGGCATTTCATCTCGAAAGATGAGTTGATTGCCGCGACGATCCGTGAGCTTCAAAAAGATCATGAGCTGGGATGGGAAGCTTTAGCCCAAGCGCATGGTCATGATCCCCATGCGCATTTCGATGCTTGGCTGCTGCTGATGTGCCAGTTGATTGAAATGGATGACGATGACCGTTGTCAGTTGATGAATAGAGCGATTGAGATTCCCGATGCTCATCATCCTGCGCGACTGGCGATTGAGGAGGTGAAGCGGGGTCACATTCATCGTATAGCTGGCTTATGCCGCGCGCTGGGTTTGAATGATCCTGAGGCGCTGGCGGAGAAACTATTCGTCGTGATTGAAGGTGCCCGTATGAGTCGGCATATCGGCACGGCACGTCTAGCAGCCCAACTGCCACAGATGGTGCAAGCCTTGGTGGTATCACATACTCCCATCTGATCTGCCCTGATTGGCTGTGTATGCCAATGCAGAGCCTAAAGTCTGCGGCACCCATCCACCGATGAGATCGCACGGGTTGATGGCCCGGTTCATCAGAACTATGCTCTCTGAAGTTTGCAAAACATAAAAGTGTTTGTGCGTGTTTTTGAGTCTGTGACCGAGTTGGCGCTCTGCGATTTACTGATCGATTAGTGTGATTTAAGTCTCTCTAATCAATAGGATAGGATGCAAAAAAATCCATAATAATTGTTACTGAACCTGTATTCAGGCATCGCTTTTCCCTACACTGAAAAAGCAAGGAGCAGGCACACTTGATGGCATGATTTTTAGATCAGCCTGATGATGCGCACTCATTTCTACTCATTCAGCATAAAGGAATATTTGATGAGCACACTATTTTCACGCAGCCTCATGGTGCTGGCCATCGCAGCGACCACGGCCTATGCTGCGACGATCCTGTCACCCAATCAAAATAATCAAAGCGGTGCGATACCCAGCGGCTATGATGATTTAATTTTTAAGCTGGAGAATGGCAATTGGGTGCCTAACCTCACCCTGCCACTCACCGCGAAAGACGGTGCGAAACTCGCCATCACCTCAGAAGCTGGTTACGACAGTCAGATCGATGCGACACGGTCAGATGTCCCTGTGGCGCAGATGACCATCAAAGCGGGAAATACCTTTAATTTTATCTACAGTCTATCGACAGGCAAGTGGCAGCTTCAGGGTAAAATCTATACCCCCAATGCCAATGGCGCGGTGATGCCCGTACCCGTTGCCACTGATTTCCTCTCTACCTATAAACTGGGGGATGGCAATTGGGTTTCCGAAGTGACCTTGCCCGCTTCTGCACTGGATGGGCAGTATGTCAGTGTACAATCCACGGCGACATGGGCGAGCAAGATCAATCCACAAAACTTACTTTTCCCAAGCAGTTTCACGGTAAAGACAGGCGATCGTTACTTTTTCCGCTATGTCGCCGAGCTCAATCAGTGGGTGCCTGAGTCATCACCGATCCGTGTCATCAGTCCAGCAACCTTGGCCAGTCAAACCGCCAGTTCCATCACCTCACCAATCAATCAAGTGACCTTGACGGATAGCGATCTGATGGCGTCGATCGGCTTGCCTGTCAGCGCGAAAGACCGTGATCAAGTGATCGTCAAGTCGACCACCGATCGTGTCGTGCGTATCAATAACGCGCGGACCAATACGCTTGCGACGTTGAGTGTCAAGCGCGGCGATCAGTACACCTTCCGCTATATCGCGGATAAGAATTACTGGATTGTGCAGTCGTCACCGATCAAGTTGTTTCAGTTGAAGGATGTGCCTGCCGGACAGTTGCCGACACCCGCATCGCCGATCACGGAAGTGAAAGCTGCGGATGCCAACTGGCAATCAACCTTACAGTTACCTGTGCAAGCGCAAGAGGGTGATCGAGTGATCCTGCGCAACGCTGCAACCTATAGCGTCAACGTGGTGTCTGGTGCACTGGCTGAGCGGGTCTATACCGGTGAAAACGTCCGTTTTATCTACAACGCACAAGGTCAATGGCAACGTGAGACGCGTCTGGTTACCCTATTGATGACGTACAACGGGGCAGCGGCGACAGCTTTGGGTGATACCGCTGCGAAGCTGAAAATGCTGGAGGCTTTCCGTCTCACCAATGAAGGGGCTGAAAACAATCGCTTGAATTATTATGTCAAGCAAGTGGGTGGACTGTTCCAGCGCGACTTGCCGGTTCCCGATCAACAATTGAACACGGCTTTAAGCGTGGTCAAAAATGATGGGATTGTTTTCAATGAGCGTAAGCGAGTCCTCGCGGATGCCGTGGCCTACTTCGGCAAGGAAGCAGGCGGTGGTTGGGGCTATGTGCGTGCGGATGCGTCTAGCATGTATTCGGCCAATAATTTGCTGGAAAGTGTCACGGTGCTGCGTCATGAGTTTGGTCACAATATGGGCTCAAACCATAATACAACCCATGAAGAGGCGGTCGCGACCCGCTACTTGGGCTATGGTTTTGCACATCCTCTCGGCAGTACGATCATGGGTGGTAACAATTTGCCTTATTATTCCAGCCCCGATGCTTATAGCCCACAGTATGGCGTACGCCTCGGTGTAGAGAATGAGGTCAATGCGGCTAAGGTGTTCAATGAGCGCTCTCTGGCGGTGTCAAATTTCCGCAATCAGTTGACCTATACTCTTAATTAAGGGTTTATGGTTTTTTTAAGCGTTGAGCGCTTTGGGGTCTGATGCCCATCTTGGTTGTTAACCCGATGCACGTGGGTTTGTGATCAGGATCGGGCTGAGGATGCCGTTCTTTTTTGAAGATGCGCGGTGCTGCATCGGTACGATATACACCGCTTGCATTGCTTGATGATCTTTAAGATCGCTAAGATCACTGGGATGAAAAAAATACCCTCATGACACCTAAACAGATAAAGCGAGTCTTGTTCGTCCTGATCACGATTGTGGTCTTGACCATCGCCCTCGTGTGGGGTTTGAAGCCGGACTTTGATACAGCGGCGACTGCATCGACGACTACCGAGTCGGGTCAGCCGGTGACCGTGACCGAGTACGCTGTGGATAGCAGCACGGCAACACCTGCGAAATCAAATGCAGAACTTCTGGGTGCCAGTCAACAGCGCCGGCGTGAGGTTCGCCTTGATGAGCAGCGTTTGATTCAAGCGCAGCATCAGGCGGCGATCATGCAACGCAGTGATGCCCAGACGGTGAAGCAGCACTTTGGCATCTTGAGTGATACGCAGTTAAAGGATGGCCGAGCGTTTGTGCAGTATGATCCCTATGTCGTTGAGTCGAAGTTTGTCGGCGATCACATCAAGATTGATATCCCCAATACCGGACGTTCTTATGACGGGAAGATCACCGAAGTCGAGCAAGTCGATGGGGACATCGTGCGCTGGCGGGGTGATCTCGATGGCGTCAACGGCGAGATGTCAAATTTTACCGTCACGCAGACCTTGAAAGATCAGTATGCGATTGCGGTGTTTCATACGCCGAGCGGTGAGTACATCATGGAAAGTAAAAACGGCTATGGCTGGGTGACCAGTGGCTCTGCGGAGATCCTGCATGATGAGATGACCGCGCATGCCCCGCACTAGGTCATAGACTTTAAGTGCGTGTTGTGGGCATGTGTCATGTCGGATGGACGAGGCCGGTACGACTACGCGGCATAACCGAAAGTCTGTAGCACCACATGTCCAATTAATACGGTCATAACGACAGTGCCGCCAATCACGCCGGCCCACTGCTCTAGCCAGCGGTTGAGTCGTCCTTGTGGATGGTCATGGTGATCTTCCATAGCGCTTGCTCCTTGGTGGTTTGCTGTTGTGGTTGTTGAAGCGATTGTTGTTCATGCTGGTGGATACGCTGTAGGGTCTGCGCTGCATGCGCGGTGATCAGTCCGCGCAGTAGCGTCAGTTCAGCCGCTTTAAAGGTGGCTTTGCAGTTGTGGCTGGCGACATGGGTGACGTAGTCGGTGAGGCGTGTGACCCGATGGATTGAGGTGATGCGGCAGGTGTTGAGTCCGGTCATGGTGTTATGCCGTACTTGATAGCGCTGCCCCAGATGCTCGATGTCAGAGATACGGATGTAGTGATTGATGATTTTCATATCGGTGCCTCCCTCCTTCAATTGAGCCCTTTAGTCTGTCGCGCCGTCTTGCATAAAATCGTCGTAGGCCTTTTCCTGTTGTACGCTGACCGTGGCTTTAAGTCCAACCATCCATGCCTCTTTGGCTTTGATGATCAGCCCCGTGCGCCAGTTCACCACCACGAAGCCTGCACAGTCATCCAAGGAACGTTGTAAACAGATGGTCTGAGAATTCTGCACGCTCATCGGATCGAAGTACCAATCGGTTAAATCAAGCTGTTTTGCCTCTTGCGCGATATCCACCAAAGCATTCATACTTTCCTCTCTAGCGTATCTACCTACAAGGGACACCTAGAGTCGCCTCCTTAGTTTTTTGTGAACTAAGGGGGCGTTTTTGTTTTGCGAATTCGGCTGCGTCTCTCTAGGCTTTTAGTTTACCAAAGGAAACTTATTTAGTCAAGAAATAGTTTACTAAAGGAAACTAAAGCGGGCGTGGCAGGACATCCGCAAAGAGGCGACGGTGCGCCGAGCGCGCATGGTGTGGATGCTGATTAAGGGGTAAAGGGAGTGACAAGGCGAAGGGTCAAGGCGAAGGGGTCAAGGGCGAGACGATGATCGGTTGATTGCATCCGTTCATGCGATGGACTGGCGCTGCAAGGCGGCGTGTCATGAAGTTGCAATTTTTAGGTTAAATAATGACCGTCCTAAAAATGCAAAGATTGCTTGAGGTGTTTGTCGTGGTTAAGTTCAATCTCACGATGCCTGTGGTGTCGTGTCCCCAGTGTGGTAGTTCTTCTTTTCACCAAGGGCATTGTCTTGCCTGTCATTACGCGACACCGATTGCGATTAAGTTGCGCAGGCAGCGGATTGCTGAGCAGTTAAAAGGGGCCAAGGCCAGAAAACAGGCACTGGCTTGAGTGTGATGAGCGGGCATGCGCGGCTGAGGTATGCAAAATAAAATGGTCTGATTTTTGCTTCATTACGGGGTTAGTTTAATCCACACCATTTGGGACGACCCAAAGCGATACGGTGAAACTTGCTTGGACGACCAAGCTCATTTTGAGTTCATTCAAATGAGTATTGATATTTCTACCGCGTCAGAGACGCAGCTCCCTTTCGATCATATCCCCCTCATCGACATCCAAGCCCTCTATGGCAATGATCCTATCGCCCGCCAACAGGTTGCCGATCAATTGGGTCATGCCGCGCATCATGTCGGTTTTTTCTATATCAGCGGACATCAACTGAGCAAGGCGGTGCAAGAGGCACTCCTCACCCAGACCAAGGCTTTTTTTGATTTAAGCTTTGAAGCAAAGATGCAGTATTACGCGGGTAAGTTTGGCATCAAGCATCGCGGCTATGTCCCAGAAGGCGAGGAGGTGATTGATCCGACCCGTAAACCTGACCGCAAAGAAGCTTTTGACCTCAGTTGGGACCTGCCGGAAGACGATCCCGATGTGCTGGCGGGCAAGCCGATGCATGGCTCGAATGTCTGGGCGGATTTGCCTGACTTTAAAAAAGACATTGGTGCGTATTATGCCGAGGTGATTGCACTGGGGCGTGTCTTGCTGCGTGGTTTTGAGTTGGCGCTGGGGCTGGAGGTGGATACCTTAAATCGCTTGGTGACCAAACCGACTTCGCAATTGCGCTTGCTGCATTATCCCTATGATGAGACGGTGGTGGATGTGCAAGGCATCGGCGCGCATACCGATATGGAGCTGTTTACCATTTTGTTGCCGACTGCACCCGGCCTTGAGGTGATGAATTCAGCAGGGCAGTGGATTGATGCGCCGCCGATTGAAGGCGCGTTTGTGGTCAACATTGGTGATATGACAGAAGCCTTGAGTGGTGGGCGCTTTGTGGCGACTTCGCATCGGGTACGCAAGGTAGCCGAGGAGCGCTATTCCTTCCCGCTGTTTTTTGCCTGTGATTACGATGTGCAAATTGAGCCACTGCCGCAGTTTCGAACCCCCGAAACCGTCGCCAAGTATCCGCTTTTGATTGCAGGAGAGCATTTGTTCAGTGTGTCGAGTGATGGCTTTGCCTATATGAAAAAGATGAAGGAAGCGGGGACGCTGACTTTTCACAGTTCGACGCAAAAGTTTGGTCAGCATCGTCAGACGATGTGAGCGGGGTAATTGCTATGTCTACATTCCCACTTAACCCACAAACCTCTGCCCCCTTTTTGGACATCGGGCATCATGCGCTTACCACACTGCATGTGCCGGGCTTTGTCGATTTTATGGCGGCAGAAGCAGATGCCATCTGGGCGACCAATCAAGATCGGGTTGAGAAATATAAACTGGGGTCAGAAGAACCGATTGCCAGCGTACCTGTGCCCGCGCCTGTGGGCGTCATGGTCACGGCATTTGGCTCGCTATGGGTGGCGAGTCACACGGATCAAGCGATCTATCGCATAAGTCTGAAGGAACTGCGCGTCGAGGCGATTATTGCGACGGGGCTGGCGGATGCGTCTCAGGTTGAGGTCGCGGGGCGGGTGATCAATGGCACGGGCGAGCTGAGTGTTGCGGCGGGTGCGGGTTCGATCTGGGTGGTGAGTGATGTGGCGGGTGTGTTGTCGCGCATCGATCCCCAGAGTAATACGGTGATTGCTCAGATTGCGATTGCGCCTTTTTCCTATAACGTTGCTTTTGGCAGTGATGCGCTGTGGGTGTCTAATCCTAAACAGGGCAGTGTGCAACGGGTTGATCCGATCAGCAATCAAGTGGTAGCGACCATTCTGGTCGGGGCTATTCCGTGGTTTATCGCGGCGGGCGAAGGTGCGGTGTGGAGCTTGAATCAAGGTGATGGCACGGTGAGTCGCATTGATCCGCTTAGCCATGCTGTGGTGAGTATTTCGCTACCGATTGCAGCCGCAGGGGATGGCGGGGATTTAACCACGGGCGGTGGTCAGGTATGGGTGAGAACCACGGGTGTGCTGCTGATGGCGATTGATCCGCATAGTCTTGCGATCACCCAGTCCTATGGCCCATCGGCAGGTGTGGGCAGCGGCGGTGTGATGGTGGCAGGCGATCATGTCTGGGTGACGGCGCATGATATTGATCGGGTCTGGGTGCTGGATACCGTAATACAGGCCTAAAAAGCCCCCTAAGCGGGGGGCGAATTGACGTACTTGGCGTGTGTCGCTGGTGGGCTATTGTTTAGGCTGAGCAGCGGGTGCCGTGACTTCATCGTTCCCAAAGTCTTTTTCACTCCCGGGCTTTGCGACCCAGCCGACGCCGTTTTTAACTTTCAGACTATACATGCCATTCAAGGTGGTGATCGTGCCGACGGCAAAGTCGTCTTTGATGGTTTGAGAAATATAGAAGCTCTCATTGTTTTGATCGCCGTGTTCTAAATGACCCGTCCAAGAGACGATATCATCGTGCGCATCGACTTTGACTTGGTCGATAACGGCACTGTGATTAATGCCTATGGCAGGAATATTAAACCGCACCCGATCCCCAATACCTTTCCCTTCCAGTGTATAAGGGTCATAGCTGATATAAGCCCGCCCATCATTTTTGAGCGCATCACTGAGCTGGATTGGATTTTTAGCAGCCACGGTATCGGCATCACTGGCTGTGAACATCGCAGTGTTCGCAGCCGCTTGCGCAAGCTTTACTTCATCCAAATGTACAAATTGACGCCGTGCAATGGCTTTTTTGACCCGCTGCTTAATGTCTGCGTCAGACAGTGGCGGGCTATCTGGCGAAGAAGACGTCGGGACGGGTGTCGTGTGATGCTCGGTAGCGTTCATACTGGCCGCTGCCGTAGGCAAAGCGGTTGGCTTCAGCCAAACCATCCCGCCTACCACGACGACCACAATGGCAATCAGACTGATCAGAACACGCTTATTCATGCTCAGTTAACCGCAGTACGGAAGTTGGAAAAGGCCAGTGCATTTTGATCGATCCGTCGTACCGCATCGACTTTATCCACCTCACCGATACGTAGTCCGTATTTGGGATCATAGATTTTTGGCGATGAGTAATAAGCAACGCGCACGGGTACAAATTTATAGCTGAGCAGCGTACCCACTAAGGTGTGTTCAAAGCCATAGTTGTAATCCAACGGGGCTCTGGGTTTCCCTGCCGCAATATCTTTATCGCGTTGAATTTCATCTGTTGCCCGTTGGAAGCTGTGATTGAGCCCAAGATTATGACCGATCTCATGTGAGATGACCTGTTCAGGACAGTCCACTCGGCTAATCGCAATCATATTCAGTTTGTTGGGAGTACTATTCACATATCCCAATCCACATCCCCCATTCTGCGGTTCATTACCTTGATAATGAATGGCATCGGCACCCAAGCGATTCGTTTCATTCTGGACGGTCTGGTCATAGCGCCCATTCGATAAAACGACGCCCATGTCCGCACCAGGGATCTTATAATTGAGATAACCGACTTCGCGGAAATAGGCTTTGGCTTGAGAGCTTTCCAAAGCGCCATTGGTGACGCGAATGCCTTCGCGCATATTCAGTTTAGCCGCAGTTGCACCGAGCTTACTATCTACTTCGGGACTGTCTACGAGGAGAATATCAATTTGTGACGTATCGGCTTTCCAGCTACTGCCGTCATAGACAAAGCGAATGGTATCGCCTTTATTGATTTTTTGTACAAGGCTGTTTGCAGTGACCGAGAAGCTGCTATCGGCATCACTGTTGACGATGACTTTATCATTGATTTGAGCGGTACTCGGCAGCGTTACATTGGCCGTCCATGAGGTGTTGTCCGCATAGATTTGAGTGACTGGGGTTTTAAGTACGGTCAGTTGAGTTGCAGCATTGTTGGCTTGGATGACGGGTTTGGGGGAAGAAACCAATACCCATGTCGCTTGATCCGCGACATATAAAAATTCGTAGCGATCCCCAGTGTTGATTTTAAAGGTTGCAGTGTTGTTGATGTTGGTATTATCAATGGTTGACTGCAACGTTGCCGTTGAGGTTACGATAATGCGATCTCGGTCATTGGCAGATTTAGGTAGCGTGATCTTGGGCACCCACGCTGCATTGGCAAGTTTTACTTCGGTCTTCGGCGCAGTTAAGGTGGCAAGTGCGGTGTTTAATTTTGCGGTGTCGCCATTGATGACATTGATTACCCGTGTTGGTTCATCGACTGGGACCCACTGTTTGATATCCGCATAGTATTGCAGGTAATACTTATCCCCTTTTTTTACGGTCAGCGTACTTGCAAATAAAGTATTTGCTGAATTGATCGAAGCGGTATAATCAGCATCAGATTTGAGCAGAATAATCTGATGATCTTTTGCATTTTGTGGCAAGTTGATTTGGGGCACCCAATCTCCATTGCTTACCTGATATTGCGCAGCTAAGCCCGTAAAGGTGGGGATGGTACTGCCACTGGTTTTCGGACTAAATTTCTCTGGAGTCAATAAGTTCCATATCCCTTGAGTGCTGTTAAACGTAAAACTTAAAGAATCACCTTTCCTGATCGTATAGCCACCCGCGATAAAGTCGGTATTACTGGTGTCCAAGATACTGTTATAACTTGCTGAAGAACTGATGGTGACTTTTGCGCCATTGGTTGCAGTTTTTGGTAGGGTAATGTACGAGGCATAATTGCCATCACCAACGCTAAAATTTAAATCATCATAACCACTCGGGATATTACCGCCATTGCCATGATTGGTATTTGGCGTGAGCGTTGTCGCCGCAAACACTGCGGTGGCAAAACAAGCTGTAAAGAGTGCTGTATACGTAAACTTGTTCATTTGACCGTCCGGTAAAAAAATATGTTGCCCTAAGGTACCTAATGCGTTGTTATATTGAAAGTAACCATTAATCAGCATTAAGTTCTCTAAAAGTGAATGTCTGAATAATAATCGATGATGGCAATTTTCATGGGAATGTGAGGTGCTGATCTTTTCTAATAAAAATGGATTTTTTGAATTAATTGGTTACTATATTGATTAATCGGCATTAATTTTTTTTATATATTATAGGGTGTATGCTTATTTTTACTGGAGCGCGATGTATTGCATAGATGGTTGGTATAATTTTGGTTATGGATTGAGGTCTGCTCGTTATCTTTTAAAGAGGCTGTAAGAATCATTTTATGATTCTGGCAATTTGTTTATTTAAAGTGACTATTAATTGCCATTAAGTTCTTTAAGAAGTCATTATATGAAGATCAATCAACTCCAATTATTTTGTTCTGTGGTCGAAGAAGGAACGATCAAGGCAGCCGCCGACAAGAACTTCTGTGTGCCGTCGAATATCACGACGCGGATTCAAGAGCTTGAAGATGAGCTTGGCGTTCAATTATTTACGCGGGAAAAAAATCGTTTATATGTGACGTCCAAAGGGCGGCTGCTGTACCAGCGAGCGCAAGGTATTTTTAAAGATTGGGCCGATACCGAAAAACTGGTTCAAGAGAAGGGCGGCGGCGCACTGCGTGTAGGCTGTCTAGATGTGGCTTTAATTAGTCATCTGCCAGCGAAGGTGGCCCGTTATAGGCAGTTGAAAAAACATATCTCTCTCGAATTAATTCGTGGACCGACACTGGCTTTGGAAAAAAGGGTGATCTTCCATGAGTTGGATATGGCGATTACCGATGGCCCGATTGAGCATCCTTTACTCGATTGTCGATTTGCCTTCCGTGAATCATTGGTGTTGATTACCCCGAAAGACATTACCCAGTTCACCCCAGAGATCTTGAGTGATTATGACTTTTTGTCGTTTAGTGACGATAGTTTGTATCGAATCAAAGCTTTGGAGTGGCTTTCGGGTCATCAGAAGCAACCGAAAAAAATACTTGAAATGAATTACTTCGCGGTGATTTTAGCCTGTGTCGAAGCGGGGACGGGCATTGCGTGTTTTCCGCTGTCTTTGATTGAAAAATGTGTCTTTAGTCAGCAATATGAGGTCAATATTCATCATATTCCCGAGCTTGCGACGGTAGATTTATATTTTATCTGGAAGAAGAATCAGTTGAATATTGAGATCCAGCATTTCATGGATATTATTATTGCCGAGCCAGAGGATGCGTTTACGGAGGCAGTGCTCTGTGCCGATTTATGATGTCACACTGCCGCTGATGGAGGCGATGATCGGGCACGGCGTATTCAGATCGGTGTGTTTGCACTCATGCAGGAGTTGGGTCAGTGCCGCTTGCATCCGCGCAAGATCGGTCATCTTGGCTTCAATCTGGCTCAGACGTGCTGCGGTGATGTGCTGAATGGATTCACGCTCGCTGCCATGTAGCGACAGCAGACTTGATATTTCATCCAAACTAAAACCCAATTCTTGCGCGCGTTTGATAAAGCGGATGCGCTCTATCAGGTCAATTGGATACTGACGATAGCTGTCGGTTTTTTCTGGCGTGGGTAGGAGATCGCGACTTTGATAGTAGCGAATCGTTTCGATGCCGACGTTGGCGGCTTTGGCCAGTTTGCCGATGGTCGTGGTTTGCATGCGATGATTTCTCCTATTTGTCCAGAAAGCGCTTGACTCTGGGGTTAACTACGGCGTTTAGCATAGCACAATTGTTAATCCACTTGGAGTCTAACCATGACGCATCCCAAACCGAACGAATCAGGGCAAACACCTGCGGCAGCAGACGCTATTGAGCAAAAGCCGTCCTGTTGTGGCGGGCAGGGCGCAAATAAGGCGTCTATGGTCACTGTGTCGGCTGGCGATGTTGCTGTTGAGACCGAAGCGGGTGTTGATGCGCATGCTGAAGAAACACATGGTCACGCACATCATCCACAGCCCGCCGCAGCGCCGACGACATCATGCTGTGGCGGTGGTGTGCAGAAAGAGGCAACTAAAACCAATACCGCGCAAGAGCTCGACCCCGTCTGCGGCATGACTGTCAGCCCTGATTCCCTGCATCAATATGTCTATAACGATAAGCGCTATCATTTTTGCAGTCACCATTGCCTGCACAAGTTTCAGGCCGCGCCAGAGCAGTATCTGGCTGGGGCACCGCCTAAGCCAGTCACCTTTACGCCTGTAGCAGGCACCATCTATACCTGTCCGATGCATCCTGAGATTCGTCAGGATCATGCGGGGGCATGTCCCAAATGCGGTATGGCGCTGGAACCCGAGATGCCGAGTCTGGAGGAAGAAGAGTCGCCGGAGCTGGTTGATTTTCGGCGACGTTTTTGGTGGACGCTACCGCTGACGATCGTGGTGTTTATCTTGGCGATGTTTGGCGACATGGTGCCGCTGATTAATCCGCTGACGCGTAACTGGATGGAGTTTGTATTGGCGACGCCTGTGGTGTTGTGGGCGGGCTTTCCGTTCTTTGAACGCGGACTGTATTCGGTCACCCATCGCAGCCCCAATATGTGGACGCTGATTGGGCTGGGTACGGGTGCGGCGTATCTCTATAGCGTGGTGGCGCTGCTTGCGCCGCAAGTTTTCCCCGACGCCTTTAAAACCATGCATGGTCACGTGGGTGTCTACTTTGAGGCGGCGGCGGTGATCATTACCCTGACGCTATTGGGTCAGCTGCTTGAACTCAAAGCGCGTGCGCAAACCTCGTCGGCGATCAAGACGCTGTTGGGGCTATCTCCGAAAACAGCACGGCGTATCCTGACGGGTGGGCAGGAGGAAGATGTGCCACTGGATCAGGTGCAGGTTGGTGATCTGCTGCGCGTACGTCCGGGTGAGAAGGTGCCGGTCGATGGCGTGGTGGTGAGTGGTGACGGCAGTATCGATGAGTCGATGATTACCGGTGAGCCCCTGCCTGTGCATAAGCAAGTCAATGATCGGGTGGTGGGTGCAACACAGAATCTAACGGGTGCGCTGACGATCCGTGCCGAGCGGGTGGGAGCGGACTCTATGCTGGCGCAGATCGTGCAGATGGTGGCACAGGCGCATCGCTCTAAAGCACCAATGCAGCGTATGGCGGATCGTGTCGCAGGTTATTTTGTGGTGGCGGTGGTGGCCGTGGCGCTGATCACTTTCTTGGCGTGGGGACTGTTTGGTGGGGAGTCCGGCTGGGTCTATGGCTTACTCAATGCAGTTGCGGTGCTGATCATCGCCTGTCCGTGTGCGCTAGGGTTGGCGACGCCGATGTCGATCATGGTGGCGACGGGTCGTGCGGCGCAGCATGGCATTTTGTTTAAAGATGCCAGTGCGATTGAGTCGCTGTGTACCATCGATACTTTGATCGTGGACAAAACGGGCACCCTGACCGAAGGCCGTCCGCGCTTTGATCAGGTGCTGGCGAGCGCAGACTTTCAGGGCGATCAGGTGTTGCAGTGGGCGGCAAGTCTGGATCAAGGCAGTGAGCATCCACTGGCGGTGGCGATCGTACAAGCGGCAACAGCACAGAAGCTCCAGATTGATCCCGTCACCCAATTTGATTCGCTGACGGGTCTCGGCGTCAAAGGCGTCGTGGCTGGACAAGGCTTGTACTTGGGCAATGCCATGCTGATGCAACAGCAAGGAATCAATGTCCAGTCTCTAGAGAACGATGCCCAGAGGCTCCGCGCGCAAGGTGCCAGCGTGATGTATCTGGCGTCGAACAGTCAGTTGATCGGCATCCTGTCGGTCACTGATCCGATCAAGGAGACGACGCGAGATGCACTCGCGGCGCTGAAAAAAACCCAGATCCGCGTGATCATGGCAACTGGCGATGGTCAGGCGACGGCGCAGTATGTGGCGGGGCAATTGGGCATCGAAGAGTTCCATGGTGAAGTGCGTCCTGAAGATAAGCTGGCGCTGGTGAAAACGTTGCAGGGTGCAGGTCATGTGGTGGCGATGGCAGGCGATGGCATCAATGATGCGCCTGCATTGGCACAGGCCAATATCGGCGTGGCGATGGGCACGGGTACGGATGTGGCGGTCAACAGCGCACAGGTGACCCTGATCAAAGGGGATCTACGTGGCATCGCCATCGCACGCTCGATCTCACAAGCGACGGTGGGCAACATGAAGCAGAATCTTGGTTTTGCGTTCTTGTACAACGTGCTGGGCATTCCCTTGGCAGCGGGAGTCCTGTTTCCCCTTACGGGTTGGCTGTTATCGCCGATGTTTGCTGCGCTGGCAATGAGTCTGAGTTCGGCCTCGGTGATCAGCAATGCACTGCGCTTGCGTGGGCAGGCGTTGAAGTCTTAAGAGATCCTACCAAAGTATCTCGGTCACCCGCCTGAAAGTGGTATGTTGCACATCTGCAAGTAATGCTGACGTGTGTGAGTGGGAGTTCGGGGCGGTCACTGAGTGGGTTTATTATTTTTGATGAGGTGTTATGAGTCATTCTTTATCGAGACGTCAGTTCGTGCAGGGCGTTGCTGTGGCAGGACTCGCTGCCAGTACAGGCGTCTGGGGCAAGTCGACGCGACCTATCGCCATCAACGGGCAAGTGGCGCATCTGACCGGCAAGGTGTTTGATTTGGTCGTCGATGAGGCCAGCGTCAACTATACAGGCAAGACAAAGATCGCGACGGTGGTCAATGGCAGTTTGCCAGCGCCCGTGCTGCATTTCAAAGAAGGCGAGACCGTCACCATCCGCGTGACCAATCGCCTGAAAGAAGATACCTCGATTCATTGGCATGGTTTGCTGCTGCCCTATCAGATGGACGGTGTACCGGGGATCAGCTTTAAAGGCATTCCCCCGAACAGTACCTTTACCTATCAGTTTCCGATCTTGCAAAGCGGCACCTACTGGTATCACTCGCATTCGGGTTTCCAGGAGCAGACGGGGATGATGGGCGCTATCGTGATCGAGCCGCGTGACGGTGAGACGATTCGTGCTGATCGTGATCACGTGATCATGCTCTCGGACTGGACCGATGCCGATCCGATGGGCTTGCTAAGCAAGCTCAAGATGGAGTCGGGCTTTGATAATTACCAGCAGCCGACCGCTGTACAGTTCTTTGCCGATGTGCGTAAGAACGGCTGGGCCAAAGGCGTGGCTGATCGCAAGATGTGGAATGAGATGCGCATGATGCCCACCGATCTCACCGATCTGTCCGCACATACATTTACCCATCTTATGAATGGCACCACTCCCG
>CAYJTU010000039.1:0-22916 GCA_964373105.1 uncultured Moraxellaceae bacterium | reverse complement strand
AATCGGTGCAATGGCTGAAACGGAGCGAAATAAATCAGGATGACGCAGTGCCAAGGTCAATGCACCGTGTCCACCCATCGAATGACCCATCAATGCGATACGTTGCACAGCGAAACTGTCTTGGATGAGCATATAGAGCTCACGGGTTATATAAGACTCCATCCGATAGTGCGACGCCCACGGCTGCTCAGTTGCATCTAAGTAAAATCCCGCACCCTGACCGATATCCCAATGATCACCGACTGCAACATCGTCCCCACGCGGGCTTGTATCGGGAGAGATCAGAATCACGCCGAGATCAGAGGCGATTTGCTGGGCATGCGCTTTGATAGGGAAAGTTTCTTCATTACAGGTCAAACCCGCCAGGTATATGAGTGCAAGGCAGCGCTCCCCTGCCAATGCCTTTGGCGGTAAATAAACACCAAATTTCATCAGAACACCGATCACACTGGACTCATGTTGATAGAAACGTTGCTCGCCATTGAAACAGTGATAAGTACTCAATAATTGCATGAATTTTCTCATAAAAAATTTGGTGGGTTTAGCGTGCTATGTTGTATTTAATGTAGCCAATGATGAGTATGATATATCACTTCTGTTGCAAAAGAAGAAGGCCTCTTATACAACAGGGTCGCCATTTTTATCACCTATGCTTTCATATCAAAATGACAAGGGACAATCATGCGAATGTCTACCCTACTCCAGATCTTATTTCTAACTGCACTACTACAAGGCTGTACAGTTGCCTATTACGACATAGCTAACCCGTTAAGATCAAACACGCAACCCATTGCCATTTCAAGTAAGACAGTCTCATATGCAATCGACCTTGAGTTAGTAGCTTCGAATGAAAAAAAAACGATACCCCGCGCCTACGCCACGCAGCAACTCGATGTCCTTAAAAGTGAATATGCCCAATCAACACAAGAGGTGCTCAAGCAGTTTGGTTTTGAAGCTCAACAGGTCACCCACAGAAATCAAGCTGACCTATCGATCAGGATACTCATCAATCCCTATTTCCATACCTTACCTCAAGAATATCTCACAGGTTTATCATTTGGGCTGATACCCACTTCTGGGGTGAGAGAACAACAGTTTCTATTTACGTTTGATTACCCGAGTAGTCGCAGCTATAGCTATATCATAAATGAGAAAAGTTACAATCATTTGCTACTAACTGCCGCTCTTCCAGCATCGTTGATCGGCTTGGATAAACAGCGTATATATCAAAAAGCATTATCCAATTTCTTTAAGCCTGAAAATTGAACAAATACTCAGGCACTAAGATGAATCTAAAAATTTATGTCTTCTAAGTCTGAGAAACCCAATACATCGCTCCCTAAAGAACAACACTATTTCAAAAATGATAAGGAATGGCGTGCTTGGCTGCAGGAGCATCATCACAGCTCTACAGGCATTCATTTGATTTTCTATCGCGTCGATAGCACATTTGAGAGCATGCGCTGGGAAGAAGCCGTGCAAGTCGCCATATGCTATGGCTGGATTGATTCAACGGTTAGAAAGCTAGACGACGAACGGCGCATTCAAGTGTTTAGTCCCCGCAAAGATAAAAGTGTCTGGAGCAAGCTCAATAAGACTTATATCGAAAAACTCACCGCGCAGAACTTGATGCACGAAAGTGGTTTGCGAAAGATTGAAACCGCGAAACAAAATGGCACGTGGGAATCACTGGATGATGTGGAGAAGTTGGTCATTCCTCAAGATTTAGAATTGGCCTTCACTGTCCATCCAATCGCGTTAGAAAATTATCAGAACTTCAGCCCGTCTTATCGCAAGAGCTATTTGTATTGGCTCAATCAAGCGAAACGCGTCGAAACACGGACGCTACGCATTGCAGAGATTGTGCGGCTTTGTGAAGCGAATATAAAGTCGAGGCCATGAAGGGAATTAGAGAAAGGAAAAATCATGATTCAAACGAACAGACTAATAATTCGCCCCTTTCAAGAAGCGGATCGAAATGCTCTGATCAAATTGCTCATGAATGAAGAATTCATGGCTTTTTCAGAGGCAGGGACATTCAACAATGAGGGGGCTAATCAACGATTTAATCAAATCATTGCTTACGCGTCCCAAGGTTTGGGGAAACAAGCCATCACTTTGACAGCTTTGGGCGAGTTAGTTGGTTATTGCGGTATTGAGCCATTTCAATTAGAGGGTTCACAAGAAATGGAACTGGGCTACAGGATCGCTTCAAATCACAGAGGTCAAGGCATTGCTACAGAAGCAGCGCTTGCTATTTTGGCGAACTCATCAATCAAAAGACTATTTGCTTATGTCGAAGAACAGAATAGCAAATCAATCAAAATCCTGCTGCACCTTGGCTTTAAAAACCAAGGCGAATGTACGCTGAAGGGTAAGAGCTATCAATTATTTAAATATGTTGTCTGCTAAAATTGAAGCGCTTAAGCTCTCATCAATACACAATCACCGACCGTATCGACTCGCCGCGCTTCATCAGATCAAAACCTTCATTGATCTGATCCAAACGCAGATGATGGGTAATCAAGTCGTCGATATTCAACTTGCCTTCCATATACCAGTCAACGATCTTAGGCACATCGGTACGACCACGCGCACCACCAAACGCCGATCCTTCCCACTTACGACCCGTCACCAGTTGGAAAGGACGTGTGCTGATCTCGGCACCCGCTTCCGCGACACCGATGATGATGCTGCGACCCCAACCCTTGTGCGAGGATTCTAAGGATTGACGCATGGTGGTGGTATTGCCTATGCATTCAAAGGAGTAATCAGAGCCGCCATCGGTCAATTGAATGATGGCATCCACGACATTTTCGACGTTTTTCGGATTGATGAAATGGGTCATACCAAACTGACGCGCCATCGCTTCACGCGCAGGATTGGTATCGATACCGATGATCTTGCCCGCACCGACCATCTTGGCACCCTGAATCACGTTCAAGCCAATGCCACCGAGTCCAAAGACCACGACATTGGCACCAGCTTCAACCTTTGCGGTGAACAAGACTGCGCCTACACCCGTCGTCACACCACAACCGATATAGCAGACCTTATCAAATGGCGCATCTTCACGAATCTTAGCCAGTGCAATCTCGGGGACAACGATGTGATTCGCAAAGGTCGAGGTGCCCATATAATGTAAAATCGGCTGACCATCCAGCGAGAAACGCGAAGTACCATCGGGCATCAGCCCTTGACCTTGGGTCGTGCGGATGGCTTGGCAGAGATTGGTTTTTTGCGACAGGCAGAATTTGCACTGACGGCACTCAGGCGTATAGAGCGGAATCACGTGATCACCAGGCTTGAGCGTGGTCACCCCTGCACCCACTTCAAGCACCACACCCGCGCCTTCATGACCGAGGATGGCAGGAAAGCGGCCTTCTGGATCAGCGCCGGATAGCGTGTAGTAGTCGGTATGACAGATCCCTGTCGCCTTGATCTCAACCAAAACCTCACCCGCACGTGGCGGGGCAAGATCAACGTCATGAATCGTGAGGGGCTGACCAGCTGACCATGCAATTGCGGCACGTGTTTTCATCATAAGACTCCGCTAGATGAATTTAAAAAAATAAACTAATGCTGAGGAAAAGGCGACACGACGTGTTTATCGGAGATGACTTTTTCACGATGGGGCCTCTGTATCGGGACACCGCTGATCGAAGGATCAATCGCAGGGGCTATCGATAAGGTCGACGGCAGACTAATCGATACATCCGACGGAAACAAGCGACTCTCAAGCTGCGGCAAAACAGCGGCAATATTGCTACCGACATGCATCTGTGGATTAGAGGGTGGAAAATCATCCTGTTTTTCACGTGCACGAATACTCCCCTGCGCCACTTTGAAGGCATCGGCTAAGCTACTTTGCGTGCGCATGGCTTCTGCAAAGAAAGCTCGGCCAAAATAGGTATAGTCAGCCTCAGCAGAGCAACCAAAAGATGCGCGATCTGCGGCGGATGCTGTGATGATAATGGTATTGGGTGATTGTAAAGCGGGGATAAAACTCCCGGAATAGCATGCCGAAATCACGATGACCCGCCAACGGATCTTGGCATGGTCCAGTGCCGCTCGCAGCCACTGTGGATCCAGTGAACTGAGGCCAATCGGGTCATTGGCGAGTTCAAAGACATTTTGATTGCCATGCGAGGTCATGAATAAAAATAGCACATCGCTATCGGGATTCATGTCCTGACCGATCCGATCAAGGGTCATGGCAATACTGCTTCGACTGGCAATCGGAAGTGTCGCTTGAGTACTGGCGTTATTAATTAAAGAAACTGAGCGGCCGAGTGTGCCAAAACGGGTGTCAAACTGACGTTGAGTCGTTTCAACTTCAGTCTTAAAGACATCCTGATAGCCAGCCCCAGCGACGCCCATAAAGTACCAGTGTGACTCACCAAAGCTGCCTTTTTGCAGTTGGTTAAGTGCATTCTCCAGTAAATGTGGCTGTGCATAGAGCGCCTCTTCAGACAGCAGCACAGGTTGGACTTGCTCTTCAACTTTCCAGATGGGCTGACTGCTGACGGTTTGCTGCCAAATGGCGAGGGTGACAATGGTACCTGCTAGAATCAGAATTTGCTCCCACCATGGCCATTTCTGTTGCTTCGCAAAAATCCAGAGTAGAGAGACGGTCTGCCAAATAAACAAAATCAAAAATAAAGAGTTCATCCAAGGCAGGATGAAATCAGGCAACCGATCAACCAGTCCCAAATACTGTAATAAGCTTTGGACCAGCGCGATATAAATGTCTGCGGCTAGCCACAGGATCACCGGAACCAGCATCAAGCGCCCAAGACCACTGCGCTGGGCTAAGAAAATCCCCGCAATGAGTGCGATGAATGGCCACAGTAGATAGCTGACCAGTCCTTGACCATTAAAATGCCCCGCACCATTGGCCGTCAGCCAACTGAACAGGGTGTTGGCAAGGATCGCCAGTACACCTAAAAACACCAGTTGCACTGCGCTCGGAGTGACGTAGCGGAAAGCACGACGCGAACCCAGCAACATCCATAGTGCAGCTTTCTGATTTGCAAACAAATCCGCAAAAAAAGTTCGAGAAGGTGGCAATTCAATCATGGGTTTTTCGGCTGGATACTCTTAAAACGCTTCACGTTATACATGAATAACATCGCAAAAATGGATGCTATCAGCTCAACTACAAAAATGTTAACCAGTTCTCTTTATTTAAATATTTTTTCAGAAATATTGCAAAAGATAGTGTGACAAATTAAGACCGAAAATGACATAAATTGATACAAAATATTTGTAAATATGCACATTTAATGCACAGTTGATTTGACCACTTAATCCAACTTTAGCCTAATGAAATTTCCTCATGAGGCAAACGAATTAAATCAGCCAAAGCTTCGATATCAAGCGTTTCCTGAAAAGGAATAACCCCTAAACAGGGAGCGCGCAGGCGCTCTGCTAAGGTTTGTATTTGCGCTGTGACGTAATCCGCATCTTGATCTGTGTCCAAAATTGTCACGACCCAACCGGCTAAAAATAGCCCATCACGCTGAATGGCTTCCGCGGTCAATAAGGCATGGTTCAAACAGCCTAAACGAATGCGAATCACCAAGATCACGGGCTTCTGCAGGAGCTTTGCGACATCGGCTAAAGTCTCGCGCGCATTGATCGGCACACGCCATCCCCCTGCCCCTTCTACGATCACCAGATCTGCACGTGTAGACAAGGCCGCACGAACCTGCCCTACCACACGGTCAGCACGTAGCGACTGCCCTGCTGCCGCAGCAGCAAGATGAGGGGATATCGGCTCAGGCAAACGAATCGGTGCGCGCAACATGGGGTCAATGTCGACCGTGGCATAGCGATGCATATTTTCAGCATCCGCACTGATCAGTTTGCCCTGATCATCTGTCTCGCATCCCGCAGTGATCGGCTTCACGCCAAAGGCGCTCATCCCCAAGCGTCTAGCGCGTGCAAGCAGCACACAAGAAACAACGGTCTTGCCAACCTCAGTATCAGTTCCTGTGATAAAGAAAACCTGGCGAGGGTTGACTGTCGCAGTGAGGGTCACAGGACGTGTAGTCGCAGGGTTTGGCGCTATGGAATCAGTCACAAAAAGACACTCGCTCTATCCGGCTTGGGAATAAAAAAACAGATCAGTGGATTGAATGGAATAGGATTTATAATTTTCTAAGCTGAATATAGAGTACCTGATATTCAAGTGTGATGGGTTGGTGATCTCGTAACCACGCACGAAACAACGCAGGAGGCACGGGCTCTTGAACCCGTCCCAAACGATGCCCTCCCATGAGCTTGAGGGTATGCAGCAGTTCTTGCAAATTGGCGAAGGGCTGTGACCATATTTTTTGGGTCGCCGACACCAGCGTCACATCCAAGGCGGGAAGAACTTGTAGCCACTGCTCTGCCGCTAAAAAGTCAAAAACGGGCAATTGGGGATAGCGTGTCTTCACCGATGCAAACGATCCCAACACCGGAATGGCAAGCCATAGCATCCCTTCGGGCTTCACGATCCGGCTAAGCTCAGCCAACACACTCGGCTCAAGCCAATGTAAGGCAAAATGACTCACAATGCCATTCACCCGACCATCCGCAAACGGTAACGCCCGGATATCCGCCTGAATGGGGGTAATTCCAGCAACCTGCTGGAGCTGGGCCAGCATCGCAGATGACTGATCAATCGCATAGACCTGTTGCTGCTCTGCCACCAGTCGCCGAGCCATGGCGCCGGTACCCGCTCCCACATCAGCCCATAGGAGTGGTGTATTCGGCTGCGCAAACGCATGATCTGCACGCATCAGTTGCAATAAATAATCTGCGGATTGGCGCTGTAACAGACTGACCTGATCATAGCTTTCTGCAGCATGATCAAATGCATGCCATATGGCGTCATCTGCGGTGGATTTATTCATTGCTTGTGGTCATCATCTTCAGTTGTCGCAGCAAAAGTCTGAAAATAGCCATCGAATCGGCAAGCCTCACCAACCCAACGATGATCGGGTTCGATACCCGCCAGTGGCTCAGCAAGTTTTGGACGCTTCACAATCACCCGTTTTGCCACTTGCTGTGCGATCGGGAGTAGCGCATCACCCCAATCGACAACCGCAGTGACATCCGATGAATGAAGTAAAAACTGCAAAATCTGCATTTCCTTTTTGACCAGTGGCTGTTTTTTTTCTGACACGGGTTTGGGAAACATGGGGTCCAAATAGACCACATCAAACTGGGGGATAGGATCTGTCACCAGTGGGATTGAATTCGCTAAAAACAGTTCAGACTTTGCGTGGACAATCGTGATCCGAGCCAAGGCCTGCTGCAAGCGTTTATCAGAATGCTCAGTAGCCTGTTCTTTCGCGCTGATTAACAATAATGCCAAGATCGGATGTCTTTCGACCAAAGTCACATTTGCCCCGCACCACGCCAGCAATAAGCCATCATGACCCAGCCCTGCAGTCGCATCAATGACCACGGGTGACTCTGTCGCCACACATGCACGAGCCAAGACCTCACTACGCACACCTGCACGTTGTAAACGCGGTAACTCCCCCACCCAATCGGGTTGCATCTTCATGCCGTTGGCCGCTAGCCACAGTCCACCATGGTCACAAATAAGCGCAAGTTCGGGATGCAAGCGCAGTTCGCGCGCTGTAGGTGTAGCTTCCTGCTCATGCAAGGTGATGGTTAGAGCATAATCACCCGCATGCACAGCCAGCCACCGCTCGGCTGTCTTGGCGGATAGCACAGTGTCAGGCAAATGAATGAGGCTTAAGTTCATCAAATGATCAGGAGCAGATGGGTAAGGGCGCTGAACTCAAGCATTCCAGTTCACCCAGCCCAGCCAGTAGGTCAATAAAATCAACAGACCGAAACCGATGCGATACCAGGCAAAGATCGTAAAGTCATGCTTTGAGACATAGTGAACCAACGCCTTTACCACCAACAGCGCCACGATAAAGGCCATCACAAAACCCACCGCAATCACCGGAAAGTCAGCCAGCAAAAACTCGTGACGATGCTTATAAACCGATAATGCGGTTGCACCTAGCATGGTGGGAATTGCGAGGAAGAATGAAAACTCAGCGGCAGTCTTGCGAGATAAGCCAAAAAACAGTCCACCAATGATCGTGGCCCCAGAGCGCGATGTGCCAGGAATCATCGCAAAACATTGTGCGAAACCGACTTTCAGGGCTTGTTGCCAACTCATCGTGTCGACTTCCTCAGCAGTCACTTGATGCTCTCTGCGTTCCGCCCACAGGATCACAAACCCACCGAAGATCAGCATGAAAGCCACGACATGCACATTAAATAAATAGTGCTGAATCGTATCGTGGGCGATAAATCCAATAATTGCAGCGGGCAAAAATGCGACCAAGACGTTACGGGTAAAACGAATCGAGCTGGCCTCTTGACGCACTAACCCTGTGGTCACATGAATCAATTTTGCACGGTACTCAAAGCAAATAGCGAGAATCGCTCCGAGTTGAATAGCAATCTCAAACACAAAACGCTTTTCAGCCGTCCAGAAATTCAACAGTGACCCGACAACGATCAAATGTCCTGTACTCGATACCGGCAGAAATTCAGTCAAGCCCTCAACAATCCCCATGATGAAAGCTTGAAATAACAGTAATAAATCCATGCGTTTTACTCAAATTGAACAGGTTTGTGAGCTTTAGATTGAAACTGCTCTGTATAAAACGAAATCGTTACATCTTGCGTTGTTGGTCTAATTTCTTCCACGCATTATCACGCAAGTAGACAGGCAACGCTTGCTCAGCAGACCTAGTCTGGCCTAGCTTTAAAGCATGCCAACCCAACACTGCGATATCGTGCGCCGTCGCAATATAGTCCACATAGCGCGGCAATTCTGACGCAACATCGCTATCGATCAAAAGGCTACCGCTACCGACCAATGCCTGTATACCGTCAGCCATCACAACTGCGCGGTAACCCGCTAACTGCTCTTCACCGATCAATTGCATCGTGCCCTGCTCATCCACATGATAGACGGCGGCATAGACTTCGTTCATGCGCGCATCAATCACTGCAAGCACCTTGGTGAAACCCAAGACTAAATAAGCATGCTGGGCCAATGCTTGCAGTGTCGAAACCGGGATGACGGGTAAATCATGCGCCCAAGCGAGGGCCTGAGTCACTGCGGCATTGATCCTCACTCCGCTGAATGATCCCGGACCACGACTAAAGGCGATCGCAGCGAGATCTTTAAAGGCGAGCCCTTTTTCTTTCAAAATCTCATCAATCATCGGTAAGATCAGACGCGTTTGCTCGCGCGCGCGCAGGTCCAAACGCTCGGCCTGTAGTCCATCCGCATCATACAAAACAACAGAACATTGATCTGTCGCGGTTTCTAACGCAAGTAGCATGGCTATCCTTCAAAACAGCAGGAAATCAGTCAGGTGGTCAGTGCTGCGCATTGCTATTAACGCACGTCAGGATTAGCATATCATGAGCGCACAGAAACGATAAAAATCGCAATTGCAATGATGCACGGTGATGGAAGTGCATCAACCTGAAATCGATGCAACACTGATAAAAATTAAAGACAGGATTCTAAGCCAATTATGTCCATTCTGCCCACGTCTACACAAAAATCCCCTGACAAATTTCAGGAACAAATGTTGCCATCCTTATCCGCAATTATACTTGCAGGGGGGGAAGGAAGACGTATGGGGGGTGCCGATAAAGGCCTTGTCGAGTATCAAGGGAAACCCCTCGTACATTGGGTCAAGGAAGCATTACCTGACCATGTCGATCAAGTGGTCATCAGCTGTAATCGTAATGAAGCGATCTATGCCCAGTATGGTCAGACCGTGCATGATTTACACAGTGACGAAACTTATGCGGGTCCACTGGCGGGAATTTTGGCAGCGCTTGAAGTGTGCAGCCATGATTGGGTGATCATTACCCCGTGTGATTTGGTCTACTATCCAACCCATTTTGCAAAATACGCATGGGCAGCACTGACCGCGCATCAAAAAATCGATCCGAACACCCCTAGAATTGTTGTGGCACACGATGGTGAAAGACGTCAAAACCTCTGCCTACTTGTGCATAAAGATGAACGTGCAAGCATTATCGATGCGCTTAAAACCAGTCATGCCGTGCATTACTGGTTAGAGTCAAACAAAGCATTTGAGATTCAATGGCATGATAAACATGCCTTTATCAATGTGAATGATCCAGCACAGCTCAGTGCGCTGGCTTCTCAGAACTAAGAACAAAGCGGCTTATGCACAAACACTGCACTGAAAGCCTTTACAGACATGCAAAATCGTACTGCGTGCTGATTTAGGCGAGGTTCCAGGTCCACCAGTCGCAGGGCCTGCCAGCTGTTCTGCACCATTTTTCGGACGCCATTTTTCGGTGACGTTGATTTTGACGCGAGCCGTCATCATGGGATGAGCAATCGTTTGTTGTTGGCAATAGCTACATTCGATCATGCTTTGCAACGCTGAAATAGGCAATTGCCGCTCAAAGATCCCCTCACAATGACTACACGCAATATCGTATAACGGCATAATTCTATGCTCCCGTAATGATCTAAACCATCCTTGTTCAGCGACGAAATCGGCCTCACTGATCTTTTAGGCTTTCACCAAGATCAGTGAGGTTTGATTAAAGAATTAACTGCGATGCCCCCAATAAGCACGATCATTCAGCATGCCTGTCGGCAAGATACTCTTCTCAAAAATCGCTGTCGGCAGTGAGACCGTACATGCGCAGTTTGGAATATCCACAATTCCACCAATTCGTCCTTCCACAGGTGCAGCAGTCAACAACATATAGGCTTGACTGCCTGTAAAGCCAAAATTGGTCAAATAATTAATCGCTTTCAAACACGCTTGGCGATAGGCCACGCTCGCATCCAGATAATAATTCACCCCATTTTCAACACTGATGCCTTCAAACGTCAGCCATTGGTCATAACGCGGCTTAACCGGGCTTGGCATAAAGATCGGTGAATCTAGACCATACTTCGCCATACCGCCTTTGATCAAATCAAAGCCTACGCGTGTCACACCATCCATCTCGATGGCACCGCAGAAACCAATCTCGCCATCTCCTTGCGAGAAGTGCAAATCCCCCATCGAGAAGCCTGCGCCTTTGACATAGACCGGGAAGAAAATTCGCGTACCCGAAGACAGATCTTTAATGTCAGTATTGCCGCCATGCTCACGGGGCGGAACTGTCCGTGCAGCCTCAGCGGCCATGCGATCAAACTCAGCACCTTTGACACCGCGCAGTACTGCAGTACGTGGATCGGGTGGCTTAGCCAAACCTTGGGCAGCCAATGGGGCTTCGCGGCGATTCCATTCTTTCAACAAATCATGAGACGGCAAACATCCCATCAAGCCCGGATGCGTCAGTCCAGCGATACGCACGCCCGGAATATGGCGTGATGTCGCATATAAGCCTTTCAAATCCCAAATGGCTTTATCCGCATTTGGAAAATAATCGGCTAGAAATCCACCGCCATTTTCCTTAGAAAATACGCCGGAGAAACCCACTGGGGTAATCGGTTTGATATCAAGCAAATCAATCACCAGCAAATCACCGGGTTCAGCACCTTCGACATAGAACGGTCCTGTCAAAGGATGCGCACGGGTCAAATCGACATTGGCGACATCAGAGACATCATCGTTGTCCTTAATTTGCGCATCCAAAAAGTCGAGACTCTCGATCAGTATCTCTTCACCGGGTTTCACTGATGTCAAAAAGGGAATATCCGGATGCCAACGGTTGTGCCCGAGCTCGGCTTGCTCCGCAAGCGGAACACCGGGTTTGATTTTGATGTGCTGCATAGTGCATCTCCTAAGTTCTCAAAAAATTACTTTATAAAACAACTCTCCATCCACAACAGACCCATCTACATCATTTGCCACACACATACAGTTCACCGTCGACCACCGAAACATTGAGCGTTTGAGCCACCGATTGGCTCAGTAAAAAATGGGCCAATACAGGCTCCAGATGCGTCCGAATCTTGCGGGCTAAGTCTCGTGCACCAAACCGCTCATCATGGCCCTGCCGCAGCAGCCCACGCGCAGCTTCATCAAGCCAAACACTCAAATCTCGCTTCTTCAAGCGTTGATTCAACTTATGCAGTTCAATATCCAGTAAGCGATCCAATAAACGATGATCAATACGGTTAAAGCGCAGTACCCGATCAATCCGATTCATAAATTCGGGATCAAAACGCTGATGCAAAGCCTTGTCCAGCAACTCGTCTTCTTTCGGGCGCAATTTCAACCACAGGCGCCAGCCTTGCTCAAATTGCTGGCGGTGATGCCAGACCTGTTGCGCACCCACATTACTGGTCATAAAGATCAGACTATTGCGAAAGTCGATCCGCTTGCTACCCGCCGACAAAGTCAGTTGCCCTTTATCCAAAATGTTAAGCAAACTCCGCAGCACTTCGGTACTCGCTTTTTCAACTTCATCAAACAGCACAATCCCGGGTCTACTAAAGCTACCTTCAATCGCCTCGACATCAAATAAAGTGGTGCCTTCTTTACTGCCGACGTAGCCCGGCGGTGCGCCCGTCAGTGCTGCGGCATAATGCTCTTGGGCCAATGTATTCATATCAATACGACAAAACGAATCGGCTTGACCTTGGATCGCTTGCGCGATCAAACGCACAATTTCAGTCTTACCCACACCCGTAGGGCCCATGAACAACATCACGGTCAGCGGTCGCTCACGATCGCTGATATTGGCTTTAATCACATTCAGCGTCGCCTCAATCGCCACTAAAACCTCATCCTGACCCACGATCCGACTGCGCAATAACGCCATGACCTCACGCGGATCAAACAAAAATCGTGATGGCAATGCCGGCTGACTGGTCGAATTCAAATCACTTAGCCCCAGTTGCTTGCGGTTGTGATCCAGCAGATCGTTGACAAAAGGCATCACCCTCTCCGTTATGAGCTCCCTGCTACTTTCTCGATGCCCGCATGGGGAAGCTGCCCAACTGGACAATCTGCTACCCCAACCGTGCTGCGGGTGATCTTCTCGACATCTGCTTGGGCTTTTTCAGCATCCAAGACCCACGTGCGATAGAACTCAAACGGGCAGTCGGCAATGCCTTTGTCCCCATCGCCAGAGCTATGGATGCCTGTGTAACCACGATGCAATAACTTAAACAGATGATTTTGCGATTGATCATTTGCCCGTGCATCACGAATTTGTGAGATCGACAGTTGAGCGTATTGGATGCCCATTTCCTCTTCACCGCATTCGCCCAGCGTACGCCCATCAAAACCAATAATCGCCGAATGGCCGAAGTAGGAGTACACACCATCAAACCCAGCCGCATTGGCAACTGCGACATAGCAGTTGTTGGCCCATGCCATCGTTTTGGACATCAGCACTTGTTGTTCTTTGGCGGGATACATATAGCCTTGGCAACGCACAATCAGCTCTGCGCCTTTCATGGCACAATCTCGCCAAATCTCGGGATAGTTACCATCATCACAAATGATCAGACTGATTTTCATGCCTTTAGGACCATCACTGACGTAGGTTCGATCTCCCGGATACCAGCCTTCTATCGGGCACCATGGGATACATTTGCGGTACTTCTGAACGATGTCGCCTTGATCATTGATCAATACCAAGGTGTTGTAGGGCGCTTTGTGAGGGTGTTCTTCATGACGCTCACCAGTCAGTGAAAAAATGCCCCATGTTTTCGCCTCACGGCACGCCGCAGAGAAAATTGCGGTTTCATCGCCGGGGATCGTTGCGGCAGTCGCCATCATTTCATCACGGTCATACATGATGCCCATCGTGCTGTATTCAGGAAAAACGACGAGATCCATGCCTGGTAGACCCAGCTTCATGCCTTTGATAATCTCGGCGATATGCCGTGCATTTTCGAGAACTTCGGCCTTATTGTGTAGACGCGGCATCTTATAGTTCACCACCGCGACACCGACCGTATCAGGACTGCTTGAGATATCACCATGCCTCATGTCATAGACCTCGTTTAACGTTGACGCTTAAAAAAACATTCGCTGCGAAATACCATGACAACGAATGACAAACGGTTGGACTCAAAAGTTCTGGAAGTAATCTGGCAAAAAATGAGTCCATGCTAAATACAGCATCTTGATTTAAATCGACAAATAGCGGCTAATCGTCGCTTCATCTACTTCGGAGCGCACGTTTTCATACACCAGCTTGCCCTTGTCGATCACGAAGAAACGATCCGCGATGTCCATCGTAAAACTCAAGACTTGCTCAGAGACCACGATGGTCAAATCTCGCATGGTGCGAATATCTTTTAAGGTCTTGGCAATATCTTTAATGATCGACGGCTGAATGCCTTCGGTCGGTTCATCCAAAAGCAGGACTTTGGGATTGGTTGCAAGGGCGCGGGCAATTGCCAGTTGCTGCTGCTGTCCGCCCGACAAATTGCCACCTTTACGTTTAGCCATCTCGGCCAATACAGGAAATAACTCATAGAGGTCTTCGGGCACCTTACCTTTCGCCGATGCGGGGAGACCGGTTTGGATGTTCTCAAGCACGGTCATATTGGGAAAAATCATTCGACCTTGCGGAACATAGGCCAAACCAGACTCAACGCGCTGGTAGGACTCCATATGCGCCACCGCCGTACCATCGACTTTCACTTCGCCGCCACGCGCAGGGATAATGCCCATCAAGGTCTTGAATAAAGTCGTCTTCCCCATGCCATTACGTCCCATAACCGCGACAATCTCTTGCTTTTGGACGTGTAAATTCAGATTGTGAATCACTTCGCTTTGACCGTAGCCAGACGCTAAAGCATTCACTTCAAACATCACATTTGACATAATCAGTGCCCCAGATAGACTTCGATGACTTTTGGATTGCTCTGTACGGATTCCATATCGCCTTCCGCCAGAATCTTGCCCTGATGCAATACCGTGACTTTATCGGCAATGCTTTTGACGAATTCCATATCATGCTCAATGACAAGCACGGAACGACCTTGGCTAATCTTGCGCAGCAATAACGCCGTCTTTTCCCGTTCAGAGACACTCATCCCTGCAACGGGCTCATCCAGCATCAGCAGCTCAGGTTCTTGCATGAGCAACATACCAATCTCAAGCCACTGCTTTTGACCATGTGACAATAGGTCCGCTTGCTCATGCAGCATGTCGGTCAAATAAATCTCTTGAGCGACTTCATTCACTCGTTCAATCACGTCGGCAGTGCGTTTAAAAAACAACGCACCAAACACATTACGACCCCTAGGAAAGGACATTTCTAGATTTTCAAAAACGGTTAGGTTTTCATAAATCGATGGCGTTTGAAATTTACGGCCAACCCCTGAGCGCACGATATTGTGCTCACTCATCTTGGTGAGATTTTGATCTTTGAAAATGATCTTGCCACTGGTCGCTTTGGTCTTGCCGCAGATCAGATCCAGTACGGTGGTCTTCCCTGCACCGTTTGGCCCAATGACAACGCGGACTTCATTGCGATCCAGATACAGGGTCAGTCCTTCTACCGCCTTAAAGCCATCAAACGATACGGTTAAATCTTCAATGAGCAGTACGGGTTTGGGCAGTTCGAAACCTTGAGGATTATTCATTGTCCTTCCTCCTTCAGCGTTGATGGCGCTACAGATTCAGCTACCGGCTCTGTACTGGTCACACTCGGTTCGGGCTTTTCTATAGAATCGAGCTCTTTAGAAACCAGCTCTTTAGAAACCACGCCCTTAGAGCCAAACAAAGCTGTGATGCGCGGTTTGATGTAGTCATCGTAGATACCCGCCAAACCATTCGGGAAATACATCACCACCACGATAAACAACCCACCCATCAAGAACAGCCACAATTCAGGAAAGGTTTCAGAAAAGTATGATTTACCAAAGTTGACTAATAATGTGCCATAGACCGCACCCATCAAGGACATGCGTCCACCGACAGCAGCAAAGATCACCATCTCAATCGAAGGAACAATGCCGACAAACGACGGTGACATAAAGCCGACTTGCAAGGTAAACATCGCACCGCCAATGGCTGACATGGCTGCTGCTACACAGAAGATAAAGATTTTGAAACTTGAAACGTCGTAGCCAGAGAAGCGTACTCGCTCTTCTTTCTCGCGCATCGCAACCAGCAGACGACCCAGTTTCGATTTTAAAATCAAGGTGCCGGCAATGATGCAAGACAGCAGTAAAAAGGCATTGATGTAATACAGCGTATATTTGGCAGAGTCCGTGCGAATGTCCCAACCATGCAAGGTTTTTAGATCAGTAATGCCATTCACACCGCCGATAAAACCCTGTTGTCCAATAATCAAAATCGTCAGGATAGCCGCAATCGCTTGCGTCACGATCGAGAAATAGACATCTCCAACACGGCGCTTGAACAACGCAAAGCCAATGATCAGTGCAAACAAAACAGGTACCGCAATCACCGCAATCAATGTGAAACTAAAACTATGGAAGGGTTGCCAAAACCAAGGCAGTTGCGTGACCTGATTCCAATCCATAAAATCAGGAATCCCAGGAGTGGTCTGTGCCTTGGTACTGATCGGATCGGATGCTTCCAGTTTCAAAAACATCGCCATACAGTAGCCACCTAGGCCAAAGAACACGCCTTGGCCTAAACTTAAGATCCCGCCGTAACCCCAGCACAGCACCAGACCCACTGCGACAAAAGCATAGCTGAGATATTTCCCAATCAAATTGAGACGAAAAATATCAAAGATTAGTGGCATTGCAATCAGAATGACCGCAGCAAGCACCACAAAACCAATCGCTTTTTGATAACTCACCCAGCTTCGATCATCTGACTTTGCGGGCATGGTTGACGTTTGATTCATAATGGCTCTCAACATCTATTTATTAATAAGGGCTTTCTCGTTTACAAAATCATTGCTATAACCAGTTCTTACTTTCGAATCTTCGATGAGAACAGTCCTTGAGGACGGATCATCAAGATGATAATAATCGTTGATAAGGTAATGACTTTTGCTGTAGAACCGTTGAGGAAAAATTCTAAAATCGACTGTGCTTGTGCGATGCTGAACGCTGATGCGATCGTGCCGAGCAAACTTGCCGTTCCACCAAATACAACGACTAAGAAGGTATCGACGATATACAACGTACCTGCGGTTGGACCGGTTGACCCGATCGTGGTGAACGCTGCGCCAGCAATACCTGCGACTCCGCAGCCCAGTGCGAAAGTCATGCGATCGACACGGCGGGTATTGATCCCTACTGAGCCACTCATCACACGATTCTGCATCGTGGCGCGGACTTGTAGCCCCCAGCGTGAGCGGAACAAGAGATAAAACACACCTGCGGTCAAGACCAAGGTGATCGCCATGAAAAACATGCCGTTAATCGGGATATCAATTTTGTCGGTTGGGCTATAAGAACCCATCAACCAATCGGGCAGTGTCGGGCTCACCTCTTGCGCGCCAAAGATTGAGCGAAACGCTTGTTGCATCACCAAACTTAAACCCCAAGTGGCGAGTAGCGTATCTAAGGGCCGTTTATAAAGTCGACTGATCATAAGCCGCTCAACCACATAGCCCAGCGCAGCCGCAATCACAAACGATGCAATAATCGCCACGAAAAAATAATAAGGCATCAGACTGGGTGCATAGTGCTCAGTCACCCAAGACAACACATATGTGGTATAGGCACCGAGGGTGAGAAACTCACCATGCGCCATATTAATCACACCCATTTGCCCAAAGATGATCGCAAGACCCAGTGCCATGAGTAATAAAATACAAAACACGGATAAGCCATTGAAGCCTTGCATCGCGAAAATCGCGCCGTATTCGGATAAAGACGTTGTCATGGCAACTCCTGTGATCAAACGTGTCGTAAAAAATGCGGGAGAGAATCGCTAAAACGTAAAATAAATGCGTAAATAATGAGAAACTGAACTGACTGATTACTTGCGCATGGACTTCATCGCTATCGGGTGGGTATCTGTTACCTTTTCACCCCTCTTTGGTGAGAAGCACTGCATCCCCAAGATACAGTGCCTCTAAACGTTGAATCTCACCGAGACTTATTGATAACCTTTAGGAAATGGATTTGGCTCGATCAGATTTGGAGATTCGTACACCACTTTGAACTGGCCATTGGGCAGGACTTGTGCGATACGACTCTTACTCCATAAATGATGGTTTGGATGGACTTTGACATAGCCTTCGGGCGCTGTTTTCATCTCAATGCCTGCCGATGCTGCAACCACTTTGTCGACATCAAAGCTACCCGCTTTTTCCACAGCTGCTTTCCACAGCCAAGGACCCAGATAAGCGGCTTGAGTCACATCACCAATCACTGCATTTGCACCATATTTGGCTTTAAACGCGGCGACAAACTTGACGTTATTTGGATTATTCAAACTTTGGAAATACTTCATGGACGAGTAGAAACCCGCCATGTTTTCACCGCCTATACCGAGCAACTCATCTTCAGTCACCGACAGGGTCAGTAGATTTTGTTTGGCAGAAGTCACCCCAGCTGCTTTTAATTGCTTATAGAAGGAAACGTTAGAACCACCGACGACTGCAGAGAAGACCACATCTGGATGTTTCAATTTTACTTTATTGATCAAAGAACCAAATTGGGTTGTACCCAGTGGGTAATACTCTTCACCCACCACAGTGCCGTGCAGCACATTTTCAATATGCTTACGCGCGATTTTCATGGAGGTACGTGGCCAGATGTAATCAGAACCTACCAGATAGAATGTTTTGGCTTTCTTCTCGCGCGCCAGCCAATTCAAGCTTTCCAAGATTTGTTGTGTTGCCTCTTGGCCGGTATAAATCACATTTTTAGACTGCTCAAGTCCTTCATAGAAGGTTGGGTAATAGAGCAAACCATTATCGCGTTCAAAAATAGGCAGCACCGCTTTGCGTGATGCTGATGTCCAGCAACCAAACACGGTCGCCACATGGTCATTTTCAAGAAGCTTTTTGGCTTTTTCTGCGAAGGTCGGCCAATCTGATGCTCCGTCTTCCTGAATCACTTTAATCTGACGCCCCAAAATACCGCCTTGGGCATTGATCTGTTCAATCGCCAAACGTTCCGCACGGATCGCTCCCGTTTCACTGATGGCCATCGTGCCCGTTGCAGAATGCAACTGACCGACGATTACTTCCTTATCGGTGACCGCAAGTTTTGTGGTATTGACCTTTGCAGTACTCAAGTCAGCGGCGAAAGCTAAACCGGATTGACCGAGTATCGCGGCTGCCAGTAATCCGACAACAAACTGTCTACGCCCAAGTGCGCTTTTTTTACTGCTTGTGATGCTGGTACTTAAGCTGTTGTTCAAAGTATCTTCATGTGACATTAGACCACTCCTCAATACATCGTCATAATCGGCTGTAACTGTAAATAGCATCGCGCCCAATAAACGCCACCGTGCTGGTTAAACGCTTGAGCATTTGGATGCCGCTGGGTATAACCATATGAAGAATTCAGCTAATCAGCTATACGTCACATGCCGTATATCCAACGTAGATTGAAATAGGCAGTCTGCCCTTTACGCCCATGACCATGCCATACTCTCAATAATGAACAGTGCACTGCAGGATCAAAAACGTGCTGTTTTGAACAATTTGCATCGAAATTGCAGACTGAGCGATGAGAACGGCAGCACCCGTCCTCGTTGCGGTAATCAACGAATTGGTTTTTTTTAAACAGTGGATGGCCCATGACCACGGATGACCATAAGCAAAAGAATTTAAGGCGCCCCCCGCAGCGGATTATCAAAATCAGGCGCGACTACAATATTTGGGTCGCGAATGAGACCCTGGAAGACTACGCCTTACGCTTTACCCCGCGTACCGTGCGTAAATGGTCAATCATGCGGGTTGCCAACACTGCTTATGGCGCCATTTCTTTTCTGGCATTGGAAGCCATAGGCGGTGCCATCGCACTGAACTACGGCTTTACCAACGCCGTACTTGCGATCTTGGTGGTCTCTTTAATCATTTTTTTAACCAGTTTGCCCATCAGCTACTACTCTTCACGTTACGGCGTGGACATGGACTTACTCACCCGAGGTGCGGGTTTTGGTTATCTGGGATCGACGCTCACGTCGCTCATTTATGCATCGTTTACGTTTATATTCTTTGCCATTGAAGCTTCCATCATGGCCATGGCGCTCAAGCTTTTCTTTGAGATGCCGCTTTATCTAGCTTACCTTGTCAGCGCTCTGGTCGTGATCCCGATCGCAACACACGGCATTACCCTCATCAGTCGCCTGCAAGCATGGAGCCAACCCCTCTGGTTGATCATGATGATCACCCCCTTTGTCTTTGTGTTGATCAAACACCCCGATCTTCTGCACGATGTCACCACGTTTGTCGGCACGAACAGCATGGTATCAGACAGTCAAAACCACTTTAACTTGCTCGCCTTTGGCACCGCATCGACGGTGATTTTTGCGCTGATCGCTCAAGTCGGTGAGCAAGCGGACTTTTTACGTTTTATGCCTGAAAAAGATAAAAAAAATCGAGTGCGCTGGACCTTTGCTATGCTCTTTGCGGGTCCCGGTTGGGTGTTGCTTGGGGTTATCAAAATGCTCGGTGGCGTACTGCTCATGTATCTTGCACTGCAGTACCAGATATCTGCGGAGCATGCCGTGGAACCTGCGCAAATGTATTGGATTGCGTATCAGTCCGTATTTAATAACCCTGAAATCGCGCTCGCTTTTACCGTCCTCTTTGTTGTGATCTCCCAAGTCAAAATCAATGTGACCAATGCCTATGCTGGATCTTTAGCATGGTCGAATTTCTTTTCAAGACTCACTCATAGTCATCCTGGCCGCGTAGTGTGGTTGATCTTTAATGTGCTGATTGCCATTTTACTGATGGAAATGGGTGTATTTCACGCCATTGAGCAAGTCTTGGGTTTATACGCCAATCTCGCCATTGCATGGGTGGGAGCATTAGTCGCCGATCTGGTCATCAACAAACCGTTGGGGCTCAGTCCAAAAGGTATTGAATTTCGCCGAGCTTATTTATTTGATATTAATCCCGTCGGGGTCGGAGCCATGCTCTTTGCCTCGATCCTCTCGATTACCGCATTTTCAGGCGTCTTTGGGGATACCGCCAAGGCACTGGCATCGTATATCGCCCTGATCAGTGCGATGGTAATGACACCATTACTCGCGTGGCTAACCGGTGGTCGTTTTTATATCGCTCGTACGCGGCAGAGTATGCAGTCGCTCGCCCCAACTTGCTGCATTTGCGAGAAACCTTATGAGCTTGAAGATATGGCACACTGCCCCGCTTATAGCGGCACGATCTGCTCTTTATGCTGCTCACTGGATGTGCGTTGCCATGATCTCTGCAAACCGGAAGCCCGCTTACCTGAGCAGTTTGCACGTTTCGTCAGGCAGATTTTACCGCAACCCATCTCGGCTCAGGTCAACACGCGATTGGGTAATTATCTATTGGTTGTGATTTCACTGTCCTTGATCATGAGCGCCATACTGGGTCTCCTATATATTCAAGAAACACAATCTATCGGGGTTTATTCCTCTTCGATATTACTCGAACAACTGCGCTTCTTATTTATCAAAATTTTCGCGCTGTTATTTGTGCTGATCTGTGTCGGTTCTTGGTGGCTGACGCTCACCCAAGAAAGCCGTAGCGTTGCGCAAACTGAATCCAATCGCCAAACCAGCCTGCTGATGGAGGAAATCAGTGCCCATCAAGAAACGGATACCCAACTACAAGCTGCCACCAAAAATGCCGATAGCGCCAATCGGGCAAAAAGCCGCTATATCACCGGCATCAGTCACGAAATCCGCACCCCGCTGAATAGCATCTTGGGCTATGCCCAGTTGTTGATGCAAGACAGCACCTTATCTCGAGAAAACAAGAAATCGCTGGATATCATTAAGCGCAGTGGCTCGCATCTGGTGTCCTTAGTCGATGGACTGCTGGATCTGGCCAGTATTGAAAGTGGCAAACTGAAACTCGAAACGGTTGAACTCAACTTACCAGTTTTTATTCAACAGATTATCAGCATGTTTCAACCGCAAGCGACGGACAAAGGGATCCGCTTCGTCAGTCATATTTCCGACAAGCTGCCCATCTTTGTGCGTGTCGACCAAAAGCGCCTCGAACAGATTTTGATTAATATCTTGAGCAACGCGATTAAATTCACCCATCAAGGTGAGGTTGTGCTGCGCGTTTACTATCGCTCGGTCACAGCCGTCTTTGAAATCCAAGATTCAGGCTGTGGGATAGCTGAGCATGACCTACAACGGATTTTTAGCCCTTTTGAGCGCGGCAGTGGCATCTCGGCAAACTCTCCTTCCGTGAGTGGTACTGGCTTAGGCCTGACCATCTCGAAACTCTTGACCGATCTCCTTGGCGGAGAGCTCACCGTTTCTAGTACTTTAGATGTGGGCAGCGTCTTTCAACTGCGGCTATTTTTACCCGCAGTACGCTTACCTCAGCATATTCCGCTGGAAGACGTCACCGATATTTCTGGCTATCACGGTGAGCGGCGGCGGATTTTGGTCGTGGATAACGAACCGAATGATCGTGAGCTGCTGTCCAAGCTACTGTCTAAACTGGGCTTTGTGGTACAAGAAGCTGTGTCAGGCATTGAATGTTTACGTCTGGTCGCTGAATTCCAGCCAGAATTGATCATCATGGATATCAACATGCCGATGATGGATGGCTGGCAAACCAGCGAACTTTTGAGGCGTAATCACTTAAGTTTCGCCCCAATTTTAATCGTATCCGCCAATGCGTTTGGACGTGGCAAAGAAAATACAGCGGGGATAGCGGAGGATGATTTTCTCGCCAAACCGATTGATTTCGCCAAACTGCTTGATAAAATCCACCATGCACTCGGTTTAGAATGGACTTCACTGACTGCGACTGAGATGGAGCCCCACGCCACCCTGCATGATCACAAA
>CAYJTU010000038.1:0-23056 GCA_964373105.1 uncultured Moraxellaceae bacterium | reverse complement strand
AAGAGAGTCCTACCATGAAAAAAATGATTCTAATAGCGATGTTAATACTAGCCGCCACATCATCTGCTTGGGCAGAGCCTTGCAGCGTGTCTTCAGTGATCAAAAGCTGCCGCGTTGAGCAGAGTGATATCGCGGTCAGCCGTGCCTATAGAAGTCTTTTAGTGGTGCTCGGCAAAAAGTTTGAGTTGGATCGCATCAAAACCCTCTATCAGGCCCAAGATGCTTGGCAGGTTTATCGCGATAAATCGTGTCAGTATCTGGATTCAGACGTTATTCATGTTGATACAGCTCGGGATGATTGCTTGATGCAGTTTAATGAGGATCGCATCAAACAATTGACCCAGTACGCCTCACAGTCGTTGAGCCATTAGCGGATCTTCTGATGAATCGCTTGGCTTTACTTATGAGCGTTAAGCTTTTTTTATGTCCGATTTATGGAAAGTCGTTGTAGGTCTTGCTTTGATGCGAAGGTTTATGAAAGTAGGACATGTCTCTTCAGTTCATAGGAGTGATTCAACCAATCTAACTCCCGGTACGAGTAGCCCTGCCAGATCGCTTTCGAACCCAACTCAACGATAAAAATTTTGTCGTCTGGGTAGAGGAACGGTTTGATGAGTTCGAGTAAATGATCGGGGTGGTGGCGTGTGTTGATGACCCAAGCCGACTCAGAAAACTTATGCCAGAAGGTCCCCGTGACTTGCTCCAGTCTGTCTAGCAGATATTCCATATTCTCGCCTGATTCAATTTCATAGTTAATCAAGATCGATTTCATTGCTTAAACCCACACCAACAGACTCATAATTTGGTGTGCATAATGCCAACTGCATCACATTATTGCAAATACTGAACAGTCACATTTGCGGCGTTCTTAATAGTGTTTAAATATTAATCAGTTATAGCGATCGACGAAAAATGCATCTCTACAATCAGGATGCTTCGTAATCCCAAACCTTATTCGTTTAGGGCTGTTTTTTTAATTTTTAGATTGGCGGGTCGTGATGATCCAGCTCAAGAGGTTCTGATTGCTCTGTGCGGGTATAAAAAAAGCCTTCATACGATGAAGGCTTTTCAGTTTCGGTCAGGAGATCTTCAACGTTTAGCCATCTAGGCTTTCTAAACGGATCCGTACGACAGGGGCCTCAATTGCGGCGAGCGCTTCGATATCACGAATCGCGCTATTCATCGTCGCTTCAAGAATCGGTTGGGTCAGCAGGATCACGGGTACATTGCCTTTGGCTTGCACGGATTTTTGCAAAATCGCATCAATATTAATGCCTGCACGACTGAGGATGCCCGTCACATCAGCAAGAACGCCGGGATGATCCTGTGCAGTGAGACGCAGGTAGTATGCCGTGGTCATCTGATCAGCATTGAGGATTGGCGTGTTATGCAACGCGTCTGGCTGGAAGGCCAAATGTGGTACACGCCCCGTGCCTTCATTACCAAAGTTACGCACCAAGTCCACGACATCGGCAACGATCGCTGATGCTGTCGGTCCTGCACCCGCGCCTGAACCGTAGTAAAGGGTTGAGCCGACTGCATTTGATTGAACGAGTACTGCATTTTTGACGCCATTTACATTGGCGATCAAGCGATTTTCTGGAATCAATGTCGGATGTACACGCAGTTCGATGCCTGCATCAGTACGCTTGGCGATACCGAGATGCTTGATGCGATAGCCGAGCTCTTCAGCATAGGTCACGTCTTCAGCAGTCAGTTTGGTGATGCCTTCGGTGTAGACTTTGTCAAATTGCAGCGGAATACCAAAAGCGAGTGAAGCGAGCAGCGTGAGCTTGTGCGCAGCATCGATACCTTCGACATCAAAAGTCGGATCAGCTTCTGCATAGCCTAACGCTTGTGCTTCAGCCAACACATCTTCAAATGCACGGCCTTTCTCACGCATTTCGGTGAGGATGAAGTTGCCGGTGCCGTTGATGATGCCCGCGAGCCATTCGATACGATTGGCAGACAGTCCTTCACGCAGTACTTTGATGATCGGAATCCCGCCCGCAACCGCAGCTTCAAAGGCGACATAGACGCCAGCGGCTTCGGCGGCTTGGAAAATTTCATTGCCGTATTCTGCAAGCAGCGCTTTGTTCGCGGTGACGACATGCTTGCCATGCTTGATCGCAGTCATGACCACATCGTGTGCAAGGGTGGTTCCACCGATCACTTCAACGACGATGTCGACATCGTCTTGTTTGGCGATATTGAGTAAATCATCACTGAGTTTGATGCCGTCTAAGCTCAGGTCTGGACGCGGGCGGCGACTGCCAACGTGAGTAATCTGAATCTCATGACCTGTACGCCGCGCAATCTCTGCTGCATTGTCCTGTAGTAGACGCACTGCGCCACCACCGACGGTTCCTAGACCCAAAATTGCCAGTTTGACTGGTTTCACAAGCAGATGCCTCGCGTACGGATTTTAAAGGCGCTTATCATAGCCAAAAGCGGCTATTTTCTCTAGTCTAATCCCACGCTTTCCCGCCGCTTTGTCAATTTTTAACAAAACGGGGGATCGAGTGAGTTCTCGCTTGCCGACTTACTTCGTGATTTTGAGGGCTTTGGCGAGATTATCTGCGGGGATGTAACCGCCGAGATATTGACCATCGACGGTGTAGAGGGCGGGTGTGCCATTGACGCCGATTTTCATGCCAATTTGACGTTGGGCAATCACTGGGTCGTCACAGGCTGGGGATTGGACTGGCAGGCCGTGTTTGGCGGTGGTGATCGCAGATTTACGATCTTCGCTGCACCAGACGGCTTTGTTCACAGCGACATCGCTCGGTGATCGTGGCCAAGCCAGATAACGGACTTCGATGCCTTTGGCGGTGATTTGATCGATTTCGGCATGCATTTTACGGCAGTAACCACAATCCACGTCAGTGAAGGCGTAGACCACTGCCTTTGGCTTCCCTTTAGGCGAGTAGATGATCATATCTTTGTCTGCTACGGTTGCGAGCAGGCGTTTGGCTTCTTTTGCATTTAATGTATCGCTGACGCTGGTCACTGTGCCCGTGCCCAGCTTGACGAGGTCGCCTTGTAGTAAGAACTGACCATCACCGCTGATAAACACGGGCGGCACGTCATTAAAGGTGACCCAGTAGAGGTTCGGCATGTCCGTGCTATTGATGGCATTTATTTGTGCAGGAATTTTGGCGGCAGCCAGATGATCAATGATCGCTTTACGCACGGATTCAGGTGCGTTACCCGTGACCGAAGTAGCTGCGGAGGTAGCTGCAACGGGCGCCTGTGCTTTATCCGCAGCATCCGGTGCTGCTTTGCTACAGCCACTGATCGCTAGAAGGAGTGTGGTCGCAATGGGGAGTAGCGTCTTCATACTAAAAAATCCTTTGTCTTAAAATGTCTTGAAGCATTCGCTTGAGGGGTTCGGAGCATTGGGCAATATCATAGCAAACCCAAATGCTTAATCACTGTAGTTCGCTTGTGAGAACGCGATAGATATTGATATTTTCGATCATCGCGCTATCCCCGCGGATGAAAGGTGCCATGCAGTTCTTGTAGGCGTGCCCGTGCGACATGGGTATAGATCTGTGTCGTCGATAAATCACTGTGGCCCAAGAGCATTTGGACTACCCGCAGATCAGCCCCATGATTAAGCAAATGCGTTGCAAATGCATGACGCAAGGTATGGGGTGACAGCGCACTCTGAATATCGGCGATCTTGGCGTAATTTTTAATCGAATACCAAAAATTTTGCCGAGTCATAAAACCGCCGCGAATTGTAATAAAGAGTGCGTCGGTGACCAAGCCATTTGCCAACTCTGGACGCGCCGTATCCATATAACGCGTTACCCAATCGACGGCAATTTCACCCAAGGGCACCAATCGCTCTTTACTGCCTTTGCCTTTGACACGGATGATGCCTGATTTTAAATTGATGCCGTTTAGGGTGAGTCCAGTCAGTTCGGACACGCGTAGACCACAGGCATACAGCACCTCAAGCATGGCTTTATCGCGGAGACCCAGTGCGGTGTCGATATTGGGTGCTTCAAGCAGTGCTTCGACGTGTTCCTCCGAGAGGTCTTTAGGTAGTGGCCGACCCAGTGTCGGTGTTTTTTGGTTAGCGGTGGGGTTGTCACTGCGAGTACCCAGCGCCAGTTGCAGTTTAAAAAACTGTTTGAATGCCGACAGACAGCGGGCAATAGAGCGTGGGCTGCGTTCCGCACGCGTTAGGGTCAGGATATAGTCACTGACTTGCTGCTCCGACCATGCCGTCAGCGGCGTATCATCAAAGAGTTGTGCTTGTTTTAAGTCGCTGAGATAAGCGTTCCGCGTATGGGGACTCACCGCTTGTGCCACTAGATTATCGCGAAAGACTTGTAAATACGGCGCGTCATCGGGCAGCGTCACTGGAGTCGGTAGACGGGGTTTACGAGCAGGGCGCGAAGTCATGTGACCGAGATCTTTTTTAAGGGGCTATAGTGAAGTCTAGTGTATAGCACGAAATTTGACAGAAATTTTAACAAAACCAATTGAAGCGGGCAGTCTTGCCCCAGCACCTAAGCCCTTTTCCTTTAAGCACCTATCCTTAATGGCAGCCGGAACTTTTGGAGGAGGGGGCTTTCCATTGAACGGGCTGTTCTTGAGTAGTGGCAGGATTTGATCCACAGGAGCTGCAATTGCTACAGCCACTGCCACAACCACCTGCGCTTTTGAGACTGTGGGCGAGCCATTTAGACAGCTTTGTGTAGCCATGGCTCAGTGCAGTTTGTGCTAAATGCTGCTGTAATCGGTTGACGACATTAGGCAGGATCCGCCGTAACATGAAAAACAAGCTCCAGCCGAGCAATGCCGCAATAATCCCTGCTTGTAAAAATTCACTCATAATCGGATTCATAACAGTGCCCCCGCAACATGATAAGTGATAAAGGATGCGCCATACGCCAAACCAAACAGATAGAAGGCCATGACTCCTACGTATTTCCACGAGCCCGTTTCGCGTTTAACCGTCGCCAGTGTAGCCAGACACTGCGGGGCAAAGATAAACCATGCGAGTAACGAGAGTGCGGTAGGCAGCGACCACTGCGCAGCGATCAAACTGCCTAATTGATGACTGACCGCATCTTCATTTCCCGATAAGGCATACACCGTGCCGAGTGCAGCAACCACGACTTCACGGGCAGCAAGGCCAGGAATCAAGGCAATACAGATTTCCCATGTAAAGCCGATCGGGGCAAAGACGACCGCAAGCACATGCCCGATCTGACCCGCAAAGCTATAGTCAATCGCGGGCAATGTGGCACCCTCAGGAGGCTGTGGGAAATAAGCCAAGAACCACAGAATCACGATCAGCGACAAGATAATGCCGCCCACCCGCTTGATGAAAATAGCCGCGCGTTCATACAAGCCAATACTGACACTGCGCCAGCTGGGGAGACGATAACTCGGGAGCTCCATCAGCAGTGCATGTTCGCTTTGATCGCGGCGAAAGCGCTTCATGACCAACGCCACCAGCAACGCGCTGATGATGCCGCCAAAATACAATGCAAAAAGTACCAGTCCTTGCAGGTTAAAAAGTCCCCAGACGGTCTGGACTGGATTAAAGGCACTGATCAATAGCGCATAAACGGGTAGACGTGCGGAGCAAGTCATCAGCGGTGCAACCATGATCGTTGTCAATCGGTCGCGGGGGTCGCTGATACTGCGTGTGGCCATGATGCCGGGAATCGCACAGGCAAAACTGGACAATAGTGGAATAAAAGCCCGCCCTGTCAGCCCTGCACCAAACATCAAGCGATCCAGCAAAAACGCCGCGCGCGGTAGATAGCCCGATTCTTCAAGCATCAAGATAAAGAAGAATAGAATCAAAATTTGCGGTAGGAAGGTCAGTACGGTCCCAAGTCCGGCAAAGATGCCGTCTTTCAATAAGCTTTTCAGCATGCCGTCCGCAAGGAAGGAGGTGGTCCAATCACTGAGGGTCGCCACTAGGAAACCGATGCCATCCATAAACGGCGCAGCCCAGGTGAACACCGCTTGAAACACAAAGAACATCAGCGTGGCGAGGATCGCAAGACCAAAGACAGGGTGCAAGAGCACACGATCTAACGCATCATCCCGCTGATCAGTTGTGCGCGGCATGACCACGGCATCGGCCAGCAGGGCGCGCACTTGAGCATGGATATCGGTTTGTTCTGCATCAGCCGCAATTTGTGGAATCGGAGGGATTTGATTTTCAAATGCTTTGAGCAGTCCCGCAGCACCATGGCGTTTTACGGCAATGGTTTCGATCACGGGGATCCCGAGTTTTGTCGACAACGTTTCGATATCAATCTGAATACCACGGCGCCGTGCGTCATCCATCATGTTCAGCGCAAGCACCATCGGACGACCTAAACGGCGCATCTCCAGTGCAAAGCGTAAATGCAAGCGCAGGTTGGTCGCATCTACGACACAGACCAATAAGTCTGGCAGCGCTTCTCCAGCCAACTCACCTAAACAGACCGCGCGTGTCACCGCTTCGTCGGGGCTGGTTGCATCTAAACTATAAGCCCCAGGCAAATCTAAAATACGCACAGACTGGCCCGACGCGAGCGTGATGAAGCCTTCTTTACGCTCAACGGTCACGCCTGCGTAATTGGCCACTTTTTGGCGTGCGCCCGTTAATTGGTTGAACAGGGAAGTCTTACCGCAATTGGGGTTCCCGACCAAAGCAATATGTTGGATGCTATTCATCGATGGATTCAGATTGATGGTTGCCGTGGTCATGCGCTGATCTCCTCGACAAGGATGCGTTTTGCCTCACTGCGGCGTAATGCAAAACGGGTAAAACCAATCTGGACCAAAAGCGGATCTCCACCAAAAGGTGCCGTTGTAATCAGACGCACTTGCTCACCGGGAACGAATCCCAATTCCTTTAAGCGATGAGCAATCATATCCGTTGCCGTAGATGACGTAGAGGAGGGTGCTTGCTTTGTCGTGTCTACGCCCTGAGGCCCAAGAGGAATACTCTCTTCGACGGAAGTGATCAACGCGGTCGTATTTTTTGCTAAGTCAGAAAGGCGCACAGCAACAGGTAACCTGAGTTTAAATGAGAATTGTTCTTAGTTTCAACCTTTGACCGAATTCTGTCAAACGCTATTTATGACAGGCTGTACTTTTTGTGTGTCGGGTCGTCGCCTAGAGTGATTGCTTGAACAGCATCAGGATTTTTTTGACAGGGCATACTGGTCTATGCAGTCCAAGATCGCCCCAATCTTATCTAGACACTCCTGATACTCCGCATCGACCTCGGAGGCAACTGTGATGCCACCCCCAGCCCAAGCGACCAATTCATGGTGATTTTTTTGCAGGGTACGAATTAGGATATTGAACTGACCTGAACCATCGTGATTGAGATAACCAAATGACCCGCAGTATGCAGCGCGAGGACGCGCTTCCAGTTCAACGATAATTTCCATGGCGCGTTTCTTGGGTGCACCGGTGATTGACCCGCCCGGCAGTGCATCAATGAGCACATCGAGTGGTGATGTGCCAGCTGCTAATTGCGCACGAACCTCACTCACCAAGTGGTGCACTTGTGCGAAGCTTTCTATTTCAAACAAGACGGGGACTTTAACCGATCCCACCACTGCGTGACGGCTCAAGTCATTGCGCAGTAAATCGACAATCATCAGGTTTTCACTTTGATCCTTCTCGGAGTCAAAAAGTTTGGTTTTATTCGCCGCATCCGTGAGTCGATTTTCTGAGCGGGGAAACGTCCCTTTGATCGGACGTGTGATGACCGTATTCGGTTCACTGTGGTCTCGTCCTGTAAAGGCAAGAAAAAGTTCAGGCGAGCAACTGAGTAACTCATGCCCACCCACACGCATATAGCCACCATATGGGGGCTGGGTTAGCGTCAACAGATCATCCAGTGTATCCAGTAGACGGCCACTCACCTCAGCAACAAAAGGTTGCGTGAGATTGACCTGATAGCAGTCTCCTGCATAAAGATAAGACTGAATACGGTCAAATGCAGAACAGTAATCTTGCTTCGACCAGATCGGTTGAAAGGGCTTTAAGACCTCAAAACCGCTCGGCGTGTTTGTAGGGGGCAGCTCTGCAGGTTCATCGATAGCAGCCGTGACGTGTTCAAGCTTAAGTTTAATCTGCTGATACAAGCGGGCAAGGTTTGGGTCATCGGGGCCGTACAGTACCCAGTCATTTTCTTCGTTCTTTAGGAAAATATCATATTGCCCCATTGCAGCGAGGAGCTGAGTCGGGGTGGTTAGAGGCGTGACGGCGTGATTGGCAGTCAGGTCATAACCGATGAAGCCTGCTAGCCCACCCGTAAAGACATTTTGAGCCGGGTACGGGGAGTTAGCTTCCTCATGATCGGCGCGGTGCAGTGCGCGTAATTGGGTCAAGAAGTCGTCTGTGGATTGTGCTTGGTGCGGCTGTAACGTGCCTTGTGCAGATCGATGGTAGTGAGTCGTCTGTAGTCCTGTCGGGCTCGCCTGCGTGATGAGGAGCCACTGTGGGCAAAAAGCGATCACTTCCTGCCCCTGTGTACGTGATCTACTTGGAACTAAATGTGGCGACTCAAATCGATAAAAATAGGTTAATCCTAACGAGTAGTCGGTCTGGATTTCCTCGAAAAAAAAAGGTTCTGACAAATGCTTTAAAATAGTTGAAGCTTTGGCTGACGAGCTATGTAGTCTTAGGAGTACATGTGATGAAGATATTGTCATTTTTGTTTCTTTGTGAGACCTATGCAACATAAAATTAAAATTTTAACTTATTGAATAATATGGTAAAAAAACTCGAATACCGTTTATTTCCAAACGCCACCGCTTGTCGGGAGAATTACAAAAAGCTTAAAAAACACTTGCGACAAACACACAGTTCATTGTACTTTGATCCCTGTTAGACATGCTATTAAAAACGCAATGCAAGGACGCGAAATTAGTTTGATAACTAAAGTTGAGTCTGATGCGATACAAGCAAAAGTCAACTATCCATAAATGCTCTGGGAGAGTAAGCAATGAAATTATTTACACAACTGGCACTCGTTACTGCAATCGCAACTAGCGGCAGTGCATTCGCAATGCAAACAATGAATGATTCTGATCTCAGTGCAACAACTGGTCAAGACGGTATCACCATCAAAATCACCCCGCCACCAACCGGTCTCGTAATTGATAAAGCCATTCTGCATGATAAAGATGGTTTTGCTGGTGCGCTTGAAGGTGGTGCGATTGTTATTGGTGATGCAACAGGTACTGGCGTAAAAATGAACGTAAGTACAGCTGGTGCGCCGATTCTTGTTGATATCGATTCTTCAGGTGGTAGCAATACCGCAGGTGCATTAACTGGTACTGCTCCAGTGCTGAATGTTAAAGTGACTTTGCCAAACTTATCAATCAAAACTGGCGACATTTCTGTTGCGGGTTCTGCACGTAGCGGTCTCGTATATTCCGCAACCAGCGCAGCAACTGGCGGTACTACAGGTACTGCAGTTAAAATCCTAGACAGCATGAATATTGATCTTGGTGGTATTACACTGAATGTTCAGTTGGGTAACACCCCACAAGGCGCGATGATCAAGCTGGGTGGTACAGTTAGTGGTGGCTTGGGCATCAGTAATATTGGATTGGTAGATGCTGGTACTAACGGTGGCGGTACTTTGGGTGTAGGCAAATTGTTGGTACAAGATAATGCCGGCGCTAATTTGACTCTTGATGCTAGCATCAATGTTCAAGGTACAACTGGTACTAACAACGCCAATGGTTTGGTGATTGGTCTGGGCTCAGCTTCCAACTACAAAATCATGCTGGAAAATGTAACTTTGGGTTCAGCAACATCAACTCTGGGTGACCTGCAAGTTGTTGGTTTGAACTTGACTGGTACTACCATTGCAATTTCTGGTCATTAATCTCATCGCTTAACTTCGGTTAAGCAGATTGGATATAAAAAGAGCGAAAGTAGGATTAACTGCTTTTGCTCTTTTTTTTGTGATGGGTATGACATTGCGGATGATGTTTAGGTTGGTGAATATTTGTTCGATTCATTTGGGGTTAAAAAAATACCACTTGTCGGACTGTTTACAAAAGTAATAAGAAAAACTTGCGATCATGTCTAACTTCATTGTATCGTCTGGGCAGAAAGATGTGGTATGGAAACGCGTCACTTTAAGTGAGGGTATCCTCAATGCAAGTGTTGGGTTTTTGGGGTGTGGTACGGGGTAGGATTTAAAAAAAATATTAATGATTAGTGTTCTAGGAGAACATGCAATGAAATTATTTACACAACTCGCATTGGTTACTGCGATTGCATCTACAAGTACTGCTTTTGCGATGCAAAGCATGGATGATGCGGCGCTCAGTGCAACAACCGGTCAAGACGGCATCACCATTCTCATTGCGTTGCAAGGTAACGTACTCAATATCGATCAAATTGCTGTTTTTGATGGCAATGGCACTACAGGTGCGCTTGAAGCGGGTGCGATCGTATTGGGTAAAACTGCGAACGGTGCAGGCATTGCAGCAGGTACTGCGCCTACAGTGGGTACAGGCTTTAGCATTGCTACCAATGGTCCAATCGGTGTGCTGATTGATTCGAGTGGTGGTGGTGCTTTAGCGACTGCAACTACAGGTGCTGCGCCTGTTTTGAATATTGCTGTCAAATTGCCTACAACTTTGAACGTTACTACGGGTGACATTGGTGTCGCGGGTGCTTCAGGTGCTGCGGGTGCTTGGAAGGTCGATGCAAACACCACAACGGGTAAAGGCGTAGTTAAAATTCTCAACAGCATGACCATTGGTTTGGGTGGTGCAGCATTGAATATCCAATTGGGTACACCGACTGCAGCACAAGGTGCGATGATTGTTGCCAATGCGACCATCGGTGGCGGTCTGAGTATTGCTAATATCGGTCTGATCGATGGCAGCACAAACTATACTGGTACCTTGGGTGTAGCTAATCTGAATGTCTCTGGTGGTAATGCGGCTACTGCTGGTGATTTGCAATTGGCTGCAAAAATTGACTTTGCAACTGCTGCAAACTTGACCGCTCAATCAATTACCAATGCTGATGGTAGTGCAGTAACAGCGGGTGGTATGGTGATTGGTCTGGGTAATGCAACGGCTGGATCAGCAAAATACAACCTCTACATGCAAGGTGTGACCTTGGGTGATGCAGCGTCAACTTTGGGTGATGTGCGTGTCACAGGTCTGGATCTGACTGGTGCGCGTGTCATTATTCAAGGACATTAATAACGTCTGATCTCAGTTCAGTGGTAAACTCTAAGGCGGCGTTGAGCTGCCTTAGTTCTATCTATAGCTTCATCGGTTTCATCACGAATTTTATGTAAAATTCAAGTCATAAATGGACTTAGTTGTGTATCAGGGAGTTTGGGTATGAGAAATCTTTTCAGTACTTTTATTGCACCGAGCCTTTTGCTTGGCAGTGCACTGTTTCCTGTTGTCACGTGGTCTATGGATGCTTTGGATGATACGCAGTTGGCTTCAGCGACTGGGCAAAGCGGCATAACCGCTCAATTTCTGCCGAGAACTGAGGGGGGCATACCTGTTCTGCGTATAGGCAATATCACAGTTATCGATAAAGATGGAATCAGCGGTGGTGCGTATACGGGTGCTGGGTATTTGGGTCTGAATCCGAATGGCATCATGTTTCAAAGTAGTGCTTCAACCGCGAGTACGCCTGCATGGTCAGGTGGCGCACCTATACACGTCACCATTGATACAACAGGTGGCGGTGCTGCCGGTGCAACTACAGGGGTCAATCCTGCGACTTATATCAATCTGAAGACGCCCAACGTTTCATTTATCAGTGTCTTTTTTCAGCCTGATGCCAATAATAATGGCCAGATGCTGAATCTATCGGGTGCTTTATCGACGGCATTACCGACACCAAATATTTTTCCAATTTTATCTGTTTCTAATAGTGCCAATTATCAGCAGTTACGCATTGCACTTGCCAATCCTTTAGATGTGATGCTGGCTTTGGGCTCAGTAGCGGGTGCAGGCTATTCAAGCATGATTAAATTCAATAGCTTGAATATTTCCAAGATTGACTTTAACGGCGCGGCTCTGAATCTTGAAAGTGCAAATACTGCGACAGGTGCTTTCTCTGCAGCCTCTTCACGACTTAGCTTTGTGCCAACTATTACCAACCTCAATCTTACTGGGGCGACGGTAGACTTGTTGACGACCAGTCAATTTCAAAGCGTATATCCATCTGCAACAACGGGTGGATTGTTGGTGCAAAATATATCGAACTTAAATAACGTCGGGCTGGTGCTTGCTGATGTTACGGCAGGATCGATAGGCGCGGTGTCTACCGATGTCTCGCAGATGCCTTCCGGTACGGCATTTGCTGCCGGTATACAGAATGCGCCTATGGGCACCATCGGTGTGACCGGGATGAGTGTAACGGGCCTTAAAATTGGTGTGAGTGGGATGTAACATTACATAAAACTCTTGCCGAGATGTAAAAAAAGAGTGAACTCATAACAAAAAAACGTTATCTTCTTCACAATACGGACGCAGATTCGACTTTTCGCCCATAGTGCGTTTATTTCGAATCTGATTTTATCAGGATGGTTCAGCAGGTCATGCTGACGAATAAAAGAAAATAGTTCATTATGCTGCTACTTCTCACGCTTGGTTCGGCGCTGATGTACAACTTTGCGGCCGACACCTTTGATACTGCCGATATCCCTGGCGGCTCAGTTTATTACACAGAATTAAATGATTCGCGACTGGCTAACAACAGCAGTGCGCTGATTCATCGACGTCCCGTGATCGTTAAACCCCTTTCATCGACTCAATTTCGCGGCATCGTGAGGCAGGCGTATGACTATAGCTGTGGATCTGCTGCTTTAACGACACTGCTTAATGGCTATATGGCGCAGAACAAAAATGAACGCGAGGTGATGGACGGTTTGCTGAAGTACGGGGAGTATGACCGTATTATTCAGCGTCGTAGTTTCTCCTTGCTGGATATGAAACGCTATGTGAATGCGATCGGTTTCAACAGTAATGGATTTCGTGGATCTTTTCAGGATCTGGTGGGTTTAGATAAACCAGCGATCGTGCCGATCGCCTATGCGGGTTTCAAACACTTCGTGGTCTATAAAGCTTACAAAGATGGACACATCTTTGTTGCAGATCCTGCGTTGGGTAATATCAGTTTTACGGCCGCCCACTTTAAAGAAGTGTGGGATAACAACATCATGTTCATTATTACACCTGATGCGGGTCAACAAACCAATAACTTACTCGCCCTGCAAGACGGTGACATGCGCATCGTTGACGATGCGTTGATTAACCAATTTGCACTGGTCGATGTCAAATACCCAGAAATGGGTCGTCAGCAACAGCTTGATATTGCGTCAACCATGCAGCGCGTGGTGGACACGGATCCAAATTCTCCAACATTTAACAAAGCAATTAATACTTCTCTGCGGCTTTACTATAATAGCCGGTAATCAGGGTTGCCTCAGTTGTGCTGATTGTGTATGGTTTAGTTGACGTGCGGTAACGAGAGTATTCAAGGAATTTTGACAAAAGTACTGACTCTTTGTCGATGAATAAATAATTAAAGGTGATGGCTGTTATGGATGAGTATATGCAAAAGAATATCTGGGCTAAACGTATGAGCCGCACGACGATTGCCGCAAGTGTGCTTGCGATCATCAGTGGTATGGGGGCTTATGCTGCAGATTCTGAACCATCTAAACCAGCTGACGCTCCTGCGGTGAGTCCTGCAGCATCCACGGCAGCCACCACGACACCGTCACCTGAGTCAGTGCCATCCACAGCAGTGCCAGCAGATAAAACTGCGGCACCAGCAGGTGGAGCAGCGGCCGCACCGGCGCCTGTGCAACCGACACCCTCTATGGTACCCACCGAAGCTTCTGCGAGCTCGGCAAGTAACGCCCTTAAGCAAAAATCGACAGATACGACTGTTGAGAAAAACTTGGATCAAACCTTCAAGGCATCAGAGCGCCAATATTCTCTGTCGAAGAAGGGTTCCTATTCTCTGATCTATGACTTTGGTTATAGCTATTATGCCAATCAAGTGGTCGATATCGCGTTGAATGATAGTAGCTCAACGATCAACCGTTTTCGTATTCAAAACGATGCGCAGCACGCGATCACCAATACCTTCACCTTCCAGTATGGTTTTCTAGACAACATCACCCTTACCGCAGGATTGCCGTTTGTGGCCAAGGTGAATCCGCCGAATGAAACGGATACGGCTGGCCTAGGGGATGTTAGTGTGGGGGCCCGTTGGCAGCCCTTCCCATCGGGAACCACGCCTTTACCGATCACGCTTTTTGGTTCGTTGACCATGCCTACTGGCGACAGTCCTTATGAAATCGACACCACGAATGGTTTATCGACAGGTAGTGGTTATTATTCTGTGGGCGGCGGGATCAGTACCAGTAAGTTTATCGATCCGATAGTATTGTTTGGGACGCTGTCCGGTAACTATGGCTTAAACGTGAGTGGTTTGAATCAAGCCCGGGGTAATCGCATCCTAAAATCATTTAATCCTGGCTATACCACCGGTATCGGCTTTGGTTTTGCGTACTCATTGAACTATGACGTGTCACTGACGATTTCCTATCAACAAAGTTTCAGCTTCGACAGTGAATTTAAGTTTACCAATGGTGATATCTCTCGCTCATCTGTCGCCAGTGCAGCAACCTTGAACTCATCGCTCGGTATCCGCGTTTCACCGAAAACGATCGTCAACGTCTCTTTAGGCTTCGGTCTCACTCCCGACTCTCCAAACGTTCTGTTGGGTCTGTCGCTCCCACTTGATTTCTTGGGTCTCGGTCGTCAAGTGAAGTGAGGATTCAAGCATGAATGATCAGTCACTTTTGATGTGTGATCCAAAACGTGTTGGCTCTGAGATCATTGGCTCTATGGAGTCAGGTCGTTGTCGTCTACAGCAGTGGACTGGACAAACCAAAAATATGAGTTTCAACATGGAATTGACGAGCAGTAAAGCAAAAGCCATGCGTCTTAAGGCCTTACCGGCTTTGCTATTGTTATTGGCTACCCCCTTTGCGCATGCGGAGCTTGCTCAGAATCTTTCAGTGGATATTCGCTCATTGTCCTTAGGGAATGCGGTGACGGCAGATCCACCGGGGATCAGTGCGATTCACTTTAACCCTGCGGGACTTTCCCACATTCAAGGGCTGCAAACCGATGTTCAAGGCTTGGTCTTGAACATGAATATTAAGCGCGAACTTAGTGCTCCGCCGGGTTTCAACGTCTTTGGTTATTCAGATGATCCTTTGGTCTGTGATGTACCGAAAAACCCGTCCTTAAGTGGTGGTTTATGCCCTAATTTTAAGACGGCATACAGTAAGGTAAACGGCATTTCATTGTATGTGCCGATCCTAGATAAATTTGTCAATTGGCCTGCAGGTCTTCCTGTTGCGATTCCTTTTGCCGCTATCGCATATCGTGCCCCGAATTCTAAGATCACCTACGCCAATGCGTTCTATGCGCCACTAGCCGTGGGTTTCAATCAAAAAGACGGCGATCCCGGTAACTTTATGGGTCAGCAGGTTGCATTGGAGCGGATTACCTATTTATCCCCGTCGGCATCTTATCAAGTCAGTGATAACTTATCTGTGGGTGCTTCGGTCGGTTTTAACTATGCAGCGGTTGCTTTAAAAACGGATCTGCGTTTCCCGAATGAGCTTTTTGGTGTACTGCGTTTGGTGGATGAAAATATCTGTACGCCTTTTAAACAAAATGGCAGTATCGTGACCGATCTTTTACTCTTTGGCTTGTGTAATGCCAAAGATACAATCGGACCTTTCAAGAAAGTAGCCACGATGCAAGTCTCCATGCAACAAACCTTGTCGCCAAGTTATAACTTAGGGTTACTTTGGGAACCGAGTAATGATTTTGCCTTTGGGATGGTTTACCAAAGCGGCGCCAAAGAAAAACTAAAAGGTCACTACAAAGTCACCATCGATCCAGGTGCACCGGAGTTGATTGCTGCGTTGAACTCTTCGGTGACAGGTCAAGTGTTGTCTGCTCTATTGGGCTTTCCAGGGGCAATTCCAACGACTTCTGAAGGGATTGCCTCCATGGAGCAGGAGTATCCTGCTCACTTTCAAGCCGGTATCAAGTATAAAGTTTTCCCCGATTTGCAAGTTAACTTCGATATAGGCTGGACGGATTATGCGGCGTGGCAGGGTCTGCCGATCGTATTTGATCGTCCACTTGCGGTATTGCAGTTCGCAAAACTACTGGCACCCGGCGTGACCTCTCAGTCTTTGACCGTGCCGCTCAACTATCAGAGTCCCTGGAATTTTGGCGTCGGTGTTGAATACAGCATGACGGATCGCTTGAAGTTACGTGCAGGTTACGAGCCGCGGACCACAGCGATCCCTGATAATCAGCGCAGTACCTTGGTGCCTGTGAATGGTGCGCAACTGTTTGGTTTAGGGCTGGGCTATCGATTTGATAAAGATACCGATATTGATTTGACCGCAGCGTTTATCCGCAGTCGTGACAGTATCCCTGCCAATACCAGTAATTTGGCGAACAGCACCAGTATTGATAACTTGATTCTCAATCCCTATGCGGGTTTGGATGTGAAAACCAACACCAAAATTGCCGTCCTCGGGATTGCATATCGTACACGCTGGTAATGTGATGAGCTTTTCGTCGTCCTGCACAAGAGCAACCCTGTCGTGGCTTGGCTGTTTATGCCAGTTTATGCTATGCACGACCATGGTTGTGCAAAATGTCTATGCAGAGGATGATGCATCACAGTTTTATACAGTGATTGATTCCGATGGTCATATGCGCTCGGTTTTGCGCAGTGATGCAAAAGCTGCTGAGAAGCTGCCGCCCCCCACGAAAAGTACGTCAGTAGAGCCTTCTACGGTGACCTTCAATGGTGAGCAGTATATAGACAGTGGTTATCTTGAAAAACGCGAATTTAACCTTGATGGCAAATCCCGATTTTATCCCATTCCTGATGGACTGGGCGGTACGGCTGTCATCGAGCGCGTGCCCGGTGCAATCCAGCCGCCCGAGGCTGCGCCACTAGAAAGTCTGAACGCCAACAAGCCGCCAGTATTGGTGACGCTCTCTGATCATTACCAGCGGGTCCCTGCATCCGAAGTCTCCGCCTTGATTAACATGACGTGTTTACCTGCATCTGCGCTACAGCAATCAAAAATCATGCGTCAACAACAAATCATTTTGTGGCCGAGATCTGATGCGCCAAAGGTTAATCGCAAAGCCAGTCTGAATTATGAGTTGGTTGAGTTTCGTGTGCCGACCAAAGACATTTCGCTACAATCTTTTGCACCTGTTAGTCAGCAATTTGCTTATTATTGGCCCTTACCGATTTTTTTGGATGAGCGTGGTTGTGTACTCGAAGGTGTGAATGGCTTTTATCAAAAAAAACTGCCCGCAACACTGCTTCAGCCCTCGATTCTCATCGGAAATTTGCATATCCCAGATCGAACGCGCTACTTAATGCTGACACCGCTTGTTGAGGCGATAGATTTACCTGGAACGACATTATCTCCAGTGGGCCAACTGCGCATAGTCCCACTGCGATGATCATAATGATCCCGTATATACGTAATTGATAATTGATGAAAACACAAGGCGATTGAAAATGGATTTTAAAAAAACGATGAGTGATGGACAATCTCGCTGGGCTCAGCGCAATGCATTGCCTGTCCTGTCCATCATGGCTTTGGCTGGCACATTGGCGGCTTGTGGTGGAGGAAGTAATAATTTACCCGACCCGACAATCACACCCACGACAGGTATTGTGGCTTGTAAGGATACCACCACGTGTCTGGTTTCTCAGTTTATCGTGGATTCACCTGTTGCAGGGTTAAGTTATCAATGTGCGTCATACAATGATATAACTGATGCGACAGGAACGATTAATTGTCCAGATAATTCGACGATTACTTTTTCTTTGCAGAGCACCAATAAAAATCGTTCGATTGCATTGGGCTCTTATAGCTTTAAGAAACGGGTGTCAGGATTAGTCCAAATTACCCCCAATGATTTGATCCCGCCGCCAGCACCCATCACCCCGACCAGCACGCTGAGTGCAGGTGCCGTGAATATGGCTCAGTTGCTTGAAACCCTCAGAAGTCCCGCCTCGATCTATAACCCCGATGAGCCGACCAGTCGTTTGGTGATTGATAGCACGGTGACTGATGCGCTCAATGAGTTGACTAGCAATATCGCGGCAAGTGAAATCATTAGTGGAAGCTTTATCGAAAAGATTAGGCCGGTTTTGGTCAAGTTGAATAATCGCCCGCTGCTGTCGATAGCGGATGCAACTGCACGTTTAAATCAGGGACTGCAATCGATACAAGCGGGTGCGTATTACACGACGCCATCGGTTATTCTGACTGGACTTAATGGCGGAGGTAGCTTGGTAACTCGGGCTGTTTCTGAGTCAAATCAAAACAATATCTCATTGTTGGCTTTATATAACGTCATTGATCGCAGTGGCTATATGATCGGTCAAGGCATGGAGTGGAGCGGCGATGTAACGCCGACAACAGATGCGAAGACACCTTCCGAGTATGACCTGTTTAAAAATGCAACATCTATCACCAAATTATCTTTGAATGGCACTGTAAACAGCACGCCTTCCTTTTTAAATCCAGTCAATAATTTTATGACGGGTAATTATGTCTGGAAGCCAGAAGTTTCGACGTTTAATAGTAATGCAATTTGGACACCTCAGTCTGGCACTACTTTAAGCGATGCTACCTTTAGCAATGGCCGCTTGCTTGGTGGCACATATATCGTTGGTAACAATGCGCTGTGGCAAAATGTGGCTCAACCCTTAACCGCAATGACCGCACCTGCCAATGAACTTGCGACATGGCAACAAACCAGTAATTCTGTGAAATATAACGGGACACTGACATTACTGAGATCGCGGAATGTCGATAGTTTTCTTGATCCAACGGTGTATAAAACAGCCGCCAATGTCGGCGTAGGCAATAAAGCCATTTTCCCATTGAGTGCAGTTTTGACATTTACGTATAAGAATACGACGAATTGTAGTGGTGGATGTGTGCTTGGGACTCAAGGCATTACGATTCTTGCAAATGGCAATATTATTACCGATATGAAACAGGATTGTAGTCCATTGGCTGATCCGAAGACGTTAATCAGTCAGTCTGGGGTACAGCAATATCGCATTGGTGTAGTGGGAACCGCATTCCAAGGTCTGATTAACCGCAATAATTTATATATCGTTCCGTTTATCATGTTGAGCGGGAAGCAGTTTAATCAAGTGGATAGCAATGGGGTAGTTACGGGGACTTTGGATGGTATTCAAATTGGTACCATTAGCTCTATTAATTCAGAAGTCAACTCGGTCAAGGTCAATGTCGTCGGTGTGCCAAGCGGTAATGTCAACATGAGCGACAATGCGACGATTTTCGCAAGAGACTCCGCTGGAAATGTTACAGTTTCCAGAACCGGCGAGCAAAGCACAGATGATGCCCAGTACACCAACCTGTATGATTCATGGAATATCTGGAAAACGACCAAAACGGCAAATGATAACGTTGCCACTGCACGCAGCCAAGGCACAGTTTCTATGAGACTGGCATCGTGTTATTCACCGCCTATCGGTCGGTAATAACACTTTTAAAAAATAAAAAGAGACCTGAAGGTCTCTTTTTTATGGCGTTCATTTCTTTTAAATATTGTCTACTCAATCACTGTGTCATCACCGGATATGGTTTCCAGATGAAAAGGCACATGATCCTTGGCAAAATCATAGCTTTTACGGTCATGGTAGTAGTGTTTCAGCGTGCGGTATATGCTTGGGAATGCAAGGCTATCCCATGGAATATCCGCTTCATCGAACAAGGCACACTCTAGACTTTCTTCACCGGCACCAAATTCGCCATTTTCAAGCTGACCTTTGAACAGCATGTAGACCTGACCGATCTTGGGGATATTATAGCTGCAATAGAGTTGATCAATTGCCACATGACCTTCGGCTTCTTCCCAAGTTTCTCGCGCAGCGCCTTGCTCCATGGTCTCTTGAAGCTCCATGAATCCTGCTGGGAGAGTCCACAGCCCATAGCGCGGTTGTATCGCACGGCGACACAGCAGGACTTTATCCTTCCAGATCGCGAGCGCCCCACAAATGATTTTTGGGTTCTCATAATGAATGAAACCACAATTGGGACAGACTTCGCGGTAATGTGAGTCACCTGCGGGAATGGCGTTCTGGGTAGCATGACCACATTTCAAACAAAAAGACATAAAGCTGTGTTCCTAGACCGAGCTCTAAACGGGAGCATTTCTAACCAACTTGGCAACGCTCTGCACAGTTGCTATTGATGACCGTCAACAATATCAAACAACCACTCAAAATCCTATCACTATGTCTGCAATCAATTGGGATAAACTGCTAAATTTCTGATGAAATAGGTTCAGAATAACGAAAAACCGCTAGTCTGTGCCCAAGGATGAATTTAAGATTTACACATGAAAAAATACTTAACTTTCCCCGCATTTAAAAAACCAAATGTCGAGCCGTCGGCCTCATCAACGTTATTGAGTCGACTTGAGTCGCAGTTGCGTTTTGCCAAGCATCGAACCATGGCCGATGCTGCGGTTTTGTTGGCAATGACCGATGAGGATGACCCGCAAATCCTGTTGTCTAAACGGGCAGGGCATTTGAACCAACATGCAGGAGAGGTCTCTTTTCCGGGCGGTAAGCGTGATCCCAGCGATACCAGCAATATTGCAGTTGCGCTGCGTGAAGCGTGGGAAGAGACGGCTTTAGATCCCTTTTCGGTGCGTTTGCTGGGTGAACTGCCGACGCAAAAAGCGCGTAGTGGTCTGCGGGTGAAGCCGATTGTGGGCGTCATTCCGACGGATGCGCTGTTGGTCGCGCAGCCCGATGAGATTGAAAAGTTATTTTTTGTGCGCTTGTCTTTTTTGCTCAATGAAAAACCCACTCAATATCGTGTCCAGATGAAAGCTGGTGCCTTCGTCGTCCCCAGTTTTCAAGTGGATGATGAAGTGGTATGGGGTCTGACAGGGCGAATCTTGGTTGATCTGGTCCGCTTTGGTCTGGGCAAAAAAATTGATTGGCCGATCTTTTATGTCAAGTAAGTGTTAGCTGATGCCGGTTTAAGGTTCTTTTACTCGGAACCCATGCGAGATCAGTATGATTTGATGATCCGCTTCAAATGGAGTTGTTTATATGTTGTATTGCTTTGAAGACCATTGCCCGACGACCTCGGTCGATCCCTTAGTTACACCTTGGACGGGCTGGGTGGCTGACAGTGCTGAGGTGATTGGTCAAGTGACATTGGGTCAGTCGGTCAGCATCTGGTTTGGCGCGGTGATTCGTGGGGATAATGCGCTGATTGAGATCGGTGATTTTAGCAATATCCAAGAAAATTCGGTGCTACATACCGATGCTGGGATTACGCTTTCTATTGGTCAATACGTCACGATCGGCCATCAAGTGACGCTACATGGCTGCCAGATTGGCGATAATAGTTTGATCGGCATTAATGCAGTGATTCTGAATCATGCGGTGATTGGCAAGAACTGTATCATCGGGGCCAATGCCTTGATTCCTGAGCGCATGGTGATTCCGGACAATTCAATTGTCATGGGTTCACCAGGCAAGATTGTCAAACCCGCAAGCGAAGCTGTTGAGGCCATGATCCGCATGAGCGCCTTACACTATGCGGAGCATTGTCAGCGTTTTAAGACTGGGCTGCGCGTCCATACATTCTAGCCACACTCACTCCTTATAGCCCATTCTAAGTGCGATGTTGTCATCCATCATTTACTGCGGTACATGCTGGCGAATTTTAGAGGCAATCATCGATGCCGCAGCCGTGCGAGTTTCCACGCCCAGTTTGCTAAAGATATGCTCAAGATGTTTATTCACGGTACGCGGGCTGAGCTCTAGAATCTCACCGATATCACGGTTGGTTTTTCCCAAGGTTACCCAGTGAATGACCTCAGCTTCACGGTGAGTTAGCCCGCAAACTTGCATGATCAGGTCGGGATTGGCTGTCGTATTTTTAGGGGCTTCAATTTCTTTGAGTAGGATGAGCTGTGTACCATCGTTGGTGCCGCCTAATTTACTGAAGGTGAGGCGTTGATCTTGCCAACTGAGGGTCAGAGTCTCGCTATCATCTTGCTTGAGCCACGCGAGGATATCGGCGGGCGGCTCGTTACTTTGCCAGCCCACTGCCCAATCAAAATGTGCCAGCAGTAGCATGGCCGCATCGGTTTGCCAGCGCAGTTTTCCCTCATTAGATACAGCGAGGATTGCAACTTTTGCCGCATCGATTGCTTGTCGATTTTGGCTGGCGAGACGTGAGTTTCTGATATGGGTTGCAAGCCGAGCCAGGACCTCACTGGGCCTGATCGGCTTGGTAACATAATCAACGCCACCAGCTTCAAAACCATTAACCACATATTCACTTTCCGTCAGACCCGTCATAAAGATCACCGGAATATACTGGGTCAACGGGTTAGTTTTCAGCAGTCTACAGGTTTCAAAGCCATTTAAACCGGGCATCAAAGCATCGAGCAGGATCGCATCTGGGGTGAATTTTGCGACGCGCTCCAGCGCTGTTTGTCCATCGGTCGCAACCAAAACCGTATAGCCCGCTTGTTCAAGCATGGTGTGGAGGAGTGAGAGGTTCTCAGGGGCATCATCAACGATCAAGACCACTGCATTTTGGGGTTCTACAGATCCAGTGGTCATTCACGTTCTCCCGTTTTTAACAGTTTGAGCAAGGCCGGGAATCTAAAATGAATGGCATATTCACGCAGTAATCGTGTCAGAGGCAATGCTTCTGGCTGCTCTGCATCAATCTGATCAAGCCTATTCAGTAGCCCCCGTACATAGCCCATGTGCGCAAGATCGGCGAGCGATTGTTGATCATCTAAACTTAAGGTGTGCATGAGTATTTGTTTAATCTCTAGGCCGTCATCTATGGCAGAGTCGTTCGGCATGGTATTTTGAGAGATCGAAGGGTAGTGGACATCAACTGCTTGCAGCGCTTGGT
>CAYJTU010000037.1:0-23208 GCA_964373105.1 uncultured Moraxellaceae bacterium | reverse complement strand
CCAAACGATTGCCAATGGGCAAAATATCCTGCGTCACATTCTGAGCATCCATCAAACGTAATGCACCGCCCCACTCCTCTAACCACACCTTAGAATCGTCTAGGTCATTACCGTCATTTAAATAGAGTACCGTCGAGATCGCCCGCACATCGGTACCCGACGGATTATCACGATGCTGCGCATAGAAGTGCCCTGCTTGATAGCATGCGTAGTGCGCCTCAACGGATCGCACCCCAAGATATAAAGACTGGTTGAGGACGATACCTAAAGCGTCTAATGCGACTAAATATTCTGCGCCAGACGATCGGTCAGCGCTCATCTCCGGCTCGATCCAACGTGTTGAATCACTGCGAACCGTCTCTAAACGTCCACCTGCGGTGATTTTTGCAACGCTATAGTGCGCCTCAATCCGACTGTCTTTGATCAAACCCTGATACAACTGTTCAGGCAAAACTTGATCAATCACTACGAAACCCTGATCGACCAATGCATCAATATACTGAGAATTATGGAAGTACTTTTGCCAATGCGCTATCCAATTCATTGAATTTGAATTCCGTAAACACTTAAGGTTCATGCTAACATGTTGGCAGGAATTTGCCTTTTTTGCATTCCGCACTTTTTTATTTTGTTTTAGCGTGAAGTTTTATCACTTTGTCGCTGTATCGACTTTAGGTTTTGAATTTACTGTATGAATTATCGTCATCATTTCCACGCTGGCAACTTTGCCGATGTGATGAAACATGTGCTTCTCCTTGAGCTGCTTGAGTTACTCGGGCAAAAGGATAAACCGTATCGCTATATTGATACGCATGCTGGCGCGGGAATCTATGATTTAGCATTAGCACCCGCTCAAAAGTCGGGTGAGTATTTAGACGGCATTCATCGCTTAAGCCAACTTGAAGCCAGTGTGACTCGCTTAGCCCCTCCGATGATTCAACGCTATCTTGAACTTGTCGAAAAATTGCGCAGCGAAAAAAGCCGCGGCTGGTATCCCGGTTCACCGTGGCTTGCTCTGCAACAAATGCGTGATATTGATACTGGCACGGCATTTGAGATGCATCCTGATGTCTACGATCAATTGCATCACTATGTGCATGATCGTCGTTTAGGCTTACACGAACGTGATGCCTATGAAGGTCTACTCGCCGTGATTCCCCCCAAGGAAAAACGCGGCTTAGTCATGATTGATCCACCCTATGAAATTGAGCGCAAAGACTTCCCTCAATTGGTCGATTTACTTTCTGCGGCATACCAGAAGTGGCCAACCGGGGTATTTGCGGTTTGGTATCCCATCAAAGATCGTCCGATGATTGAGCGCTTTGAAAAGAAAATGATGAAAACTGGCATTCGTCGCCAGCTGATTTGCGAATTGTGCGTGTGGCCGGATGACACCCCGGTCGGTTTGAATGGTTGCGGACTATTGGTCATCAATCCACCGTACCAATTTGCCGATCATGCCGACACCCTGCTGCAATGGCTCTTCCCACAACTTAAAATGAGTGAGAATGGTGGGCATGCTGCGGTGAGATGGCTGGTTGGTGAGTAAGCCATAAAATTTCTGCACCCCAAGGTCAACAAACATTGTTCATCGCCAGAAATCACGTTAAATAGATTAATATCTTGCAATTGGGCTGTTCATATCAGCCCATTTGTTCGTATCATCCCTTATATATCTTCATCTGCCTTTGGAGTCTGCCGTGGCTATACCAGAAAAACAACCAGAACGCCGTCAAGCGGAGCAGCCCGATTTACTTTCTGTCGATAATCTCGCCTATGAAGATGACCTGCATAATGGCTTAACTTTTGAGATTATAGAAGAAGAGCGCACCCATGAAGGCAGTAAAGTCCGTAGTAAAGGGATCTATTTATTTCCGAATTTAATCACGACTGCTGCGTTACTCTGTGGCTTTTACTCGGTCATCCAAAGTACCAGCGGTCAGTTTGAAAAAGCGATATATGCGATTTTCTTAGCAGCACTCTTTGATGGTTTAGACGGCCGAGTCGCCCGGTGGGTGAATGCGCAGAGTGCTTTTGGTGAGCAATATGACTCGCTCTCAGACATGCTCTCTTTTGGAGTCGCCCCTGCAATCTTGGTCTATAGCTGGGCATTACAGCCGTTGGGCAAAGTTGGGCTTGCTTGTGCCTTTATCTATACGGCATGCGCAGCTTTTCGTTTAGCACGCTTTAACGTACAAATCGCTGTGGTTGATAAACGTTATTTCATCGGTCTGGCCAGCCCACTGGCTGCCTTAATTGTCGCAAGCGGTATTTGGGTGGGTATCGATAACGCAGCATGGATAGATATCAGTCTAACCCCTTGGAAGATCCTTTTTGCGGCTTTAGTCGTTGCTGCGGGATTGCTGATGATCAGCAATGTGCGCTACTTTAGCTTCAAAGAATTGGACCGCAAGCGTGTTCCTTTCGCCATCATGCTTCCTGTGGTCTTGTTACTCATCGGCATTGCTTATGATATTCCGCTTGGGCTGCTCTGCGTAGGTTTAATCTATGCCTCATCGGGTGTAGTCAGTTTGATCATGTCAAAAACCAAGAAGCCTAGTATTAATAAAGAATCTGTCAACGATTCCATTTAGACTCCGTGGGATTTACGGCTTCGCAAGTGTAAATTATGCTTGCGAAGCACTCGCCTCTTAAAAATCCGAATTTGCTAACGATATGCTTGCTAAACTAGGTATAGACGCAAGCCATAGGCTATTGTTACAAGCACGTACCAAATCCTCCCAAAATCTCTCCAAAATCACAGCTAAATAGTTCGCCGATCCCGTATAAAAAGCGCTACATTACTTTCAATCGCGTTGCGAAAATAAACGCAAATAAATTAGTTAACTGTGTAAATCGGGAGATACCAAAGTGCTGATCTTAAATCGCAATCAAAACGCCCCAAGCCCAAGCGAAATCACTCCCGAATCCCACTACCTCAATCGCCGTACTTTTTTGAAAACTGCAAGCTTGACGGGTATTGGGATAGCAACTGCAGGAACCAGCGCCCTAATCTTGCCAGCATCTGCGCAAGCTCTGGCTTTGCCCTATACATCAATCGCCGAACGACCTGATGCGCCCACCTACCTCAAACAAAAAATAGCGACACGTAAAGTAGCGACCAGCAATCCTACTGCTGAAACACTCACGCCCTATGAGTCTGTGACGACTTATAATAATTTCTACGAATTTGGCACGGACAAATCGGATCCATCCGAAAATGCAGGCACCATCAAAGTTTCTCCTTGGAGCGTAAAAATTGATGGCTTATGCGATAAGCCCGGTACCTATAGCCTTGAAGACATTCTTGCACCCCATACTTTAGAAGATCGTATCTATCGCTTCCGCTGCGTTGAGGCTTGGTCCATGGTTGTCCCTTGGCTGGGCTTCCCACTTGCTGACTTGCTACGCCGATTTCAACCGAAGAGCACTGCCAAATTTGTGGTTTTTCATACACTCCTTGACCCAAAGCAATTGCCGGGACAACGCGGTACTGCCCTGGATTGGCCCTATGTTGAAGGGCTGCGTATGGACGAGGCCATGAATCCTTTGACGCTGATGGCAATGGGCTTATATGGGCGTAGCTTACCTGATCAAAATGGCGCCCCATTACGACTCATTGTGCCTTGGAAGTATGGCTTTAAATCGATTAAATCCATTGTCCGTATTACTTTTTCAGACCGCGCTCCAGTCACCACATGGCTAGGCCTTGCGCCTCGAGAGTATGGCTTTTATGCCAACGTTAACCCAAGCGTAGATCATCCACGTTGGACGCAAGCATCCGAGCGACGCCTGCCTAGCACACTGCTCAATCCAAACAGACGTAAAACACTGATGTTTAATGGCTATGAAAAAGAGGTTGCCGGCTTGTATAAAGGCTTAGACTTAAAACGCTTTTATTAATGATTTAGCCATGCCTATGAATGACGGATAAGAAGCCAAAGAAATGACCGCAAAAAATATTAAAATTGCACGTAAACTGAAGCCCGTTGTATTCATGCTACTTACCTGCCCTGCACTTTGGATGATCTATCAAGCCGTTTTTGCAGAGCAGCTCTTGGGGGCCGACCCCGCTAAATCGTTGGTCGATCAAAGTGGCCTATGGGCAATAAAAAGCATTTTATTAGCCCTTGCAATGACTCCGCTGCGCATTCTAACGAAGCAAAGCTTTTGGATTATCTTTCGTCGCATGACAGGGCTTTTTGCATTCTTCTACGCATTATCCCACTTTTTGATTTATAGCACTCTATTGCTTGGATTAGATTTATCATTGCTAGGGACAGAGTTGACCAAGCGCCCTTATATTATTGTCGGATTTATTGCATTACTTTTTTATGTTCCTTTGGCCATCACCTCTACCCATGGCTGGCAACATCGGCTAAAACGTAATTGGGTTCGTTTGCATAAACTGGTTTATGTGATTGGCATCCTTGCGGTGATCCACATGACTTGGCTAAAAAAACTAGGACTCACAACCACATGGCCTTATGCCTCTGCACTGGTGATTTTACTGGGAATCCGAATCATCCATTGGTGTCAAATAAAATGGAAAGCAAGCACGGCCACAACGAATTCCAAGCCACTTTAATCAAACATGGCGGAAATTCTTCAATCAAACGGACTTTGTTTACAAGATTTATTTTGACCAAACAGTTTATTTATTTACAAATATGATAACCTAATCTCAGTTCAGCTCTTGGTCATCCTTTGAGTTGGTGCTACACATCCGCTCTGACAGCTCACGCTTTCAGAGCGTTTTACTTTTTGCATTGCCTATCATGTTGAAGACTTGGACGATCACAGAAATTTTTTTAATTTTCGAATATTAAAAAAATCACTGTCTATGCAAGAATATGACTAAATCACTTGATGCACAAAAATCCAATCGATAAAATAAAAAAATAAACTTTAAGAATATTAGCTTTTATAAAATAGGCGCAATCATGGGCAAATATTTCTTTATTCTTTTAGCAATTGCTTCCCAAAATATTCATGCAGAAATAATAGTCTATAAATGCAAAGACAAAACGGGGGGTCTATTGCTCAGTGATAAACCCTGCCCCACCACGGCCAAAGAAGTTGCTAAGGTTTCCCTCACTAATAACACCCGTGAATACGTCCGTACCGAAGCCGAAACAAGAAAATATGCCAACATCAACAACGACAATCCTACTTATTACCGACCGGGCCAACCTAACGTATTTGAACGAATTGAACGCGAAAAAAATGCAGCTCAGCAAGAGCGCTGGGATAGTCTCTATAAACCATACCCTTTAAACCCCTATCCGACAGACTACCCTTACGCGTACCCATCACATAGAAAAAGAATTCAATAACCTCCACTCATGAGCATGGCAATCCATCAATACAACTCTAAGATAGGATGAACGTTGGGATCGTTTAAAAATTATAATCCGTACATTAATCATTTCTATTTGTGTTTTATTGGCAACACTTTACGGACGTGTTATAAGCTGAGCCTCGGAGTTTTAAGTAATGCTGCTTATGCGTGCTGTATTAATGTTGCTGGCGAGTTTGTGCGCTTCGAGTCATGTACTGGCAGCAAACTGGCTACAGGTCTCTGTCAATAATGATGGTTACTATTTCTTAGATGCCGACTCGATTACAACCGTGAATCGCCCTGCCGGGATCATTGAAGTCTGGGTTAAGGCCATGTTTGAAGACAATGATCTGATCAAGCGTGCGGATGGTGAATCCTATGCGTTAAATAAAATTGTTGCTCAAGAATGGTTTGACTGCACAAAATCCCAGTACAAGATGATTCAACTCATCTCTTATGACGAAACTGACACAGTACAAGACAGCTACCACAGTCAAAACTCCATGAGAAATGTCACACCGAATTCAAATGACGCAGATGCGATGAATATGGCTTGTCGCCTATGGGCACAGCGAAAATCAAACTGAGTGATCAAATCGGATATACCCATTTCTCGCGAGCACCAGCCTTCGCGACAGATGACCTTGATTAGGCGAATATATAGTCATTTGTAGATAAACAATCTCCCAAATGATAATCGTCGCTTTACCTTATCCTGCTTTTTGCCTATGATGAGCGCCGCATCAAACGCGCCTGTAGCTCAGATGGATAGAGTACTGCCCTCCGAAGGCAGGGGTCGTGGGTTCGAATCCCGCCAGGCGCACCAATTAAAATAAAGACTTAGATACAATAATTTATACTAGGCTGGACCCTTTGGTACTCTTATGGTTCACTGCGTGACTTAATATGCGAATCCTCACAAGAAATACACTGCAATACTACCCCTCGTAAAATCATCCCCTGCACAGCCCTTAAAACACTTTCGAAAACCTAGACAACGTACCCACCGCACATTCAGCACAGTTTTGTACTTAAGATATTTTATTTTCTCATTGCCTTGTATTCTTCGTTTAAAATACCATTTCTATATCGTTCATTAGTAAATCAGATCAGTTGATGTATTGCCCCACTTGCATGCATTTTTAAAGAAGCATTTTTAAAGAGAGATCGTAATGACGGATGCATTGGTTCTTCGTAACCTCACCAAAACCTATAAAAGCGGACTGCAAGCCCTCAAAGGAATTGATCTCACCGTAGCCCAAGGGGACTTCTATGCTTTGCTTGGCCCTAATGGTGCAGGTAAATCCACAACGATTAGCATTATCAGTTCGCTGACGCTTAAAACCAGTGGCAGCGTTGAAATCTTTGGCTACGATCTGGATAAAGAGCCATCAAAAGCAAAACAATGCATCGGTGTCGTTCCCCAAGAATTCAATTTCGGTATGTTCGAAAAAGTGTTCGATATTCTGGTCACCCAAGCAGGCTATTACGGTATCCCTCGCCCACTTGCTATGCAGCGCGCTGAAAAGTACCTGACTCAGTTAGGTCTATGGGAAAAGCGCGATGTGCAAGCCCGTCTCTTATCTGGTGGTATGAAACGCAGGCTGATGATCGCGCGAGCCATGGTGCATGAACCGCGCATGCTGATTCTCGACGAACCCACGGCGGGCGTGGATATCGAGTTACGCCGTTCGATGTGGGATTTTTTGACGACGCTCAATGAACAAGGCACTTCGATCATCTTGACCACCCATTATCTTGAAGAAGCAGAAGTGCTGTGCAAACGCATTGCGATCATTGATAAAGGTGAAATTAAGAAAGATACCGATATGAAGAGCCTTTTGGCCTCTTTGTCTGTTGAAACATTTATCTTGGATCTGCCCTCACCCCTCGAAGCTTTACCGCAAGTCAATCTGGCAGGCGTCACGCTTCAACTCATCGATGCCCATACCCTTGAGCTCTCACTCGAGAAAAATCACTCCCTCAATGACGTCTTTAACGTGTTGACGGCACAAGGCATCACGATTTCGAGTATGCGCAATAAGTCCAATCGCCTCGAAGAGTTATTTGTAGGTTTGGTCGAAAAGAATTTAAAAGGATAAGTCATGAACCGCTCTCAACTTTGGATTGCTTTTACGACGATTGTGATTAAAGAAGTCCGACGCTTTATGCGGATTTGGTCGCAGACTTTACTTCCCCCAGCAATCACGATGACCTTATATTTCGTGATTTTTGGCAACTTGGTGGGTAGCCAAATCGGTTCCACACATGGTGTCTCCTATATGCAGTACATCGTGCCAGGTTTGGTCATGATGGCGATTATTACCAATAGCTACTCCAATGTGGTTTCGAGTTTCTTTGGTGTGAAGTTTCAGCGCTCGATTGAAGAGCTCCTAGTCAGCCCCGTATCTCATCACGTGGTCTTACTCGGCTTTGTGATGGGCGGCGTTGTTCGCGGTCTGCTGGTCGCGATTATCGTCACGATATTGTCCTTATTCTTTACCCATCTGGGTATCCACCATATCGGGATTGTGGTGTTTACGGCATTCGTGACTGCAGTCTTGTTTTCCCTGGGTGGCTTTATTAATGCCGTCTATGCGCGTACTTTTGATGATGTCAGCATTGTGCCCACCTTTGTGCTCACGCCTCTGACCTATCTTGGCGGCGTTTTCTACTCCATGGATCAGTTATCACCATTCTGGAAAACCTTGTCGCTCATTAATCCCATCGTTTATATGGTCAATGCCTTCCGTTACGGCATCCTTGGCGTAAGTGATGTCAATGTATGGGCGTCAATGGGCATCATTAGCGTGTTTTGTGTGGCATTATATTTCTTTGCCTATCACTTACTGCATAGAGGCACAGGAATGCGCGCATGAGTGTCAATGATTCTGCCTTGGGTCAGACTACTGTATATCCGACCCAATATGACCCGGCATTACTTTTTCCGATTGCGCGCGCAGATGGGCGAGCGCTATTAGGAGCCGCTCCCCCACAGACGATCAGTCAGGGAGTCGATGTCTGGCATATCTTTGAATTATCGTGGCTTGATCAATCAGGTAGACCTGTTGTCGCCATTGGTCGTATGACACTGCCTGCAGACTCACCCTTTCTCATCGAGTCTAAATCTCTCAAGCTCTATTTCAATAGCTTAAATTTTGAGACCTTTGCCAACTCTGAAGCATTTATTGCGGTGGTGGTTAAAGACTTGTCTGCAGCTGCTCAGGCAACGATTCAACTTGAACTACTTAATGTTGACGGGCTTGAAACGCACTGCCCCCTAGGGGTTTGTATAGATGAGGGTACCATAACCCATGCACCGCCCCCCATTGAACCCGATGCGCATTTATTAAAGCTTGATAATCTTTCAACGGACTTCGTAGAAGAAGTGCTCTATTCAAACCTTTTACGCAGTAACTGTCCTGTCACAGGGCAGCCCGATTGGGGAACCGTTTTTATACGTTATCGCGGAGCAAAGGTCTGTCAAAGTAGCTTATTGACCTATATCATCTCGTACCGTACGCACAGCGGTTTTCATGAGCAATGTGTTGAGCAGATCTTTTCGGATATTTGGCAACAACTTAAGCCTGAAGCACTCGCGGTGCATGCTCAATATACTCGGCGTGGTGGGCTCGATATCAATCCCTGCCGAACCTCAGACTTGAGTTGGCTACCACAGGTGACTCGACTGGCTCGGCAATAATTTGACTCGACAAGCCCTAAAGGAAACAACAGAATAGCGCGTTCTTAAAAACGACCGTCACCAATGGCGAGGGAATCAAGATGGCTCAAAAACTTGAGAATTAAAAATTCAAGTGTTTGAGTCATCTTGATCAAGCTATTTTTTTAATAAAGACATCTTCACGAGGAAAGACTTATGACAGCATATTTTGGTTTCATCCCTTCAGAAACATTGAAAACTAATATTGAAAAAGCCTTAATACAGGCAAAAACACCATCAACAGAACCCCTTTATATCATTCGTGATCTGGTCTCTCTCGGCATCACCGATGAGCTGTTTGATAATGTTCTGATCCAACTCGTACATATGCTGCCTCCGAGCGACAAAAAAGAAACCATGGAAAAACTCGCTAACTTCATCAAAAGCACGGTACATGTGCTCATGAAGCAGCTCTTAAATAAAGACCCCAATGAGCAAGTGCTCAAATCAACAGAGTTCTTGGCACTCAGTAGCAATACCCACGAAGGCCAATTAAAAGTAGGCACCGTTCTTCCTGATGCGCTCGTCGCCCAAATGAAAGCCTCCTTTGCTGAAGTGTTTGCTGGAAATGGTAAAGCGGTACGTCCAGCGCTGGCTGAACAATTCAAATTATTCTCTGATGTGATGATCAAGCATTTTATGGTTGATTTTAATCAGACTTTAGATTTGGGTATGTTTAAGCGTAAAGCGTCTAGCTTAGCGCAAAGTGGCATCACCAAAGCGTTACATGTAGCGATTGATAAACTCGTACCGAGTCTCAGTCAAGATGAACTGATGGCTTTTGCTAAGCACTACGATGCGTTGATCTACACCGCGTAAAATCTCATCCACGGATATCGCTTTAGGTTGCTCAAACATGTCTGATTATCATCACTACCGCTTCCTGCGCTATGCGCCGCGCGATGGTACTACCATGCAAATGCAACCTGGGCGATGGATGCGTATGCATTTGGACCCATGGCTATTGGGTTTACTATTGATTGCTACAACGTTCGGATTAGTCGTCCTCTATAGTGCATCTGGACAAGATGCCGATATGGTCACTCGCCAAGCGGTTAGCTTTGCGATGGCATTTGTCGTCATGGTTACACTCGCTCAAGTCCCGCCAAAGATGTACGAGGCATTTTCGCCCTGGTTCTTCGCCATGGGACTTGTGCTCCTTGTTATGGTCGCACTGATCGGACAGGTGTCTTTAGGCGCACGCCGCTGGCTCGGTGTTCCCGGCTTATTCCGCTTCCAGCCCTCCGAGTTTCTTAAGCTTGCCATGCCCATGATGATGGCATGGTATCTATCTGGTCGAGTTTTGCCTCCCAGCTGGAAAGTAGTCCTAACAGGTCTCCTGCTGATTGCCATCCCTGCTGCGCTGATTGCAAAACAACCCGACTTGGGAACTGCAATCTTGGTAAGTGCCAGTGGTTTATTCGTCCTGTTTCTGGCAGGACTCCCTTGGTGGATGATTGGCGGCTGCGTGGTCGCACTCGGTGCGGCATTACCCATCGTATGGGAATTTCTACTGCATGATTATCAGAAGCAGCGTGTTCTTACACTGATCGATCCAGAAGCCGATGCTTTAGGCACAGGCTGGAATATTATCCAGTCCAAAACAGCAATCGGCTCTGGCGGTATGATGGGAAAGGGATACCTGCAAGGGACTCAATCTCATCTTCAGTTCCTGCCTGAAGGGCACACCGACTTCATTATTGCCGCCTTCTCAGAAGAGTTCGGTTTAGTCGGCGTCATCCTGCTGCTGGTCTTATATAGCGCATTAGTGGGCCGGGCACTGTTTATTGCTTTTGAAACCTCAAGTACCTATGGGCGTTTGCTTGGCGGTGCAATTGCTATGTCGTTTTTTGTCTATGTTTTTGTGAATGTCGGGATGGTGAGTGGTATTCTGCCTGTGGTCGGTGTTCCCCTGCCTTTTATTAGCTATGGCGGCACTGCTTTGATTACATTAATGAGCGGATTTGGGCTATTGATGTCTATCCGTACTCATCGCTAATCAGCATAGATTTTAAGTTATATTCTAAGATTCCAACCCGTACTTTGCTTTATTTAAAAAACAGATGATGGCGCTCATCACCTTTTAAGGGACTTCAAATTGAAACACATTAAATATATAACGGCAACGCTTGCAACAATGACGATTGCTACTGCGGCTTTCGCTGGTGACTTTGATTCTGATCCAGCCTATCCAGCCTTTCGTGATCAAATGGTCCGCCAATATCAGTTCGCACCAGAAGATGTTGATAACATCATGATCAATGCGCGTCTCAAGCCTAATATTCTGGCGGTGATGGCGAAACCCGGTGAAAGCAAAGAATGGTACCAATACCAACCCCAGTTTATAACTGAAGCAACGATCAATAAAGGTCTCGCATTTCAAACCACATATATAGAAGCCTTGAATCGTGCGGAAAGCACTTACGGCGTCCCTGTAGAGATCATTCTAGGGATACTGGGCGTAGAAACTGGTTTCGGCGGCCATAAAGGCTCTTTTCAAGCATTGGATGCTCTGTCAACCCTCGCATTCAAAGACCCTCGCCGTCCAGATTACTTTAAACAAGAACTTGCGGAGCTATTGGTCTTTGCGCGAGATGCAAAAATTGATCCGACAACCATCAAATCCTCTTACGCGGGTGCAATTGGCTATCCGCAGTTCATGCCAAGCAATATCCGTCAATATGCTGTTGATTTCGACGGTAGCGGCCGTATAGACCTCGTTAACAGCCCCATTGATGCGATAGGCTCGATTGCGAACTATTTAGCGGGCCATGGCTGGCAGAAAGGAAAGCCGATCGGTTACCGTGCTAAATACCAAGGAACTGACGACAACCTCATCATAACCAAGGATCTCACTCAAACTCGCCCTGCAAGCGAGTTATTTGCGCTTGGCTTGACACCCATTAGTGCACCTATAGCACCTACAGACCTCGTTTGTGGTGTCCGCTTGATGGGCGACACTGGCCCACTGTATTGGTTTACCTACCCAAACTATCAAGTCATCACAACTTATAATCGTAGTCGCTTATATGCCACTGCCGTATGGCAGTTGGGTGCAGCTATTCGTGCTCGAAGTACTAAGCCGGCTATGCCTGAACTAGATGCAGCGAAAACGCCATAAAAATCTTCGCGCACTCGCTCAAAAAATCAACAAATTTTCATTTTAGAAATATATTGTTACCATTTTGTTCGTTTTTTGAGCGCAAATGATGCTGTTATGTAAAATCTGCCCATATTCAGGCATTTTTTTAGACAATTCTGGATTTGGACAGTAGGATGTGTCTTCATTGCTACACTTTATATTAAGCCAAACTTGAAGATGATGGTTGTTAGCGACATCCAGCAACCGCCCTCCAAAGGAGCATGTTTATGCGAATAACACTGACAACGCTAGCTGTACTCGTAACACTTGCTACTTCTGCACACGCAGAACTAGTCCAATCGCAATCGCTGACAACGCCATTCGATGTACCGAGTCTTGCTTCCAATGCACTCTCACGTGATAGCAAAACCGTGAATGCAACCACACTAGCACTCGCTACTACCCCGACGCTTGCCACACGCGATACAACAACGAGTTCAGATAACGTCTCAGTTGCCGCTAATGCAAACACTGTCGTTAAAGTCATGAGTATTGATTCATCTGATGACACCAATCAACGCAGCGAGAATATGAGCGTTTTAGATCGTTTAAGCTCTGTTGCTAACGATACCGTCCGTAAATTTAAACAAACGGGTATTGCGTCATGGTACGGTCATCAGTTTAACGGTCGTAAAACGGCGAACGGTGAACGTTTTGACATGAATGCCATGACTGCTGCGCATCGCTCACTGCCTTTGGCTTGTTTTATCCGTGTGACAAACAAAGACAATGGCAAAAGCGTAGTGGTAAAAGTCAACGACCGTGGACCATACTCAGGTAACCGGATCCTTGACCTTTCTTACGGTGCTGCCCAAAAGTTAGGTATTGTCAATCAAGGCATGGGCAACGTGACCATTGAACGTGTGAGCGGACCTAACTAATCCTCACACCAAAAACCGTGATTGAAATGAAACCGCCCTTGATAGGCGGTTTTTTTATAGGTGCTGTATAATAGATAGCATATCGAACAGCAATGATAAGGATGATTGATATGCGCACATTACAAAGCTGGCTTGCTGAGTACAGCATCAGCCATCAAAACCCGCTCAATAAAAAAATTCACTGGATATGTGTCCCGCTCATTACCGCAAGTTTGATTGGAATTCTGTGGACGCTAAGCCCGATTGCGACGCTGATTATTCTCATTTTGATGATGATCTTCTATGCACGCCTTTCCATGCCCTTATTTCTCGTTATGGCACTGTTCTCGGCGTTTGTGGTCTGCATTGTCGCGGTTTTATCCGGACCGCTCACGATGGCCCTCTCTACGCCTATTTGGTTCTATATTGGGATATTTATAATCGGATGGGTCGGTCAATTCTATGGACATAAAGTTGAGGGAAAAAAACCTTCATTCTTCAAAGACCTTCAGTTCCTCCTCATCGGACCGGCATGGTGTGCAGACTTCTTGATGAAAAAGATAGGACTAACGGCGTAAGTCATCAATCAGAGCATGCATGTACGGCGGTCAGCAAATAAAAAAGGCACGTTTATCAGTGCCTTTTTTGCCATTACAATCTGAACCTCAAACATCAGGCCCATCCATGTATTAATTCGTACGGTGACTCGTCGCTTCAATACGAACGACTTGGGGTTTGGTCAGGTAGAAATCTGCTTCTGCCCCATAGATGGTTTGCAAATACTCTATATTTGTAGGTGGAGCAACATAGACTTGATCGAGATTCCCAGCCCATTTATAACTGAAATTCTCTGCACCAAATGGAATATACATGGCTGTGTTTGCAACACCGGTGGGCACACCCAACGTTTCCGAAGTTCCGAGTAAGCGAATCTTTTGCTCGAGGCCAGCTAAAAGAGGGTTGGCTCCAGATAAATCAGCAGATTGGTTTAACGCTAATTGTGCTTTTTCAAAAACTGTCGTCGCGTCAGCGCTTGCGCCTCGATTTGCAGATAACCCACTATCCGTTTCTGACTGAGATAAAGAAGGCGACTTGATAGGAACATCAAGGAATTTGGTGTCCAACTCAGCATCACTCAACTGCGATGCGGCATAAATTGGCATGCACGTTGCGACCGAGGCAACGATCACAGCAAGATATAGTCTCTTCGCAAATACAGTGTGGACAAGAGATCTTAAAGAGTCACTCTCTCCTTCCTTAATCTGAGGGAATACTTCCATTTTGCTAGACTCCTGTCCAAGCATAACCACATTAAAAGAATTATTATATTGTCCGATGAATCTATCAAATATTATACAAACACGCAACCAAACTGATCATTATTAATGTAGCTTGCCATAAATAAAAAAGACGAAGCGGACTTCGTCTTTTCGTTTACTTCTAGTCACTTTACATAGTCACGTCACAGTCAAAATGATTGACCGTTTAGTTCATTAATGAAAACGTGCTCTCTCGAAGGTCAACCCATCACCTTGATCGGGATGAGCACTGACTGTAATCGTATCACCAGCACCAAATTCACCAGACAAGATACGTGAGGCCAGTGGGTTTTCGATTTCGGCCTGTATAGCTCGTTTCAGTGGTCGCGCACCAAAGACTGGGTCATAACCGACTTTAATCAATTGATCAAAAGCAGAATCGTCAAGGACCAAATCAATCTCGCGATCGACCAAACGCTGACGTAAGCGATCCAATTGGATATCGGCGATGCCTCGAATCTGACTTTGGCCCAATTGATGGAATACCACCACCTCATCAATGCGATTAATGAACTCGGGACGGAAATGCTCGCCAACAGCTTCCATCACCACAGCCTTCACCTGATCCGCAGGTGCATCCTCACCCAGTTCCCGAATAGCCGCCGAACCCAAATTACTGGTCATGATGATGACCGTATTTTTAAAATCAACCGTACGGCCCTGTGAATCGGTTAATCGCCCATCGTCCAATACCTGCAGTAAGATATTAAAGACATCGGGATGGGCTTTTTCAACTTCATCCAGTAGCACAACACTATAGGGCTTACGGCGTACAGCTTCGGTCAATGTCCCACCTTCCTCATAGCCCACATAGCCTGGAGGCGCACCCACTAAACGACTTACGGAGTGTTTCTCCATAAACTCGCTCATATCAATCCGGATCATGGCGTCATCACTATCAAACAGGAAGTTTGCGAGTGCCTTACTGAGTTCCGTTTTCCCTACGCCTGTGGCGCCCAAGAATAAAAAGGAGCCACTTGGACGATTGGGGTCCGATAACCCAGCCCGTGAACGACGCACAGCATTCGAGACCGCTACAACGGCTTCATTTTGCCCCACCACGCGTTTATGCAGCTCAGTTTCCATCTGCAACAGCTTCTCGCGCTCACCTTGAATCATTTTACTGACAGGGATGCCAGTAGCCGCGCTGACCACTTCCGCGATCTCTTGATCTGTGACTTTATTACGCAATAAAGTCGGCTTCTCTGCATCCTCATCTTTTTGACCTTGAGCGAGTTGCTTATTGAGCTCAGGAATCACGCCATGCTGCAGACGTGCCATTTCGGCATAGTTGCCTTCACGCTCTGCTTTAGCAAATGCAATCCGCGCATTCTCAAGATCCTCGATAATTTGCTTACCACCTTTATCGATGGCTTTTTCAGCAAGCCAAACTTCGTTTAAATCCGCGTATTCTTTTTCTAATTGCTCGATTTGTGTATCAATCAAACGTAATTGACTACGGGCTTCTTCGTCATTCTTGAGCACCTCGCGTTCCATTTTAAACTGGATCAAGCGCCGCTCCAGCTTGTCCATGACTTCTGGCTTACTGTCCATCTCCATACGCAAGCGACTTGCGGCTTCATCAATCAGATCAATCGCTTTATCTGGTAAGTTTCGATCCGTGATATAACGATGTGACATCCGCGCGGCCGCAATAATCGCCGAATCTTGAATTTCAACCTTATGATGCAACTCATAACGTTCTTTCAAGCCACGTAAAATAGCAATCGTATCGGCCACTGAAGGCTCATCAACCAGAACTTTTTGGAAACGCCGCTCAAGCGCCGCATCTTTTTCAATATACTGACGATACTCATCTAAAGTCGTCGCACCCACGCAATGCAACTCGCCGCGCGCGAGTGCAGGCTTCAACATATTTCCAGCATCCATCGCACCATCGGCTTTACCTGCACCAACCAAGGTGTGCAGCTCATCAATAAACAAAATGACCTGCCCTTCTTGTTTAGCCAAGTCATTTAAGACCGACTTTAAGCGCTCTTCAAACTCACCGCGAAACTTTGCACCCGCAATCAAAGCACCGAGATCTAAAGACAATACTTTCTTATTCTTCAGTCCTTCAGGCACTTCACCATTAACGATGCGTTGGGCAAGACCCTCAACAATCGCCGTTTTACCCACACCCGGTTCACCAATCAATACGGGGTTATTTTTGGTGCGGCGTGCAAGCACCTGAATGGTGCGACGAATTTCATCATCACGCCCAATCACAGGGTCGAGCTTTCCAGCAAGAGCCCGTTCAGTCAGATCGATCGTATACTTGGAGAGTGCCTCGCGTTGATCTTCTGCATTGTTGGTGTTCACTTTAGTATCCCCCCTGACTTGCTCGATCACCGCACGTAGTCGTTTGACATCACTACCCGCAGCCTCAATGATTTTCTTGGTTTCGCCTTGATCCGCTAGCGCAAGAAGTGCCCACTCACTTGCGATATATTCATCCCCTGCTTTTTGGGCAAAACTATCAGCAAGATTCAAGATACGCACCGCTTGAGGGGTCAGATTAATATCACCATTGGGAGTGGCCAATTTTGGTGCATCAGCAATCGCTTGGCGTAAGCGCGACTGTAATGTTTGTATATTGGCACCCGCTTGGGTGAGCAAACTGACATTCGCCGGCTCATCCAGCAGACTGGCTAAGATATGAATGGCTTCAATCCCAGTATGATCTAGACCCGCAGCAAGAGATTGGGCATTGGATAATGCTTGTTGTAATCGATCAGTAAATTTTTCAAAACGCATATGATTTCCTCATCAGTTGTGAAGCGTCGCCTTAATTGGCGGTCGCACTCGTTTTTGATTTGAGATAGTCTATAAATGCGTAGTGCGCGTGCTTTTTTCAAGCATAAAATTATAAAAAACTTATGATCGCCCATAAAAAAAGAGCCTTGTCGGCTCAAATGGTCTATCGCACATATTAGATTAATACATTGATTAAAATCATAAATTTAAAACATCTTTCGCACCAGATGGCTATGATTCTTGATTAACGCAAACTCATGACATAACGTTTTTTATCACCATCTGACTCATTAGGAATTGTGCTAGGGCTTTGCTCGGGTTCTTTTGCCACAATTGCTGAGGCTACCGAATTCCCAATTGAACGGAGCAATGACTTCGACGGGGAAGCTACGGCAGGTTCTGGTAATGAGCTTGCTGCGGCACTCTCCACAGGGTGGTGAAGCACAGGCACGATTGACGCATAAGCTTCATCGCCGTGGCCTAAACGCCCAAACCTTGATCGTAATGTGAGTGAAAGCATAATCAACTCATCATTTTCTAAATCCTTGTCGTCAAACTCCTCCGCAATATCCAGCATCGCAGACTGATAATCAAAATCCGTCAGAAACTTTTCAATTTGTACCGATTGATTGTGCATTTTACGCATCAACAACTTGAATCGTCCTAGCTCTTGCAATTGATCACGATTTAACATCAATACCCCCTAAATTTTGTTCATGATGGATAAACATGGCGTTACCCACACAAAAAATTTATATCACTTAAAACAACAAGCAATTCACATACCAACTATTGACTTTTGTATTTAATGATAACTAGATCACAATTACCTAATAATTGTTTCTTCGATAGGTCATGATTTTACCTTTAAAATGCAATCGTTCAGCCTGTAGAGTGGGAGCCCTCGCCATGCTGTAAATATAATCAAGGCTCTGCATGGCTCTTATAAACTCTCGTTGCTGACGACGATCAGGATCAATAATGATCACCTCGACTGTAGGCTTTGAATGTCGATCTATAAATGCAGACAGTAATGCAGGGTGATTCCGCTCATACAGCAAGTCACTGCCGATAATCAAATCAAATAAACCCAATTCCGGTTGTAACTTCTCCCAATCGCAGAGTACAAAGCTCATGGGTTCGAGTTGATTTAACATGACATTGATTGCAAAGAAATCTTGCGCAATCGGATGGTAATCACTGGCAGTGATATCTGCACCGCGCCAATGTGCAACTAAACTTGCGAGCCCCAAACCACAGCCCAACTCTAAAATCCGTAGGCCCTTAAGTTCATGAATATCAATCAGTTCCGCAAGGATGATGCCAGATGGCCATAAGCTTCCGAAAATAGGCCACGTGGAAGATGATATTCCTGCACGCTCTGCCACACCCTCAGGATCTGAGAATTGTTGTTTATCTTTGAGTGACCGGAGTTGGAAGTGATGACTACCGATAGTGATGAAGCTGAACTTGACTTCAATTGGAGAAGTCGGGAGTGAAGGCATAATGAACTCAATGATTTATAAAAATTATGAATCATGAGCACATCAGAAGGGGCAAAGTGGATGCGATGAGGCTGCATAAAATCACGCCCGCAAAAATGAACACATCCACAGAAGAAGATTCAGACTACAGGATTCTGCCTGCAATCGCTACATATGAATTGTTGCCACAAATTAAACGTTTAACCAACTAATTTATAGACATAAAAATAAATTTATCACTTTGGGATTGGCATCATGAGTTTTAATCATGGCTCAATGAAAAACGATCATCATAAAAGCTATAAATTGAATCAGCCGTTCAAATCCTGTCATCCTAACTTGGCACTCTTCATGCTATATTATTCAGACTAATTACAATTAACTATGAATCAGCATTGATTGCTGCATTCCTCACAAGGAGAAGGGGTTTTATGCGCGCGCTCGGCCCAATTGATTTATTATTTTTAACACTCGAAAGCCGTAAGCAGCCCATGCATGTCGGTGGATTATTTTTATTCAAACTGCCTGAGCACGCGCCTTCAGACTTTGTTTGGCAATTTGTACAATCTATACGTGCATCTGATGAAAAACCTGTCCAGCCTTTTAACCAAGTCCTAAATGGGTACTTTTGGGATAAAGATGATGAATTCGATATCGATCAACACTTCAGACATATTGCGCTGCCCCAACCTGGACGCATCCGTGAGTTGCTGACCTATGTTTCGCAAGAACATTCAGCCCTGCTTGATCGCGCTAAACCCCTATGGGAATGCCATGTGATTGAAGGGATTGAAGATAATCGTTTTGCAATGTATTTCAAAATTCACCACGCACTCACCGATGGTGTAGGCGGAATGAAGCTCATTCAACGCGCCCTGTCACCCTTCCCTGTCACGGAAGATATTGTTCCGCCTTGGGCCGTCAAGGACACGCGTCATAAGAAAGTTGGAATTACACTGAGTAAAACCACCCAGTTCCTGAACACGATCGCCAAACAAATTCAAATCGCGCCCAATGTAACGCGCGAAGTCTACACCGCGATCACACAGCGCAGCGATCCAAATTATGTCTCTGTATTTCAAGCGCCGCGCAGTATCCTTAACCAGCAGGTCTCAGCCTCACGTCGTTTTGCAGCGCAGTCCTATGATTTACAACGACTACGCGATATCGCCAAGAAACTCACTAAGTATCTCGGGGAAAGTGTCACGATTAACGACATTATCCTTGCGATTTGTTCGGGCGCGATGCGCGCTTATCTCAGCAATCAAAATGCCTTGCCTGCAAAACCACTGATTGCGATGGTCCCCGTTTCAATTCGCCAAGAAAATGACGACAGTGGTAATGCGATTGCCATTATCCTCGCGAATTTAGCGACGCATATCAGCGATCCGCTTGAGCGTCTAAAATTGATTCGAGCTAGTATCACCAATGCAAAGCAGCGCATGAAACGGATGACCAGCGGAGAACTACTCAACTATACCGGTATCGTATTTTCGATGGCGGGCCTAAACCTTGTCACAGGTGCCGCGCCAAAATTGCAATCCTTTAATATCGTGATCTCCAATGTTCCCGGCCCCAAAGAGACGCTGTATTGGAATGGCGCCATGCTTGATGCCCTCTACCCCGTCTCGATCGTCATGGATGGGCAAGCCACTAATATCACCCTCACCAGTTATCGAGATAAGCTGGAAGTCGGTATTATTGCTTGTCGTAAGACGCTGCCCAGTATTCAAAGCCTATTGGGATTACTGGAATATGAGATCGTTATTTTAGAACGCCTTACTTCTGATATTTCATTGGACGAATAGCATTCCCCCAATAAATACTGCATTGTTATTCAATGATAACAATGCAGGCTTAAAATCATAAATTGTTGTAAAAAGCTCAACATTCTTTGCATTTTTTTGGTAGAATGCGCGCCAAGCTACAACTGCCAGGAATCCCCTAATGAGAGCTGATATTCATCCAGACTACCGTCCGGTACTGTTTCACGATACAACTGCTGACAAATTCTTTTTGATCGGTTCAACCGTCAAGACTGCAAAGACCCATACTCATACTGATGGCGAAACCTATCCATATGTTTCTTTGGATATTTCCAGTGCATCACACCCATTCTACACTGGCGAAACTCGTCAGATGAAGACAGAAGGTCGTGTGGCAAGCTTCAACAAACGCTTTGGTCGTTTTGCGAAGAAAGGCGCTGATGACGCTGCTGCTGAATAATGACTTGTGCTGCCTTGCAGCATAAGTGATGAAAAGCGCACAAAAACTGAACCCCTTGAAAAAGCGGTTCAGTTTTTTTATGCCTTAATGATGGGTCTACACTTATCAATCATAAAAATCTTACAATACACCACTCATCGGCAAATACTCAATCAAATCCCCCACCGCAAAAGTTTGCCCCATCTCAGCAATCGCAAATCCATCGGCCCAACTTGCAGACATCAACGCACCGCTACTTTGAGTCGGATGTGGATGTAGCTGCCCATCAACGAGTTGAACACGTAAATATTCACGCCGTCCCTGCCCTTTATGACGCGTAAAACCTGCGGGTACTTTAATAGTCTGCGGCAATAGCTTATGTCGCTGTCCTTGCAGCGCCTTCAAATAAGGCAATACGACAATCAAAAAGGTGACCCAAACGGATTGTGGATTTCCAGGTAACCCCACTAAAGGGACAGCGCGCTGATCATGGTTAACCTCACCCCATACCAGCGGTTTTCCCGGCTTAATGGCAATTTTCCAGTTATCAATACGCCCTATTTCCGTGAGCACCGATTTCAAATGGTCTGCATCTCCAACCGATGCACCGCCCGTGGTTAAAATTAAGTCACTATCTCCTGCAGCCAAACTCAATATTGCTTTGAGTTGGTCTACCTGATCTGGCACATGTACCACGCGCATCAATTGAACATTCAAAGATTTCAGCAAAGCGGCTAACAAAGGCGCATTACTATTATAAATCTGCCCCGCTGCAAGGGGCTGCCCTGCTTCAATCAACTCATCACCCGTGGCAATCACACTCACGCGCAGCGCGCGGTAAGTAGCAACCGATTGAATACCTAAACTCGCCAACACGCCAATTTCAGCGGCACCCAAACGCGTACCCGCAGCCAAAACCTGCTCGCCTTCGGCAATATCCTGACCCGCACGACGAATGTTTTCACCGTGCGTGGGCTGCTGATTAATCACGATACTCGCTACATCTAAATGCGTACAGTGAGTAACATTCTCTTGCATAACTACGGTATCCGCACCTTTGGGGATTGGCGCACCGGTTAAAATTCTGACCACACTTTCCGGAACAAATTCAACAGAAGGTTGACCCGCGTATGTTGTATCACTGATGCACAGCGTTTGACCCTGTAGATTGGCATGCCATGCCAGCGCATAGCCATCCATCGCACTATTATCAAAGGGGGGGACATTCATCGTTGAAATAATGGGTTTTGAGAGTACGCGTCCCTGTGCTGAAGACAGATCTGATGCTTCGCTTTCCAAACTAAAATGACCGGTACTCGCAAGCAGTTGAGTAATAAGATCATCAACGGGCAATAATTTTTGAGCAGGATATGACATATTGATGGCGTTATTTTAAGTGTCGTTTCATTATAGCGAGGTTTATTCGACAACATTCGCCATTTTGAAATACGCATAAAAAAGACAGGCTAGGCCTGTCTGATTAAAAGAATCTTGTGCACGGATACCACTGATACACTCACACCGTCTATCTCTATACTTTTATGATTCCATCATAATGAATTCATAAAAAGCTTAAGCCTTTGGGAAGTATCAGTATCTATGACTTATGCCGCAGCTTGATTGCAGCAGCGTTTTTTCAGTGAGGCGAAGGCATCTAAAATCATCGCTTCAGTGATTTTGATTTCACGGCCTTGTTCATCGACCAAATGGCACACACCATAAGCGGCTTGCATATGAGTCACGCCCACTTGGACACTGTGGTTCGAATTACTTTGAACTGACTGTTGCATGATGAATCTCCTAAACTGGTGGAAACAGCAAACGCTGTATTTCCGCTTCAGAGTCAGTATAGAAGTGATTCATCGAACTGTACCGTGTTTTCGCATCGAACCTGTAACAGACTATAATAGATGAGAACAATTCCTAATTGATTCAATCATCTCATTTTTTTATTTTAACTTTCTTTGTAGTAAAAATAAATTAAACTAAAACAATGTCATACTGTTCTTGCGTATAAAGACTTTCGGCTTGAAACTTGATCACGCGCCCAATAAAGTGCTCCAAATCAGCAACAGCAGCCGCTTCTGTTGATAATAATTTATCAATAATCGCGTTACTGGCAACTACCATATAACCACTCGGTGCTTGATAGGCACGTGCATATCGCATGATTTCACGAAAAATCTCATAACAAACAGTGTCTGCCGTCTTCACATAACCACGCCCCTGACAAGTCGGGCACATTTCACAAAGTAGATGCTCTAAAGATTCACGAGTACGTTTCCGCGTCATTTCAACCAAGCCAAGCTCAGAGACTTGGGTGATCTTCGTTTTTGCATGATCACGCTCAAGCATTTTCTCAAGTGCGGCAAGTACATC
>CAYJTU010000036.1:0-23567 GCA_964373105.1 uncultured Moraxellaceae bacterium | reverse complement strand
TAAGACGATTTGTTTTTCGATACGATCGGTTGATGCGTTCATGATGTCACCTCTAGATTATATTCTCAATGAAATTGGGTTAGTTGCATGTGAGCATGTGCTACTTATAGGCGGCACGATGCATTAAAGATTACCTGTGACCTGTGTTACGCGACACTGTCTTGCTGCGGCATCTTGGCGAATGTCGGCAAGGCGGGATCAAGGTGATCCCACTGCTGACCGCGTCCGTGGTACGTCACGACTTGCGGCTTAAATCTGCTTGGATCATCGAGGCTAGCGGCATGCACGGTAAACAAATCAGGCATGGCGGCAAAGGTCAGGTAGACCGGTGATCCGCAGTTGGGGCAGAAAGCGTGTGTTTTGACATTGCCGCTGTCTGCGACGACGTCCCAATGCTTTGCTGCGCCGTTTAGCACCGCATTGCTTTTGCTTGCAAAGGTCAGATATGACCCATGTCCTGTGCCGCTGGTGTGCTGACAGTCGAGACACTGGCAGTGATTTGAGAAAATAGGTTCTTGAGAGATTTCATAACGGATGGCCCCGCAGGCACATCCGCCCGTATAGGCTTTGCTCATGTCGACTCTCCAGTTGGCGAGGGTGTGGTTTATTAGATGCAACCTAATAGTTGCATTATGCACCGAATAACTTTAAATGCAACTATTTTGTTGCATTTTTATTAAGCAATGATGCATAACTAAAAAATCCTCAGCAAAAAAAGCCCCAGAGAATAATCCCTAGGGCTTTTTTGACTTTTAGAATGCTTAACGCACACTCACTCGCGTCGGTCCAAAGTACTGCGAGTAGCCGCCGCGTGCTAAATAATACACATCATAATCGCCCACAGGCAGCGCATTAAAGTTCAGCGTTCCCGTGGTGGTGTTTGGCGTGTATTGCCATGCTTTGGCAGGAAATTGTGCGGAAGGACGCTCACCGGCTTTGTAGATGCCGATCCAATCTTGGCTCGCGGTTTCAGGTGTCGAGTACGATACGGCGATACTTTCCGTTGGGCTATACAGGGCTTTGCTGGTGGTCAAGAAGGCAGTCGCTGTGCCGACTTCAAAATCAATCGGACCTGCCAGTTGACTATAGCCATTATTTGAAAATATATACGCTTGATAGGCACCACTAGGCAGGTCGTTGGTGAAGTTTTTGCTGCCTGCCGTCGTTGGCACGTACGCCCATTTCTTCGATCCGATACTGCCCGGGGTGTCGCCTTTGCTATAGATGCCGATCCAGTCTTGCGCGGCACCATTGGATGCGGTGTAGCTCAAGGTGATGTTGGCGTCGCTGCTGGTATAGCTGTTTTTGTTGGCAACCAAGGTGGTGGCATTGGTTTTCACCGGAATGCTGATTGTGGACAGTACGCCCTTATGGTCAGATGGCCATGCCAGTGTGGAAGCGGTAAAGGGATCAAGGGTATTTTCGGTATTAACGACGTTCTTGACGTAGTCTTTCAGTGGCCCGACGATGGTCGTGCGCTTGGCATAGAGCCCTGTGCCTTTATAGAAAATGAAATCGATACGGTCGCGTTCATCGGATTTCGGTGTCCAACTGGTGGTGCCGACGCCATCGGCATAGGACGGCCATGTGAAACCAGGATGGGTCACGGGATTGGGGAACAGCACGCGATAGCTATCGCTAAACCCAGCCGCTTGTAGGGTTTTGGTGGTTTGCCACGGCACGATAGTGCCGCTGTGCCCGTAGAGATTGGCGGTGGCGCTGGTCCAGTCCAGATCTGATGGTTCGTTAAAGTCGCCGCCGATGATGATCGGTGTGCTGATGGTCTTGGCCCAATTGCTGACCGCGCCAATCACTTCGTCGCGCTGTGAGGCCAAGTTGTAGTTGAGGATTGTCGGGATGTCGGTGACTGGATCAGGTTGACCGTCTTGGTTGGCATCACGCATGGCCCAGTCCGGCGTGCCGCCGTTGTAGCCGCGCGGCAGATAGCAGGCATACGAGGTGTAGTCGAGGTGTAGGGGCACGACGATGACCGATTGACCATTCACATTCAGTGTGTAGGTTTTGACGTTATAGGCAGTGACGTTGCTCTGCGAGATGATCGGGTATTTGCTGATGACATCCGCATCGCCGCCGAGTGTGCCGCCGACATAGGTCAGGCCTTTTTTTGCCAGACCCGCTTTGAGGGTTTTGACGAAGTCGACGTTGTTGTAGTTACGCACTTCGGAGAGAAAGACCACATCGGGTTGTGTAGTGACGATGGTGTCAACGATCTTGTTAAAGCCATTCGGCACTGAGGTGCCTTCCTGCCAGATGTTGAACTGGAGCAGTTTCAGATCAGTGGCAGTCGCTGCTTGTGCGGTCAATGGGAACGCTGCACTTGCGACCAGTGCTGCTCCGAGCAGTGATGCGCGTAGAGCTGTAGTCATTTTTGGGGAAAACATGGAGTGCATAATGAAGTGTCATTAAATAAAGAAGCACCCGAGTCTAGTGATCAATTATGACAAGGCGGTAAATTGCAGCGCTATCCATTCATGCCAAAGCCTCTACACCCCCATTAAGGCGATGGAGTCAGGCTTGAGCAGGTTGAGGTGATCGGTCTATTGGTTAATAAATGCTCGACAAAGGGCAATGATTCCGAAGTGGTGGTTTAGCATCATGGATCAACGTGTGGCTGATCATTACAAGGGCGACTTGAGTAAGGCGAATATCGACCCCAAAGCGAAAGAGCGATTCTTCAAACTTAAAGAGCAGCAACGTTATGTTGCTGCATCCTGAGCGAGTTCATAGCTGACGTATTTTTGCACCATATCACCGAGCCCATCGACCAGTTGATCAAAGGTGAATGATGGGGTAATCGGCTCAGTGAGATATTTGATTAAGGTAAAAATGCCTGAGTTGGCAAAGATATAAATCATGACCTGCATATTTTTAAGTCTCATCAGCTCAGGGTGAGCCATCACATAGTTAAAAACAATCTCTGTGAGCATCATGGTAATCGGATGGATTTGTGATTGAAAGTTTGAGTCGACGATCATTCCTTCTTTAATCCATTTCAAATAGATACCCTCTTTTTTCTCAAGAATTTCAGAAATATTTTTGAAAATCTTTCGAATCATTTCATGAATTGTAAGCTGGGCAAAATCCGATGAACTGGGTTTAAGGATAATGACGACTTCATTGACGAAGTGCGTGCGCATCGCGTTAAAGATGTCTTCTTTGTTCTCGAAGTACTCATAAATTGAGCCCATCGCAACACCGCTGATATCAGAGATCTTCTGTGTGGTTGTACCTGACATGCCATGCTTGGCAACGCAAAGAAATCCACTTTCAACAATAAGATTGACGGTATTGATTGCACGTTGCTGTTTGGGTTTACGGACCATTTTATTCCGACTTATATCCGATTAAAGTGTCGGATTATAATGCCTGACATGACGCATGTGGTCAAGATTTATTCAAAGTGTAGTGCGTTTCCTCAGCAACATGACTGTTTATCTGAAATGGAGCAACTCAATGAATACCGTTCAAACCAGTACAAAAGCACAGTTTAAATTGGCTGTACCACTTATGAATCCAATTCCTGTGCGGCATATGCAATTTGAATTTAAAGAAAATTTTCCGAAGAATTTTGCATTTGATAATGCCTGTGCATCGGCCATGTTCGCTGTGATGTCGGCGATATTCCCCGATGGCGAACGCTTCTTTGTCAATTCTATTCGACGGTTTAGAGATGACATTACCGATGGTGATCTAAAAGAGCAGGTGAAAGGATTTATTGGTCAGGAGTCGATGCATGGTCGTGAGCATGATCGTTTAAATATGGTGCTAGCGGCTCATGGATACGACCTTAAAACACCAGAGCGCAATATCAAATTTGCGCTGAGGCTGCTGGAGAAACTCACCCCGGCTCAGCAATTGGCATGTACGGTGCTGATGGAGCATACGACGGCGCATCTGGCCATTCAGTGGCTCACCCATAAACAGTTCAATGAAACCGCGGATCAGGCATCTCTGGCGATTTGGCAGTGGCATGCGCTGGAGGAGCTTGAGCATAAGAGTGTCAGTTTTGATGTGTATAAAGCCACGACATCCGATCAAAAGATTGATCGATTGATTGCCGTGGTTGCAACGAGCGCCACTGTTCTACCTGCGGCATTGGCGGCATGGGGGGTTGTTGCTTACAAAATGGGGTGCTTGAAAGACATTCCATCGACGCTGAAAGGGATCAATCTATTGTTTGGTCGAAAAGGTTTTTTATTACCGATCATGACCAAATTACCTGATTTCTTAATGCGTGATTTTGATCCCCGCAACGATGAGACTTATGAATTAGAACAAGAGTGGACGGAGCGATTACTGGGTAAGACAGGAGCCATTAATCACTTCTATACCAACAAAAAACAAAAAATGACGGCGCATGCTTAAAGGCGGCGCCGCCTGATTGAAAACACCTGAATGATTTCAGGTGTTTTTTTTTGGTCGATGTGATCTGACAAAATGAGTTTAGCTATTTGCATGATGCTGCTTTCTGCCCATTGCTGCTCAGATTGGCAGTGGAATTCAAACTTTGGCACCAAGAGTACAGTGACTTGTGTTGCTATAGGATTATGACCACATTGATAAGAAGTGCCATTATTCAAGCATCATCACCCTTTACCTTTCCTATTCAGTACGTTGAAATGGTAGAGGCGTTGGTGCGTGTGCGTGGCGGTGATTTACACGATGTGCAGCAGGTTTATGTCCGCTGTCAGCTTGAGCAGCATGAGGTGGATAATCCTGAGACACGGATCAGTTTGCCTCAGTTTGTTGAGTTGATGGTGATCGCCCTAGAGAATCTAAACGGCTCAGAGCCTGCGTCCATCCAGATGCTGCGGCATATGCCCGTCACGATCCATGGCTTGCTCGGGATGGCCAGCATCAGTACCGATAATTTGGGCGATGCGTTGGATATCACGGTGCGTTATTTTTCGCTGATTGTACCGTCGATTGAGCTGACCCGTGAGAATCGTGGTAATAAAGTTCATATCCATGTGCGCAATCTGGTCAGTTTTGGCAGTCCTTTTGATGCGTTGATGGTTGAGATTGTGATCGGCAATCTCTTCAAAATGGTGGGGTTTTCCGAGACCCCAGCACATGGCAAAGCGATCTCACAACTCTTGGGTTCCGAGGTGCATTTGCGCCATGACTGCTTGGACGATGCAGCGGCGTACTCCGGGTTTTGTCAGACGGCGATTAAATTTGGCTGTCTTGATAATCAAATTATTTTTGCCCGTGAGGTCTTGAGTAGGCCGCTGGTCACGCGCAATCGCAGCACCCGTATGGCGCTGGAGTTGATGCTGGCGAGTAAGCTGCAACTGATGCAACAGCATGATCAAGTGGCGGTGCGGGTGAGGCGCTTATTGTCGGGTTATGCGGCACTGAGTAATTTTCCAGATCCACAACAGATTGCCGAAGCGCTTGCCATGTCCACGCGCACGTTGAGTCGGCGTCTAGCCGAGGAAGGCTATAGCCTGTCGAAGCTGATCGAAGAGATGCGTATGGAGCGTGCAGAGATGCTGCTGATCGGCACATCGCTGTCCCTATCGCATATCGCCACTCAGTTGGGTTATAGCGATCTATCAGCTTTCTCGCGGGCCTTCAAACGAGTCAGAAAACAAAGCCCGAGTGAACTGCGTGCGAATTTAAAATCTTGATTTATCGGGCTATAGCGGTAACGGTTAAGCCTGTACAGGCCGGAGTCGGTCTTCGTCAAAATGGCGATCAACGTTAAAATTTGGCGACAGATGCACAGCCACTCTCTGTTGCAATAGCACGTGATGCTTCAATCCAATCCCCCCGTTTCTTTGATTCAGATATCCACACGCAGTATCAGGTTGTCCTGACCTGCGCTTTTGGGGGTGGAGTGTGGGTTTGTTATTGGACCGTCATTCATGCCGATTTGATTACAGTTTGGCAGTGATTTCTTGAGTAAAGTCAGCCTATAGTGAGCTTGTGACGCTCACCAGCGTCTTTTGTCAAATACAGGCAAATTTTGATCACGGGTACCATGCACTGCGGTTGTCACGGAGATAAGATTATTCCAGCCAAAGACCGAGCACCACGTCCATCTGCATTGATTACCTTCCCCATCCAGTACTTGGAGATGGTTGAGGGGTTGGTGCGCGCACGTAACGGTGATGTCCAGCAGATCTATCAGCATTGCGGATTGCATCTTGATGAGGTCAACGACCCCGAAACGCGGCTTACAGTGCCTCAATTTATGCAGTTGATGGAGTTTTCAAGGCCATACTTGACCAGTGATGAACCAGCTTCAAGACAGTTAATGCGCTATATGCCCGTCACGATCAATGGCATGCTGGGGATGGCAGCGATGAGTGCCGATACCCTTGGCGATGCGCTGGATATTGGACTGCGCTATTTTCCATTGATCATGCCGTGTATCGAGATGCACCGCGAGAATCGAGGCAGTAAAGTCTATGTCCGTGTCAAAACACTGGTGAGCTTTGGTAGCCCTTTTGATGAAACGCTGATTGAAGTGGTGATTGGTAATATTCTTAAAATGGTGCAGTTTGCCGAGACGACGTCACAGGGCAAAGCGCTGACCCAACTGCTCGGGGCTGAGATCCATTTTCGGCATAGTCCTCGTGGCAAGATCGCGTCCTATAAAAAATATGACCATGTCGCCATAAAGTTTTCGAGTCTGGAGAATCAACTGATTTTGCCGCGTGAGGGTTTTAGTTTCCCCCTTGCGACACGCAATCGCGGTACCCGTCAGGCACTTGAGTCGATGTTGGAGGGCAAACTGCTGTTATTGCATAGTTATAATCAGGTGGCGGTGCGTGTGAGGCGGCTGCTGTCGGGTTATGTCGAGCATGGCAATTATCCTGAAGCAGCAGAGATTGCAGATATTCTGGCACTATCAACGCGCACTTTAAGCCGACGTTTATCTGAAGAAGGCTGTACGTTATCCAAGCTGATTGAAGAGGTGCGTATGGAGCGTGCCGAAACGCTATTAATCAGCACTCAATTGCCTTTGTTCAGTATTGCTGAGCAATTGGGCTATAGTGATCTTTCCGCGTTTTCGAGAGCCTTTAAACGCGTTAAAAAACAAAGCCCGAGTCAGCTTCGGGCCAGTCTGAAATTTTGATCCTATCGGCTATGCCATGTAGCGCTTCGTTTAGTTGATCAGCAAAAATTTTTGGGTGGTGTAGGACGCCATAAACTTGGATTTATGGATCGGGCAGATCAGGGCTTGCTGATTGACGACGCCATAGATCAAGTAGACATAGGTCTCAGACGCCGCGATAAGCGCCATATAGTTTTGCTGTTGATCTTGGGCGATGAGGATCTGGTTGGTTAGCCCGAGGACTTCTTCGGGGCGCTCGGCTTTTTTGCCATCGGTCGCAAAGCCTAATTGATTGAAGGTACGTTTGATATCCAGCAGGGTGATTTGCGGGTGACCTTGCATCTCTTGGCGCAGCATCGCTGTAATCTGTTTGGCATCGACGCTCACGCTATATTTAGCCGTGATCGCAGCCGCCATAATAAAGGCGATGCTTGCGGTATTGGACTCATGTGCATTCGGTGTGATTCGCGACAGCTGTGATTGGATGTAGGCGGGGTAGTTGGTTTCAGGCGCGCTACACACTGGCAGCAAAGATGCCTGTGCAGACGGTGCAGTGATGAGGGCGAGCACGATGAGTGCGCTTGGGCAGTAGCGAACTGCGGCAGCAAGATTTAACAAAATTTCAATCCCCCATAGCAGTTCTGCACCGGGATCTGGCGGGTGTTTACCGAATCCACAGGGATATTGCCGAGCACGAGACCGAGTCCCGCAGTCAAAATATCCACTCGGGCTTCCGTGGTGGTTATGAAGCCCATATCAGGATCACCGATGGTGGCTTGCGGGGCTGATAACCACCAGCCTCTTTGTGCCATCAACTGATTGGTGGTAATCGCATTGCCGTTGGAGTTATAGCCTCGGGTCGCGACGTTGCCATTGGCATCTAGGCTCTGTGCGGTGGTTGGAAAGGTCGATACGCCCAGTGTGCCGACTTGCGGCCAAAGAATGGCTTGGTTGTTGAGTGAGAGCAGCAATCCAGAGTCTTTATTGCTAGAGACATTCAGGTTATGCAGGTCAATCAGGTTGATGGGCGTATAGGTTGCATTAGCCGAAGCGATGCTGATATTAATAAAGGGCAATAGGACACTGAGTTTGGGGACGACCAGTGTGATTTTGCCTAACTCTACACCCGTCATTCGACTGCCAGAGACGTACTGATAGTATCCGCCTGTTTCAACATTGCCCGAAGACTCCTGCGTCATGAGCGTACTGGGCAGGTTGGGTTGGGTGGGTGTTACTTTGATATAGGCATTCCCCGTGGCAACGGGGATACCGAGTACCGTAATTGCCAGTGGATTGCGCAAATCCTGTACCAAGGCTTGAAATGACCCGCTTAACGCATTGATCCCCGTTTCACCGCCGGGGCTGCCGCCGACTGTGCCCGGTACGTTGGGGGTGGGATTCTCACCGATGGAGAGTAACGCCTGTGCGCTTTGTGCGCCCAGTGCAATCCCGACGACTTCGCGGGTAGCAAGTGATGTGGGGTTTTTAATCGCCAGTTGTAGAAAGGGATTGCCCAGTTTGGCATCCGAGTCGACATAGGTGCCGCTTGGGCCGGGACTGGTACCGGTTAAACGTACATGACTTAAGTCGATATCACAGCCTGCACCCTTCACCCCGCCACAGCCCAGTTGAAGCCTTGAGATATTGGCATTTAATTCGAGGCTGCCATTTACTCCAAAAGTATAGAAACCCAAATTACTGGTATTGCCAGCCGCCGTGGGTTCGATATAGCTGGTATAGATGGGGGCTTGGCCTGTCACTGCGGCTAGGCCGCGCTCGTCAAGTGGGGTGAGCTCAGCATGGCTCTGCTGCATTGCCAGCGAAAGCAGTGCGCTGATGAATGCTGTGAGCGGTTTCAATGGCGTGATCTGAGTGGACGTTTTCATCGCTATCCTGCGACCTGTACTTATTTGAGAGTCTGATCAGTATTGCAACAGAAGAGCGCTTGGCAGCGTGTGCCAAGATTTGACCGAGGGAGCCAATGTGCGTCATCTTGACATCGATATCATGATCTATGAGTATCGGATGACATATACGGGGGTGTCCGTCGCCTGCTCGAACGTCTTGGATGGTCATGGAAGCTGCTGTGGACAGCGGTGTATCGTGCCATAATCACCGAGGTCGTGATATGAATCGCTAAGCCGTGAATAAATAACAAGGAATCCCATGAGCAGCCCCAATCAGTTTGCACTGTTAAAACAACGTCGCTTTGCGCCTTTCTTTTGGACGATGTTTTTGGGCGCGTTCAATGACAATATCTATAAAAATGCCCTGACCATCTTGGTTGCCTTCCAAGGTGCACGGCTGCTCGGCCTAGACTCCAGTGCGCTGGTCAATCTGGCGGGGGCGATCTTTATCGCGCCGTATATCTTGCTCTCGGCGACCGCAGGACAGCTTGCGGATAAATATGAGAAATCATGGCTGATTCGGCGTATCAAAATCTTTGAAATCGGGCTGATGATTCTGGGTGCGGTGGGTTTCTATCTGCACAGTATGCCGCTGTTATTTGCCATGCTGTTTGGGCTGGGCTGTCAGTCCACCCTGTTTGGCCCTGTGAAATACAGCATCATGCCGCAGCACCTGAGCAATGCCGAATTGACGGGTGGCAATGGCTTGGTTGAGAGCGGCATGTACGTGGCGATCCTTGGGGGCACACTGCTTGGCGGCCTGCTGATGAGTGATCATGTCCATGGTGCGTTCTTTGTGGCGATCGGCACACTGGCCTGTGCGGTCGTCGGCTATCTCGCCAGTCGCGGGATACCGCACTCACCCTCTGATGATCCGACGCTGAAGGTCAACTGGAACCTCTTTACCGAGACCGTGCGCAATTGGCAGATGCTCAAAGGTCAGCGCACGTTGCGTTTGGCGATCTTAGGTAACTCGTGGTTTTGGTTCTATGGAGCGATACTTCTCGCGCAAATCCCGGTCTATACCCAGCAAGTGCTGCATGGCAATGAGATGGTCACCACGGTGTTATTGGCGGTGTTCTCGGTGGGCATTGGTTTTGGATCGCTGCTCTGTGAGCGGTTGTCGCGTGGACGGGTCGAGATAGGCTTGGTGCCGGTCGGTGCCTTTGGCCTGACGATATTGGCGCTGATTTTGGCGTATATCAGCCCGCCGACAGTGGCCGCAGGTGCCGTGATCGGCGCGACACAATTTCTGCAGGATCCACAGAGCTGGAAGATCCTGATCACGCTGGGCTTGATCGGCATGTTTGGCGGTTTTTATATCGTGCCGTTGTATGCGATGCTGCAAAGTGAATCTGCCCCGAAAGAGCGTGCACGGGTCATCGCAGCCAATAATATCGTCAATGCAGTGTTCATCGTCGCATCAGCATTGGTCGCGATCGCTTTGTACAAATTGGGCCTGAGTATCTTGCATTTGTTTGTGGTGGTGGCACTGCTGAATGCCTTGGTGGCGATCTATATCTTCACCCTAGTCCCACAGTTCATGATGCGTTTTTTGATCTGGGTGCTGATCAATACCATCTACAAAATCCGCACCCAAGGCATCGAACATATCCCCGAGACGGGCGCGGCCTTGCTGGTCTGTAATCATGTGTCCTATGTCGATGCCTTGATCATCGGCACTGAGACGCCAAGGCCGCCGCGCTTCATCATGTATTATCTGATTTTTAAAAATCCGGTATTGGGCGGCTTCTTCCGTGCCATGAAAGCGATCCCAATCGCATCGACCAAAGAAGATCCCGTGCTCAAAGAAAAAGCACTGAATGACGCTGTGCAGGCCCTGCGCGATGGGGAGCTGGTGATGATTTTCCCCGAAGGCACACTGACCAAGACGGGTGACTTTAATGCGTTTCGAAGTGGCATGCTGGAGATTCTCAAGCGTGAGCCGGTGCCTGTGGTGCCGATGGCGCTGCGCGGTTTGTGGGGCAGTTTCTTTTCGCGGATTGAAGGCGGTACGGCGATGAAGCGACCGTTTCGACGTGGGATACTCAACCGCGTCGAGCTAATCGTTGCGGCGCCGATCCCGCCAGAAGAGTTGAATCTAGAGGCTTTGCAGAAGCAGGTGGAGTCGATGCGTGGGGATGTGAAGTGAGGGTTGTATCTCTATGGTGGAGATGCCACTGATGTCATTGAAAGCACAATTTATACTTTCGTTTTGCTTGTTGTTTTTTGCTGGGCTTTTTATCTGGTGGGTTACTTTTATTCGTGAGGTGGATATGTCTCAGATTTCCCAATATGCCTCGCAAGGTCGATCACCAAAGGCGCGAGCTGCATACGAGCATAGACAAGCAGTAATGCATGCGGTACTGACGCCTGCAGTCCTCAAAACATATCAACCGTTATCTAAACTATCTCCACCGCGGGATTTGATGCAGGGGGCGGATGTGTTTGTCGTGTCGGGTTACGAAACGAATGCTCAGGAGGTCGTGAATGTATATGTTGATCGATCCGCCAAACCTGTGGTGCTGGTTTTGTCTAGCTATGAAAAGTTTATTTGGCATGTCAGTCAATCTCCACAAACCCAGATTAAGGCGATCTTGGTGTCGGCGAGGAATGACGAAAACTACATCGTATTATCGGAGAGCAATCAGTTGGTTTATCCCCTGCTTCCCAATGATTTGCCCTATGCTTATGCCATTCATCGTGAGGGTGGCTTTTTGAACCTCAAAGCAGCGCTGCATGATCGGTTTGGATTGGCGAAGATCAGCGGTTATCGAGTCAGTTATCAACTTGCGGGTGAATATGCTTTTGGAGAGGAGGACGCTGATGATAAGTATCTGGACTATGACGCTAGCCCAATGAAAGAGCAATAAGCCCAAGCCTTGGTATATGCTCCAATACTCATGGTGGCTTGGGCTTTAATGAGGCAGGATGCGTATTGACAACGCTAGGGCGATCTATGAGTATCGGGATGTTATTTAAAGGTATCCCTGTCCGCCTAAATGCACGAGTAACCCTGATGATCGACCCGAATTCCTTGCGTACTTTATTACTCCCGCGCCGCCGTTTTTTAGCACTGGGACTGGCGACTATCGCGCTGCCTGCGCTTGCTAAAGTGTCCGATCCTAAGGCATCAACGCGTCAGCTCGATGCCTTTATTCGCAGTGAGATGCGCCGCGCTCAAATCCCTGGGATGGCCGTTGGGTTTGCTCAAGGCGGGGTCGTGCGGTTCACAAAGGGCTATGGTTTTGCTGACCTTGCACGCCGCCGAGTCGTGACAACGGATACGCTGTTTCACATTGCATCGGTGACCAAGACGGTCACCGCAACGGCAGTGATGCGTTTGGTCGAAGCGGGGAAAATTCATCTCGATGATTCAGTTGCCGAGCATCTCGACTTTGCGCTCGTTAATCCCCATCACGCAGCCGCAGCCATCACGTTTCGCCAACTGCTGATGCACACGTCGAGCATCTCGGATGCGAAATACTACGAGGTCGATTTCCGTCAGCGTGGTCGTGACTCGACCATCGCACTGGGCGATTTTCTCAAGGATTATCTGGCTGTGGGTGGGCGTCACTACTCTGCTGAGGGCTGTTTTTCCAAGGCTCTCCCTGGCGGGGCTTGGGAATACAGCAATGTTGGCTACGGTCTACTGGGCTATTTGGCGAGTCGGATCGGTGGCGTTGATATGCGCGAACAAACACGCCAGCAGATCTTTTTGCCTCTCGATATGCCTCACACCAGTTGGACCATCGCGGGAACCCCCGCAGCCCGACGCGCTACCCCCTACGAACTCGTCGAGGGTAAGTTAAAGCCTGTGGAAATCGTTGGTTTTCCGGATTGGTCGACGGGCATGCTGCGCTCATCGGTCGCTGAATTTACCCGCTTCGTTGCGGCGGCAGCCAATGGCGGTTCAACATCTCAGGTTCAAATCCTCAGCAAGGCGGCACAAGCAGAGATGCTGGATATGCGTACGCCTCCTGAACTGCCCACATGGATGACGGGGCAGGGGTTGGGCTGGATGGCGTCTAATCTGGATGGCAAATCTCGACCCAATCATTGGGGCGGTGATCCAGGCGTATTCACAGCGGTGTACCTTGATCCTGCTAACACGAGCGGCGTGGTGATCTTCACCAATATGTCAGTCACAGAAGAGAGTAAAACGGCCGTGAAAAACATCGCCAGTCGTCTGCTGGCGAGTCAAGCTGGGTGATGCCTATAACGCTTGGCATGCCATCACACGATCAAGAAAGATGCCGTGTGACCGCACACCCAGCAGAGCAAGAGCACAAAGGACTGCCTTCATGCTCTTGCTTGCGTGACGCTTAGTGCTGTAACCGCTCAATCGCTGAACCCTTACGCTTCGGATCGATCAGGATCTTGGCGTGTTGCTCCGGATCGCGCAAGGCGCCAAAGGCATTGGCCACGCCCTCCAAACCGACGACGCCAGTAATCAACGGCTTACAGTTGACCTGTCCTTCGGCAATCATATGTAAGGTATCGCGGAACTCAAGCGGGGTATAACCCAGCACGAACTGGATCTCCAGTTCTTTGTTGATCGCCAACGCGGGCTCAATCGAATCACTTTGCATACAGACCCCAACACCCACGATGCGCGAGAACAGCGGCGCGCCTTCGATCAGTTGTTGTAAGACGCCGGGTACGCCGACGCATTCAAAAATGACTGGACGTTTCGGCAGTGCACCGAGTTTGTCCGCGACGCGCCATGCGTGCCACCATGGTAGCGGTACGGCTTGAATTTTTTCAAACAAGCCCATGCCAAAGTTAATGGCTTCGGAAACACTGCCCAGTAGACCAAATTCTTTCCAGTCTTTAAACGGGGATTCGAGTTTCGGGTCAATCACGATGTCGGCGCCGCACTGTTGGGCGAGTTTACGGCGATTCGGCGAGAAGTCACTGGCAACCACGGTTTTGACCCCTGCGGCTTTGAGCATCAGAATCACACCGAGACCTACAGGACCACAGCCGATCACGATGGCGGGTTCACTGGTTTTGACGCGGCTACGGCGCACGGCATGCAGCGCCACTGCCATCGGCTCGGTCAACGCCGCACTGTCTACATCCAGACCAAAAGGCACTTCAAACATCAGGCTCGACTGCACGATCACCTGCTCGGCATAGCCACCCGCAGCGTTCGGTGATAGACCGACCGATTGATAGCCCAATTTGTCGACGTTGAGCAGTGGCATGGCACAGACCAGCGCGTCCTGCTTGAAACGACGGCGGGTTTTTGGACCGTAATCGAGAATCTTGCCGCAGAACTCATGCCCCATCACGAACTCATCACTGGCTTTGGCGATGCCATTAAAACCGACCCGCGAGGCGAGGTTGTGCATATGATCGCAGTGATGCTGCATATGCAGGTCTGAACCACAGATCCCACAGCGTACCACTTCCAGCAGCACATGGCCTTTGGTGGGGGTCAGCGCCGGGCGATCTGCCAGACGAAGTTCCGCGTTTTGACAGAGTAGAGATTTCATAGGTAGCCTTCATCTTTTTTTAATGGGATAGGGTTGTCGCCCGTGCGCCAGATTATGCCACTTTTTTTTGGATTGAGTTGACCTCGCTGTTTGCAATTATTTCTAAGCGGGTCATAGGCGTGATAGAGGTAAGCAGGGTAAGATCGCGACCGCAGTTGTGTGTACGCGTGTAGAGACAGGTAGTCTCATTCGTATCCGGCTTATGGCTCGGTGATTTTGTGTTAAATCTTGCGTCTTCGTGTGGGTGTTCACGGTGCAATGTTTGATAAATTGTACGGTATTTTGCCAACTGGTTCTCATTGTGATACGCTAAATGGACTTAAAGGAGCGTGTAAATGGACATTACAGCATCAAAGGTTTTAACGTCAAAGAAGTGGCTTAAAAGCACCGATAGTGATGGCCGTTATAGCGAAGCCATGGCGAAGAAAGAGCAAGGACAGCTCGATGACGCCGTACATATCCTGCTCTCGTCGTGCGTTCCCCCGTCGATCTTTCATGGTCACTATCATCAGTTATTTATCATTTGGCGATCATTTAATAAAAGTGATTTAAAGCTCGGTGCCTATAGCGTCGTCATCGACCGTGTCCGAACCATGCTGCGCTTGAATGAGGAGATGATGGCGTGCATGACTGAGTATTGGAGTGAGCGCTTTCACGCGCGCGTGCCTGATGACTATTTTGATATTTATAGTAATTTTCTGATCTTTGATGCCAACACCTTGCTCAAAGCCGCACAGGCCATCAATGATATTGACAATCTCAAGCTTGCGGTCGAACTCATCAATGGCTTTATGGCCAAGAAGACATCGAGAGCGAAGGCGGGGTGAAGCGTTTGTGCCTTTAGCGCACCCGATTGACCAAGAAAACGCCCGTGATCGCAAGCAGACCCCCGACGATGAGGCTGGCGGTAAGCTTTTCATCCAAGAGCAGCCAACCGAGCAGTACCCCAAAGACGGGCACGAGATTATTGAAGATGACAGTCTTCGCCGCGCCGATGCGCGCAACGCCTTGGTAATACCAGACAAAACCCACCGCCGTGCCAAACACCCCCAGATAAAATAGACCTGCCCAGACCTCAAAGGTGAAATGCTGGATATGCAGCGACGGTAACTCAGGAATCGCACAGAGTGCCAGCAGCAGCGTGCCCCACAGCGCAGCCAGTAAAGTGGTGACCAGTGGCGACAACTCGCGCAGCAGGGTGCGACCTTGTAGGGTATAGATCGCCCATACGCTCACCGCCGCGATCATTGACAACTCACCGATACCAAACGAACCCGCAAGCTGGGACAGATCGCCGTGTGTCACGACCACCAAGACACCGATCAGTGCCAGCAACACCCCAAACCAGCGGGTCAGTGTGATGCGATCCTTGAAGAACAGCGCCGCCAAGATCAGCGTCACCACTGGATTGAGTGCGATAAACAGTGAGGTCCGACTGGCGGGCATGTACTTTAAGGCATTAAAAAAGCAGATGTTGTACAGCATGATCCCCGTCAGGCCCAGCACGAAAGTGCCGATCCATTGCCGACGAGTCACCCGTTTGAGGACGCCGAGTCCTTCCGAAAAATGCACGGCGATCAGCAGGGCAACGCTAGCGAAGATAAAGCGGATGAAACCCGCCGTGGCTGGCGGCAAATCTGCCGAGATCACCCGCCCTGCGATAAAGGTGCCGCCCCACAGCAACGGTACCGCGGTCAAACGCAGGTAGAGCCAGACCAAAGAGCGTTCGGATTGATCGGTACTGGAGTGTACAGGGAGCGTGCTCATGGGGGTGCCTTTGTGCAGTTCGACTTGGAAAGTCTGTACAAGTATTTTGGACTATTTGGTCGGTTTAAGTGTCGCATGCTTTAAGGCAAAAAGGATATGGGGAAGGATGATATTGCGGACTAAACCCGACACCGAAGATGCGTTAATAGCATCATTGGTGCCGGGTCTTTATGCATGGCCTATCATCATTTGTTGTGTGGTTCTTCCACATGAATCGCATGGCCGGTTTGATCAGGGGCGAGATCGTCACGTAAGGTCATCGCAGGGAAGTCATAGGCGCCTGCATTTTGTGGACGGAAGGCTATCGGCGGGGTGAGAGACAGATTATCAAGACGCTCTTTCAACGCTTCGCGGATACTGGCATAGCGTGCTTCATCCATACGGCTGGTCTGATAGATCACGAAAGGTGGCAACACTGTGAAGCCAGGGTAAAATAACACACCATGCTGAATTGGAAATAATACATCGTCGATGTGTCCATTAATGCCGCGGGGACTGTAATGGGACTCCCAGCCGCCAGTGGTGACCATGAGCATCGCACGTTTACCACTCATATTTCCTTCGCCATAGCGGTCGCCCCAGCGGACTTTGGAGTGCTCACCGACGCCATAAGCAAAGCCATAAGCGTAGACCCGATCCACCCAACCTTTCAAAATCGCAGGCATAGTGAACCACCACAGTGGAAACTGGAGAATGACGGTATCAGCCCAGCGCAGCTTGTCTTGTTCCGCCGCGATGTCTGGACTTTGGGTGCCATGCGTGTAGGCATATTTGGAGTCTAAGGATGCGTGAAATGGACGATCTGTGGGGCGGTCGATGATGTCTGCTTCATCCACGGTAGTTTTCCACCGCATAGCATATAGATCAGAGACTTGAACTTGATGGCCTAGGGCGGAGAGGTGGGCGACTGCAAACTCTTTCAGCGAACCATTTAGAGAGGTGGGCTCTGGATGGGCATATACGATCAAAACATTCATGAGGGTCATCTCTATGGGGATGTGTACAGCATAGAATGTGATCAGGTATAGTGGAAATGAATTCTTATTATATTAGGTATAGCTGTGGACAATTTAAGGCGTCTAGATCTCAATTTGCTGCTTACCTTGGATGCGCTACTCGTTGAGCAGAATGTCACACGAGCAGCAGAACGACTGCACCTATCGCAGCCCTCTGTCAGTGTGCAGCTTGGTAAGCTGCGGGAGATGCTGAAAGATCCACTGCTCTTGCCCGGGCCACGGGGTATGTTGCCGACCGCACGCGCTAATCAATTGCGTGAACCACTTAGGCAAGCTCTAGAAGCACTAGAGTATGCGATCCTGCCGACCAATCCGATGAATCCTGCGACAGCGACAAACACATGGCGTGTGGCGGCGACGGACTGTAGTGAGTCAACGATCCTGTTACCAGCATTGAGTCGATTGCATCGCGAAGCGCCGTACACTCGACTAGCAGTTCTCGACATGGCGCCATCGCAGCTGGCACGGCAGATGGAACAGGGTGAGATCGATTTGGCCTTTCATACCAGTCAAAATGCACCCGTCAATTTGCATCGGCACCCTCTCTACAAGGAGAGCTATGTACTGGTGGGTCGTGTCGGGCATCCACAGTTGCAGGGCAAGATCAGCATCGAGCAGTTTAATGCGTTGGGACACGTATTGGTGTCGCCTGATGGCGGAGGCTTTTACGGCGCGACAGATCAGGCGCTCGCGGGGCTTGGACTTGCTCGCCGTGTAGTGTTGTCAGTGCCCCGTTTTCATTTTGTTGGGTCGGTGCTGGCCAGTACTGATCTGGTCTCGGTGTTGCCACTGCGTTTGGTACGAGACAATCCGGTACTGCAAATCGTCGAACTCCCGCTTGATGTGCCCGGCTTTGAAATGGCGATGCTGTGGCATGAACGAGTGCATCGTGATCCGGCGCATCAGTGGCTGCGGGAGTTGATCGTGGCGGCGTTAACCTGAGGGTGATTTTCTTGAGCGCTGCCTTCTAGGGCGGCATTTGAAAGACAGCCATTTGAAGGGGAGATGAACGGGATCAATACTGCTGATTGATACTGCCTCATCTCTATAGTTTTATTATAAGGGCGATTTTGCCTGCGTCAACAAATCTCTGACCAAACCACGCTCAAAATCCATCCATGATCCGGTGTTTAAATCAGCCGATTTGCGGTATTTCTATCCACCTTGATGGACGCTTCGACATGAAGCACACAGAGGTGGTGTATGACAACACATGCAGTGATCATTGTAGGTGGCGGCCCGACAGGTCTGATGCTGGCGGGGGAGCTCGCTTTGGCTGGTGTGGATGTCGCCGTCGTCGAGCGACGTCCAGATCAGGCGTTGGTCGGCTCGCGTGCTGGCGGTCTGCATGCCCGAACTTTAGAGATCCTCGATCAGCGTGGCATCGTCGATCGCTTCCTTGAGGAAGGGCAGAAGGCACAGACTGCAGTGTTCGGTGGTGTCACGCTCGACCTGAGCAAATTCCCAACGCGACATCCCTACGGGCTCGGACTGTGGCAGAGCCACATCGAACGCATACTGGCAGGCTGGGTCGATGAGCTCGGGGTCACGATCTACCGCGCCAGTGAGGTGAGCGATTTTAGGCAAGATGATAGCGGCGTTGATATCGCGCTGTCTGACGGTCGGTCACTCCACGCAGACTACCTCGTCGGCTGCGACGGTGGCCGCAGCCTGATCCGCAAGATCGCCGGCATCGAATTTCCCGGCTGGGATCCGACCTTGAGTTGCTTGCTCGCCGAGGTTGAGCTGACGGAAAAGCCCACATTGGGCATCCACAGCAGTGCCTTGGGTCGCCATGCCTTTGGCAAGGAGAAGTACGAGATCATCGAGGGCAAAGTGGTCTACTTGGATGAGGGGCCATACCGCGTCATGCTGACTGAGGCAGAGATTGGTACCAAGACTGAACCAACTCTGGATGATCTCAGGCTCGCCATGATTGCGGCATGCGGTACCGACTACGGGGCGCACAGTCCGACATGGATCACGCGCTTCACCGACATGACGCGCCAAGCCGCAAGTTATCGTGATCGCCGTGTGCTGCTGGCTGGCGATGCGGCACATGTGCATGCGCCAGATGGCGGGCAGGGCATGAATACCGGCATGCAAGATGCGGTCAATCTCGGCTGGAAGCTGGCTCAAGTGGTCAAAGGCATTTCCCCAGACTCTCTACTCGACACCTACCACGCCGAGCGCCACCCGGTCGGTGCCCGCGTGCTGCGCAACACCATGGCTTTGGTCGCGCTGCGCCGTGAAGACGAGCGCACCAAGGCGATGGGGGAGACCATCACCGAACTGCTGAGTATGGATGAACCCCGCAAACGCTACGCAGCGATGATGTCGGGTCTGGGTATCTACTATGATCTCGGCGAGGGTCATCCACTGGTTGGACGGCGCATGCCTGATCTGGATCTGGTGACTGCAAGTGGTGTGATCAGGGTCTATAGTTTGCTGCATGCAGCGCGGCCAGTACTGATTAACTTCGGCCAGCCTGAGAGTTTAGATATCTCGGAGTGGTCGGATCGGGTGCTACGGGTGGATGCGATGTATGAGTGGGAGTGGGAGTGGGAGTTGCCTGCTTTGGGAGTGGTTGAAGCGCCGAGTGTGGTGTTGGTGAGGCCTGATGGGTATGTGGGGTGGGTGGGGGATGGTAGTAGTGAAGGACTTTTGGAGGCGGTGGGGAGGTGGTTTGGGTGAGGGAAGTTTTTCATCAAATTATTGAACTACTTTGTTAAGGTGCTCGGTTTTGAGACTGTTGGTGCGCAGACACCTGTAAGTGTATTTTGCAGCAAGTGTGAAATATCTGGGGGATCAGATTTTTTTTAGTTCTTAGTGCGTGATAATTATAAATTTCTGACATACTCTTACTGAGCTTATGTCTTCAATTGGTAATAATAATGATCCCAGAGTTAGGTCAGCAAAGTAATCCATTCTCTACTGGTGCTGGTGGGTCAAATTTTGAAACTCGGGTTCAAGCTGCATTTGTCCTTCTTATGTTGACAGGAAATTCTGCCCCTTATTTCTCAGACTGTAGGATTAGTAAAATTAAGCTTCAGGGTAGATATGATGGCTATGAGCTGGACGACTTCATTCTATTTTTGGAAAATATTAGAAACGGTACTCCTGCAAAGCTTTTGGTTCAAGTTAAGCATGAGGTAAGCATTACCGCAAATAACCAAACCTTCTCTGAAGTAATACAGAGTGCTTGGGCTGACTTTAACAATACAAATTTTGATTCCACTACTGATCTAATCGCATTAATGACTGGTCCTTTGAGCGCAACGGACATTGATCATGTAAGACCCATTCTTGAATGGGCCCGCTTTTGTGTCGACTCTGCATAGTTTTTCAAGAAGATGGCAACCAGAAAATTTGTTAGTCAGGAAAAACAAAGAAAACTCGAAGCATTTAGATTTCAGTTAAAAAAAGCTAACAACAATATAGATTTGACAGATGATCAACTGTGGCAATTCTTGAAAAATTTTCATTTGATTGCGTATGATTTAGATAGTGATAGTAGTGGTATTTTACCTTTTTTGTTTGCAATCATTGCTTCTCACTCCTCGGAACAACCTCATCTGATTTGGTCGAGGCTTATTGATGCGGTTCAATCAGCAAATCAGAGTGCAGGAACTCTTACATTCGATACTCTTCCTAATGATATACAGTCAATTTTTCTTAATAGCACAAATACCCGTTTCAAGTCGGATATCACAAGATTGAAAGAACATGGGGCATATATACTTCAAGGCATAAAATCGACTATTGGAAGAGTTTCGATTGACCAATCAGACTCCTTGTTAGAGTTACTGGATACTGTTGAAAAAGGTGGTTTTATAGTTGTATCTGGAGCGAGAGGGGCGGGCAAGTCTAGTCTAATACAGAAATTTTATGAGCATGTCGAGAGTGATACCCCAGTTTTCTGTATTCGATGCGAAGAGTTAGATTACCCTCATTTGGATAATGTATTTAATTCATTAGGCATTGAAAGCTCTCTAGCTATATTAGATGTCAATTTTTCTTTAATTCCACGAAAATATTTAATTATTGAGTCTTTTGAGAAATTATTAGAATTAAATAATACTTCTGCATTTAGCGATTTATTACAATTTGTTCGAAAAAATAGTTCTTGGACCATTGTGGCAACATGTCGAGATTACGCATATTCGCAAATAACATTTAACTTCCTTCAATCACATGATATTCGCTTTCAAACTGTTTTTATTCATGAGTTCAGTGATGAGCAAGTTCAACAGCTTTTTGATCAGATAGATTGTTTTCACGTAGTTACAAAAAATATTCAATTAAGACAATTGCTAAAATCACCTTTCTTAGCAGATTTAGCATATCGTGCTTTGAGTACGGGCACAGTTTTTTCTGCTACTGATGGAGAGCAAGAGTTCAGGAAAATCATTTGGAGGGATGTGATCGCTAAAGAAAGCTATCGGCGAAATGGAATGCCTACGCGTCGTATAAAAACTTTTTTAGACATCGCAGTGAAACGTGCAAAACTTATGGTCTTTGGCATTAGTGAAAGTGGCTTGGATAGTGAGGCACTCTTAGCTCTAGAGGCGGATAATCTAATACGTAGAAATAATACGAGCTCTAGTGCTAGCCCTGCACATGATGTACTTGAGGATTGGGCTTTAGACCATTATATCGAATCATCTTTTATAAGAAACAGGGACAATATAGGTTCTATTCTCGAAGATATTGGACATGAACCTGCAATGCACAGAGCCTTTAGGTTATGGCTACATCGGAAAATTCGTTTTGGAGAGGATATACAGTATTTTATTTGCACAATTTTAGAAGACGCAACCATTGCGAGATATTGGCAAGATTCAACAATAGCCGCTATTTTGCAAGGTGATAATCCTAGTACTTTCATTCATTCTTTAAGACCACAACTATTAGCGAATGAAGCTGGGTTATTAAAGCGTTTCTGCTTTGTTTTACGCATAGCTTGCCAAGCCCCGATAGGGGTCGAGTTAAAGGGTACTTCACCATATTTGAAACCCGTAGGTTTAGGGTGGGGAGCTTTAATTCAATTTATAAACTCTAATAAAGAAGAGCTATCACAAAATTTATCTACGCATATTGTAGCCTTACTTAAGGACTGGTTAACATTAGTCAATGTTAATAACGATTTACCTGACTTCTCACGGGATGCTGGTTTAGTTGCTTTGCATTTTCTTGATCAAATGAAAGACTCATATGAGTCTGATGCTGAAGAGGATCGAAAAAAACTATTTAGTATTATTATTCGAACACATATGGCCATTTTTGATGAGTTTAAAGAACTACTTTGCATTAACGTCTATGACAATGAAAATAATAATGAGAGTAGACGGTCAGGTTGGGTTGATGGTCTATGTGAAGCTATCTTTTCAACCCTAGAATCAGTTTTCATTATTAAAGAAAATCCAGACTTACTCGTTGACTTAGCTTTTTTTGAGTGGTTCATTCAAGAATCTAATCAAGATGATCATTTTTTTCAAAGCGGTATTGGTACCGAAGAAAGTTTCGGTATGTATGAATATAGAAATAGTTTTTTTCCTGCAAGTGGGGCAAAAGGGCCTTTCAAAAATTTTTTAATTTTGCATGGGAGAAAGGCGTTAGATTTTATTCTTAATATTTTTAATAAGGCTGCAGAAAAATATGCACACTCAAGCTTAGATTCGCTTCAAGGATCATATCCGAGGAGGCAGCTTTTTTTTTCAGAAATTCAAGTTCCTCAACTGGAATTATTTCTTAATGACGGGATTGTCGTTAAGCAATATGCAACAGAACGTTTATGGCTAGCTTATCGAGGGCACTCAGTAGTTCCATACCTATTACAAAGTGCTTTAATGGCGTTCGAAAACTGGTTGGTTACTTATGTTGAACTCAATGATAAACAATCTATAGAGTGGTTATTTGAATATGTTCTTAAGAACAGTAATTCAGTTTTACCGACAGCCGTTTTAGCATCCGTAGCATTAAGCTCCCCTCTCAAAGTTGGGAAAGCGGTATTGCCATTGTTAAAAATGCCTAAGTTCTATTTGTTTGATATTCGAAGAATGTTAAATGAAATGGGTGGTAATGAACCAAATTGGTTCTGGCAAGAAAAAGACGGCTTTTCTGAGATTTATACTAATGAACGAAGAGTGGCTGCGTTGCGTCCTTGGCGAAAGGAAATGCTTGAGCATTTAATTATGCGCTTACAGTTCTCTGATTTAAGAAGTGATGCTTTATCTGTGTCAAATGTCACTAAAAACTGACCCACTATTTGCATCTAAAATTGACCCAC
>CAYJTU010000035.1:0-23681 GCA_964373105.1 uncultured Moraxellaceae bacterium | reverse complement strand
AGCCTTACCAATTAAGCAGGTCAATAGCCGTAAACTTTCAGGCTGGGTGCAGATTTTCCTAGGGCAAGACATTGCCGATAAGACTGATTGGCGGGCATTGCTTAAAAAGGCGGCCGATCCGATTGATTTAATCGCCATTCGTGACCAACTGATAGGCAAGCACCAAGCGGAGCTGGATCGATTGCAGGAGGAGTCTCCACATGAGCTCGTCGTACTCTCTGATGAGCGTATCCGTGAGTTTTCTTATCCAGTGAGCCAGTATCCAGCCAAGGTTACAGCTCATAATTTTGATAAGACACCTGTGATTCGTGGCAAGTTAAACGGCATCAAAGGTCAGTATTTATTACTTGATACCGGTGTTTTGAATTTACGTAAGTTTGGTGGCTATGAGCTAAAAGTGCGAGTTTAATTGACCCACTTTAGCTACCCCCCGACTGATCCACGATCTTAAAAATGTAAAAGCCATTTAGCACATCATTTAACGCAGTAGGAATGAATATGAATATCGCCGTCAATCCAGATGACTCTATAAATCATGCGGTACATCCGACCATTTATTTAAAAGATTATCAGCCACCCGTGTTTGCTGTGAGCACGATTGATTTAGATATTCGTCTACATGAGACTGAAACGATCGTGACCAGTTTGCTTGAAGTGCATCGCTTGCATGCAGGTGAGCTGGTATTACTCGGTCGTGATTTGGAATTGCTTACTGTGCAGTTGAATGGCTCCGATCTTGCGCCTAGCAGTTATGTCTTGGATAAAGAGACATTGACTATCCTGAATGCGCCTGATCAATGCACGATTAAAACCCAAGTGCGTATTCATCCCGAAACGAATACGCAACTTGAGGGGCTCTATAAATCAGGGGGCATGTATTGCACCCAGAATGAACCTGAGGGTTTCCGAAAAATCACATTCTTCCCTGATCGTCCTGATGTTTTGGCGGTCTATACCACGCGTCTTGAGGCGGGCAATCAATACCCCACCTTGCTGGCCAATGGCAATTTGATCGAAGCAGGCAAAGTCGGCACAGATCGTCACTATACGATTTGGCAAGACCCGACTAAAAAGCCGAGCTATTTGTTTGCCTGCGTCGCGGGTGATTTAGCCGTTCTGAAAGACAGCTTCACCACTATGGAAGGTAAGCCTGTCGCTTTGGAGATCTATACTGAAGAAAAAGACATCGAAAAGTGTCATGTTGCTATGCAAGCACTCAAAGATTCGATGCTTTGGGATGAAGAGCACTATGGACGTGCCTATGATCTCGATAATTATATGATCGTAGCAGTCAGCCAATTCAATATGGGCGCGATGGAGAATAAAGGCCTCAATATTTTTAATACCTCTTGCGTACTATCGAGTCCTGAGACATCAACCGACGTATCAAATTTTTATGTCAAATCTACGATTGCCCATGAGTATTTTCATAACTGGACTGGCAATCGTATTACCTGCCGTGACTGGTTCCAGTTGTGCTTAAAAGAAGGCTTTACAGTATTTCGTGATCAGAGTTTCTCAGACACCTTGCAGTCTCCTGCTGTACAGCGCATCGATGATGTCTCAAGCCTTAAGTCCGCACAGTTTGCTGAGGATGCTGGACCGTTGTCGCACCCACCACGCCCTGATCATTTTGTCGAAATCAATAATTTCTACACTGCGACGGTCTATGATAAAGGCGCAGAAATTGTGCGGATGATGGCGACTTTATTGGGTGAGGAAGCCTTCCGTCTCGGTACTGATGAATACTTCCGTCGCCATGATGGAGAAGCGGTCACGGTCGAAGATCTGATCGGAAGCCTCAGCGATGGTTCTGGTACGGACTTATGGAATTTCTTGCCTTGGTACAGCCAACCGGGTACGCCAGTGGTTACTGGTCAGGGTATCTATGATGCCACGGCAAAACGCTATACGTTGACCTTATCTCAGAGCATTCCCAAGAAGCCTAATTACCCTGCACCACAGCCTTTGCCGATCCCCGTCAAGATTGCCCTGTTTAATCAACAAAGCGGTCAGCAGTTATTGCTTGATGCCCAAGGTGAAACTGAGACGGTTTTGATGCTGAATCAAAGCAAACAAGTTTTTGTCTTTGAGCATATCGCCAGTCAGCCGATCGTTTCATTGCTGCGAGACTTTTCAGCACCCGTACTGCTTAATTTTGATTATCAAGATCAAGAATTGGCTTTCTTGATGCAGTATGAAACCAATGGCTTTAATCAGTGGCAAGCTGCACAGCAGTTACTGGAGCGTATTTTGCTGCAAGGGCATGATGCGAGTGCCTATTTGCAAGCGTTACTTGTAACGCTACCGAAAGTTGCCAGCATTGATCCACTATTAGCATCACGTTTGCTGGATATTCCCACAGAGACCTTTATCGCAAGCCGTATCGATACCGATTATGACCCTGCAGCGGTGCGTGCGGCACGTGAGTCACTGATGAATGCGATTGCGGCTGAACTCAAAGATTTTTGGTCTGCGGCTTATGCGGCACTGCCAGTCAAAGCGTATGCAGATACCAGTGAGGCCATGGGGCAGCGTGCACTGCGTAATGCCGTATTGGCTTTTGCCAGTCGTGCTGGCGTAGCGGATGCGCTGAGCTTGGCGAGCCAGCAATATGATGCTGCCGTGTGTATGACAGAGCGTTTAGGCGCGCTGCGTCAACTCGTCAATTATGACGCGGCTGATCATGAGGCCAAACTTGCCGATTTTTACCAGCGTTTTGAGCATGAAGCGTTGGCCATTGATCTGTGGTTTGGTCTACAAGCCAGTAAACCAAACGCTACGATCAATGAGATTAGCCAGTTGAGTCAGCACCCACAGTTTGATCTTAATACCCCGAATCGTATCCGTTCGATCACCGGTAATTTTGCAACCAATCCTGTGGCAGTATGGACGACAGAAGGTGCCCAATTTTATGCAGATCTGGCAAAAACTTTAGATGCAAAAAATCCAATTTTGGGTTCTCGTATCCTACAAGTCTTGTCCCGCTGGTACACGCTCAAAGAGCCGTTGCGCAGTCAGGTGAAAGCCGTGATCGATAGTTTACAAGGTCAAGTGAAGTCGAGCAGTGTCGTTGAAACGCTGGCGAATTTGCAGAAAGCGGGGTGATTTTATAAGGGATGGGGGCATCTCCATCCCTTTTCTTCAGGAAAAGTCGTTCTATCCAATCCCTTCAATTGCAAACCGCACCAGTCCTAAAATAATCCCAATCATAAAACCGACCACCACGCCGTTGACACGGATCATGTGGAGGTCACCGCCGACTTCGGATTCAATTTTGCCAATCATATCGCGCGTATCCCAGTGATGGAGTTGTTCGCTGATATATTGAATCACGGTATCGGCATAGCGATTGGCGGCGTATTCGGCGAATTGCGCGATCTCATGGTTCAAGGCTTGGCGTACAGCAAGGTCAGAGGCGAGCTGGTTGCCAATTCGCATCATTAGCCCTTGCAGACTGCGGCTGATGGCAGATTGTTCAGACTGTAAATCCTCAATGATGCCCGCCATGATGCTTTCATAAATATGAAAACCAAAAGCTACCACAGTTGGTGACTGAACGAGGCTTTGTTTAAAGGCTTCCAGCTTCTGTGATTCCTCAGAGCCATCATCTTCAAGTGCGGTCATCCACTGAGCGATCGAGTGGTTGAGCATCAAATGGATATGATGATCCGGCTGAGTATTGAGATCTCGAACTGTGCGTAGCACGCCCCAAACCACATTGCGCTTTACATCAAAACCCAGAATGGTTGCACCGCGCGACAGATGGCCAAAGACACCGGTTTCATCCAATATTTTTTGGATGATCTCTTGGGCATACTCTGGATTATGGTGTATCCAGTTGTCGACACTATTTAAGACTAAGCTGATCACGTCTTGATGAATTTTATTATCAAAGACGACTTTCATGGTGCGAGCAACGGCTTGATTAATCGGGGTATCGCTGAGCCATTGGATTGAGCTTTGCTTAATAAATTGATTAATCGTTTCGTTTTGCGCAATCTTGAGGAAACGCGGTACGACACGTTTGAGTTCCTCGGAGAGCCTTTTTGAGTTTTCAGGTTCCGCCAGCCAGTTTGCGACATAGAGTGACATATCGATGGCTTCTAACTTGTTGCGGACAATCTGCGGTGCTAGAAAGTTTTCTTGAACAAAGCGCCCCATTGATTCAGCGATGCGCGCCTTATTGCGCGGAATGATTTCAGTATGCTCTCGGATGAACTTGGGTACCCAGATGTGTTTAAATGGGTCGCGGAACAGCACGGTGATCGCATACCAGTCGGCCAAACCACCGACCACACCCGCCTCAGCACCCAAGGTCAGAATATGAATGACGCCGATATATTCTGGGAAGAAACGACTTGCAACCAGCAGAAGCAACCACACAAAAACCATCGTTACAAGTAACGCAGTCGCAATTCTTTTATTACGCGATAGGTTGAGTTCAGGGCTAAGCGTTGAGTTCAAAAAATGGTTCTCCAGAAATCATCGGTGTTTCTAATATTGATTTTTATCGATTTAACCGACCCATTTCATCATTAAAATCGGTCGGTGTCATTGACTGCTCAACGATGAATATCTGGGATACCTGCCATTTGACGCAGCTGACTGGTGAGCTGTTCGCGCGCTTTGACGAAGCCGCCAATGCCGCCTTGCAATAACTCAAAGGCCATGAGGTTATCACTGTGCATTTTTTCGAAGACTTCTTGGGTCATGGCGATTGATGCAATCGGCGTGCGCTTTGCATTTTCATCTGATAACTGCTGAGTGAGTTCACCTGTTTGTTCCGAAAGTTCGGTGAGCAGGGCTGGTGCAATCGTCAGTAGATCACAGCCCGCCAGTGCAGTGACTTGGGCGAGGCTACGAAAACTAGCACCCATGACTTCAGTTTTATGACCATGCTGTTTGAAGTATGCATAAATCTCGCGAACTGAGAGTACACCAGGATCCAGTTCAATCGGGTAGCTGTCTTTGCCATCGTGTTTCTTGTACCAATCCAAGATCCGACCGACGAAAGGTGAAATGAGCGTAATTCCTGCATCTGCGCAAGCGATCGCCTGATGCAATCCAAAAATCAGGGTTAAATTACAGTGAATTCCTTCAAGTTCCAAGGCCCGAGCAGCTTGAATGCCTTCCCATGTTGCTGCAATTTTGATGAGCACACGTGACTTATCGATACCTGCTTGCGCATATAAATCAATCAGCTCTTGCGCTTTGGCAATGGTTTCAGCAGTGTCATAAGAGAGGCGCGCGTCGACTTCGGTTGAAACACGACCTTTGATGAGCTTAAGAATTTCTAAACCTAAACGCACCGTGAGGAGGTCAATCGCTCGATCAATGAGTGGGTCAGCGGTTAAGCCTTCAGCACGGGCATCATGAAGCGCTTCTTCAATCAAGGGCAAACTAGAGGGCAACGACGCAGCGGCAGTAATTAAGGAAGGGTTGGTGGTGGCATCCAACGGACGAAAACGTGCAATTGCACCAAGATCGCCAGTATCGGCGACTACTGTTGTCATTGTATTGAGTTGGGCTAAAAGCGTCTGCGCTCTGTCATTTGTCATGGTTGTTTACTCTGAGTTCAATGAGGCAATAATATTTGTTCAATTTTAGACAGGTTTGATGATGTTTTGACAGGGCTGTGTCTGCCGTTTAGTGGTTTTTTTGCTACACTAAGGGTTCTGTGCGTTTTTACGACATAGTAGATCATTTTTTACACTTTAATTCATTGTCATAGTGTCTTAAGCCGTACAACGTATCACTTCCATGAATTATTCTTGATTAGACAAGGGAACAACGCTGATGAGTAACAGCGATACTACAACAAATGGCACCACAAAAAGTGATTGGTCGCTTAATACAGACAAACCTTCGTTAGATCAGATCCGCATTCGGATCGATTCAGTAGACCAAGAAATCCATCGTCTATTGAATGAGCGTGCGACCCTTGCCGAACATGTTGCGATCTCTAAAAAGGCCAATGAAGAGAGCCCTTTGTTTTATCGTCCTGAACGTGAAGCACAAGTGCTACGCGCGGTCATGCAGCGCAATGCAGGGCCACTGTCTAATGAAACTGTCGCCCGTTTATTTCGTGAGATTATGTCGGCATGCCTAGCGCTTGAAGCCCCGCAGACGGTTGCTTACTTAGGGCCACAAGGCACATTTACGCAAGCGGCAGCGCTTAAGCATTTTGGTGCGGATGCGGTCACAGTGCCGATTGCAAACATCGATGAAGTATTTTGTGAAGTAGAGTCTGGCAATGCCCACTATGGCGTTGTCCCGATTGAGAACTCCTCTGAAGGTGTCGTCAATCATACGTTAGACAGTTTTATTTCTTCCCCACTGAATGTGATTGGTGAGGTTGAGCTACGTATCCACCAGAACCTCATGATCAGCGAAACGACTCGCGTCGACTCCATCACACGTATTTATTCGCATCAGCAGTCTTTGGCACAGTGCCGCAAGTGGCTGGATGGACATTTTCCGAAAGCGGAGCGTGTGGCTGTGAGCTCGAATGCTGAAGCGGCACGTAAGATTAAAAGTGAGTGGCACTCTGCTGCAATCGCCGGTGAAGTAGCGGCTAAAGAATACGATCTGACCATTTTGAATGCCAAGATCGAAGATAATCCCAATAACACGACGCGCTTTTTGATTATTGGTCGTGAAGCGGTGCCAGTCAGTGGTGATGATAAAACATCGTTGCTGATTGCAGCCCATGACAAAGCCGGCGCTTTGCTCGATATCTTGCAACCTTTTGCCAAGCATGGCATTTCATTGACCAGTATAGAAACCCGTCCAGCACTCCCCGATAAATGGGCTTATGTATTTTTCATCGATTTGGTCGGTCATCAAGATCAACCCCATGTCCTTGCAGCGCTTGATGAGATTCGTGCAACGGTCAAAGAGCTGCGGGTTCTGGGCTCCTATCCACGTGCAGTGTTGTAATGTGTCTTCAGAAATTGACTTTTTTTGAACGTCAATTTTGATGTTGTTGATAGGGACATGCCCGATTTTAAAAATGTGTATTTTTTTTGATTTTATGACATTGTGGAAATGAAGATGCAGACTAAAGATGCGAATACCGCTCCTCAAACAGCCTTAACGCTCCAAGCTGCGAATCAAGGGATTACCAATATTGCACCGTATCAAACGGGCAAGCCGATTGATGAGTTGAAGCGTGAGCTGGGTTTGGATGACATCATCAAACTGGCGAGTAATGAAAATCCTTTGGGCTGCTCACCACTGGCTAAGCAAGCGATGCAAGACGAGCTTGCTGAAGTTGGGCGCTATCCCGATGGCAGTGGTTACACCTTAAAAGCAAAAATTGCGCAAACCTTTAGCGTGACGATGCCTCAGATTACGCTGGGCAATGGCTCAAATGATATTCTGGAGCTTGTGACGCGGACATTTGTTTCGGCCGATCATAGTGTGGTGTATAGCCAGCATGCTTTTGCGATCTATGCCCTTGTCACACAAGCGGTGGGCGCAACAGGCATTGAAGTCCCTGCCAAAGATTTCGGGCATGACCTGGTTGCCATCGCAAATGCCGTTCGTACCGATACACGCGTCGTTTTCTTAGCGAATCCGAATAATCCAACAGGAACTTGGTTCGAAGAAGCTGAATTCGCGGCGTTCATGGATACCGTACCACCATCCGTACTGGTAGTGCTGGATGAGGCTTACGTTGAATACTTTCCGGATAACTTTGATAGCTTAAAATTCCTCAAGCAATATCCTAATCTTTTAGTCAGCCGAACTTTTTCTAAGGCTTATGGTCTAGCCTCCCTTAGAATAGGCTTTGCACTTGCCACTGCTGAAGTGACAGATTTACTTAATCGTGTACGTCAGCCGTTCAATGTCAACTCCTTTGCTTTGGCTGCGGCTAATGCGGCACTCGGCGATGCTGACTTTCTTGCACAGACCCGTGCTTTAAATCATGCGGGTATCGTGCAATTAGAGGCGGGTTGTGCCGCGTTGGGTCTAACATGGATCCCATCACGCGCAAATTTTTTAAGCATTCATGTCGAGCGTAATGGTGCACAAGTCTTCCAAGACCTATTGAAGCTCGGTGTGATCGTGCGTCCGATCGGCGGCTATGGCTTACCAGACTTCATTCGAGTTTCTATCGGGACTTTCGAAGAGAATCAGCGCTTCTTGCAGGCACTGGCACAAGTGCTGAATCGCTAAGTATATTGTTTAGATTAAATATGAAAATGATCAGCAATCAGCTTAATTGCAATGAAAAAAGGATTTTTGATCATGTCAGAACCTGAAGCGACGGTTCACGAAACGCTTGAAAAAGTAATTTTTGAGAAAGTTGCATTTATTGGACTTGGTTTGATTGGTTCGAGTCTGGCTCGCGTGCTGCGGGCCAATCATCTTGCGCGTGAAATTGTCGCAAGTACTCGCTCACAAACCACCCTAGATCAGGCCAAAACGCTGGGTGTGATCGATGCAGGTTTTTCCGACCCGCTTGAGGCGGTCAGAGATGCCGATCTCATCGTGTTGGCGATGCCAGTCGGGGCAACCGAGACCGTTCTCCGTCAGATCTCGGGTTCCATTCGTGCTGATGCCATCATTACTGATGTCGGCAGTACGAAAGGCAATGTTGTTCAAGCCGCCATCAATGTCTTTGGCGCACAATTACCGAGTGGCTTCGTCCCTGCACACCCCATAGCCGGCGCTGAAAAAAGTGGCGTGATGGCGGGAAAAGTGGATCTGTTCCGTCACCACAAGGTGATCGTGACACCCCTTGATTCAACATCTCCTGATGCTTTGGAGAAAGTAACAGCGATGTGGAAGTCAGCGGGTGCTGATGTCATCAAGATGACGGTTACTGATCATGATGAAATCTTGGCTCATACCAGCCATTTACCCCATTTACTTGCTTTTAATCTAGTCGAGCAGCTTGCGAGTCGCGCTGACAATCTCGATATCTTCCGTTTTGCAGCGGGCGGTTTTCGTGATTTCACGCGCATCGCCGCCAGCGACCCACAGATGTGGCATGACATTTTTCTCGCCAATAAAAAAGCAATTCTGGCTGCAATTGATGGGTTCACTAGCCAACTGCACGACCTAAAATCCTTGATTGAAGATGATGATTCAACAGCGTTAATCGGTACCTTGACCCGTGCCCAAGCTGCTCGCACCCATTTTACCCACATGATAGAAAAAACACCTTATTTGGAAGCCGCTATGAGTAACAGCACCACCTCTCAACAATTTATCGTTCAGCCAGGCGGCACTATGTCGGGTACGCTCACGATTCCTGGTGATAAATCAGTGTCGCATCGTTCAATCATGTTGGGTGCGCTTGCTGAAGGAACGACGCATGTCACGGGTTTCTTAGAGGGTGAAGATGCACTGGCGACTTTACAGGCGTTCCGTGATATGGGCGTCGTGATTACTGATCCCAAGAATGGCGAAGTGACGATTCATGGAGTCGGTTTAAATGGCCTAAAACCGCCTAAAGGCGCGCTTTATATGGGCAACTCGGGGACGACGACACGTCTGATTTCTGGCATCTTGTCCGCCCAGTCTTTTGATACCGTACTCACGGGTGATCCCTCGTTGACTAAACGTCCGATGGAACGGATCGCCAAGCCTTTGCGTTTGATGGGTGCAAAAATCCAAACAACGGGCGAGAAGGGGACACCGCCGATCAGTATCAGCGGTGGGCAAGCATTGCAAGGGATTGATTATTTGTTGCCGATGGCAAGCGCTCAAGTGAAGTCCGGTATTCTCCTTGCGGCACTATGGGCCAAAGGTAAAACCACGGTAACTGAACCTGAACCCACACGTGATCATACTGAACGGATGCTGACCGCGTTTGGTTATCCTGTGGCCGTAGATGGCAATAAAGTCACGATTGAGGGGGGCGGCAAGCTTACGGCGACCGATATTCAGGTGCCAGCAGATATCTCCTCCGCAACGTTCTTTATGGTTGCAGCAGCGATTACCGCGAATTCAAATGTCGTATTGCGTCAGGTGGGTATAAACCCAACGCGCACAGGGGTGCTCGAAATCTTGAAGCAAATGGGTGCCAACATCAGCCTTGAGAATCAAGCTATGGCGGGTGGAGAGCCGGTTGCCGATATTCGTATCCAAGCGGGTACCTTGAAAGGTATTCATATTCCTGAAGATCAGGTTCCGCTGGCCATTGATGAGTTTCCAGCACTCTTTATCGCGGCAGCCTGTGCCGAGGGGCGGACTGTACTGACGGGTGCTGCTGAACTACGTGTCAAAGAGTCTGATCGCATACAGGTGATGGCAGATGGTCTACGTATTTTGGGTGTGGATTGCACGCCGACGGAAGATGGTATGATCATCGAAGGTAAAGGGAGCCAAGCTGCTGTGTTTGGATCGGGCACCATTGAGAGCCATCATGATCATCGCATTGCGATGAGCTTTGCGATTGCAGGGTTACGGGCTGGCGGTGTGATCACGATTAATGGTACTGAAACTGTGGCAACCAGTTTCCCGAACTTTACAGTTCTGGCGCAGCAAGCAGGGCTGACCATTGGGGTGAAGTGTGTAGATATTGCTCGCGGATTAAGGGGGCGTCTCAAGTGAGATAGATCTCAGGTCATAATTAACTACGTAAAAAAAATAGGCTGCGCATATGCGCAGCCTATTTTTTATTCCCAACACTTAATGACAGTATCAATTAGGGCGTTATATTAATACCCTCACTCCGGACGATATCAACGCCAAAGACATTTTTTATTTTGCTGTAATCGTTTTTGACCCGCAGCATTAAAAAAACGATCCTCGGTGAGTTTTCATGTAAGGCAAGAAGTATATCGACACTGCTGTCTGAAGCGCTGCAATCAACAGTTCTTGTGATGTTTGGACCAGTCTGTGCATCATCATTAGAGCTCATCAAGCGCTGAAGTGATTAGATGAATTTATTGAAAAAAATGGCATTTAAGAGCATGGCAGAGAACCAAAAAAAAAGCGAAAGACCTAAGTCATTCGCTTTTTTGATCGAACATCTAATGACAACTTAGGGTTGATAATCAACCGCCATCAAGAAGCTCAAGATCGTTATGATAATCACTGAAACCAGAAATAGTTTCTTTGCCCAAACTTGATCATCGCTGGTTTTAAACCCTTTGATCGCCAAGTAGAGCCAGTACAGTCCCATGATCAATGCGGCTATGAAATAAACATAACCTGTATATCCCGCGATCGTAAGCGATAATGTGGCGACAGTATAAGCAATCACCCAACCGACGATATGTTTCTTTGCCGTCGGAATGCCTTCTTTTACAGGCAGTACAGGAATCGATGCAGCAGCGTAGTCTTGGTAGCGATAGATCGCAATGGCAAAGGAGTGAGGCATTTGCCAAATACTAAAAATCACCAGCAAGATCAAAGCCCCTAAATCGAATTGATTGCTAACTGCACAATATCCAATCACTGGGGGCATCGCACCCGAAAGACTACCGACTAAAGTGCCATATACCGAATGACGCTTGAGGTACAAACTGTAAAACCCAACATAAACGACAAAGCCCAACACCACGAGCAAAGTAGCGAGTAAGTTGGTCATGGTATAGAGGAGGGTAATCCCAAGGATTCCCAAAACGCTTGCGTAAATCAGGGCATTTTGATGTGAGATAACACCTGTGACCAAGGCTCTATTCTTTGTGCGTTCCATTTTTACATCGATATCACGATCAATGTAATTGTTAAAGACACATCCAGAAGCCACAATCAGTGAGACACTGATTGCGGTTGCGACGAATAGAGCGAGATCAAAGTTTCCTTTGGAAGCCAGTAAAAATCCACCGATTAACGTAATTAAGTTACCGAAGATAATGCCTGGCTTGGTTAACAGCAAATAGTGCCTAAACATAAAAATAGGCTCTAGTTCCCCATGATCATTGTATTGTGATTCAGGTTTTGCATGATCCAAATCGATCCACCGATCACAAGAACGATGATAATCGCAGTGAAGATAAAAGAAACAACGGTGTCACGTGATGCGGGTGACAAGTCCATGTGCAAGAAGTAATGCAAATGTACGACAACTTGCACTGCTGCAAGGATAAATATCCAAGCAACAGTAGCCGTTGTTGAAACCACTGGATGCATGACTAAAGCAAAAGGAATAGCCGTTAAGATCACAGACAGAATAAAACCAATAGCGTATGACTTAAAACTGCCATGAGATCCTGAATGATCGTTATGTCCGTGTCCCATTACAACACTCCAAATAAGTAAACGACGGTGAATACACAAATCCAAACGACGTCAAGGAAATGCCAGAACAAGCTGAGGCATAACAGGCGAGTTTGGTTGGCAGATGTGAGACCTTTTTGGCTGATTAGAGCAATCATGGTTGCCATCCAAATCAAACCAGAGGTCACATGCAGTCCGTGTGTCCCAACCAGTGTAAAGAATGCAGACAAGAACGCACTGCGGTTAGGGCCATTGCCATGTTCAATCAGATGATGGAACTCATAGATCTCCATGCCAATAAAGCCAGCACCCAAGATAAAGGTCACAATCAACCAGCCAATCACTTGAGCTTTGTTTTTCTTGTACATGGCAAGAATTGCAAAACCATAAGTGATACTACTGAACAACAGCAAAGCAGTTTCCACCATCACAAAGGGCAGTTCAAAAATATCTTTGCCCGTTGGACCGCCTGCATAGCTGTTATGCAGAACCGCGTATGTCGCAAAAAGAGTCGCAAACAACATCAAGTCACTGAGAATGTAGATCCAGAAACCATAGATTTTCATTGGACCTGCATCGTGATGAGCATGATCATCGTGATGTCCGTCATGACTATCATGGTGATCATCATGAGCGTTAGGGGTGCTTAAAACTTCATTAGACATGATTGGCATCCTGATTCGCTTTTTTCTCTTGAATGTGTAGATTTTCAATGCGCTCTACTTCAGCCGCAGGTACGTAGTAGTCAGTATGGTCGTCATAACTACGGACAATAAGTGCCACGATGGTTGCAATAATACCAACAATAGCAAGCCACCAAATGTGCCAGATCAGTGCGAAACCATAGATCAAGCCCAATGCACCAACCACGACACCGACATATGTGTTTTTAGGCATATGAATATCGCTGTATTTAACAGGGCGGTTATTGACCGTGCCATCCTTTTTCATTTCCCAAAATGCATCGAGACTATGAACCGTTGGGATAACCGCAAAGTTATAAAACGGCGGTGGTGATGAGGTTGACCACTCTAAAGTACGGCCATCCCATGGATCTCCAGTCACATCACGATTTTTAGCTTGGTTTTTAAAGCCATGCAGTAATTGTAATAGTTGAAAGAAAATACCAGCCGCAATGACGAGCATCCCAAAGAACGCAACGATCAAGAGTGGCTGCCAAGCTGGGTTGTCGTAGTGATTTAGACGACGAGTCATCCCCATGAAGCCCAGCGCGTATAGCGGAATGAATGCCAAGAAGAAACCTGAAATCCAGCAATACGCAGAATATTTACCAATTTTGTCACTGAGTTTGAAACCAAATGCTTTCGGGAACCAATAAGCAAAACCAGCAAGATAACCAAATACCACACCACCGATAATCACGTTATGGAAGTGAGCGATCAAGAATAAACTGTTATGCAGTACAAAGTCGGCACCTGGAACAGCCAAGAGCACGCCAGTCATCCCGCCTACTGTAAAGGTGATCAAGAAACCAATGGTCCAAATGATCGGCGGTGTAAATTGAATACGACCTTGATACATGGTGAACAACCAGTTGAAAATTTTGAGTCCTGTCGGAATCGAAATAATCATGGTCGCGATACCAAAGAAAGCGTTGACGTTTGCACCAGCACCCATGGTAAAGAAGTGATGCAACCACACGATGAACGATAAAAGCGTAATAACGCCAGTTGCCCATACCAGTGAGGTATAACCAAACAATTTCTTACGTGCGAAGGTCGCAACAACTTCTGAGAAAATACCAAAAGCAGGCAAAATCAGAATGTAAACTTCAGGATGACCCCAGACCCAGATCAAGTTGACATACATCATTTGATTTCCACCCAACTCATTGGTGAAAAAGTGCATGTCGAAATAACGGTCAAGTGTCAGCAATGCGATCGTTACTGTCAAAACAGGGAACGCCGCAATAATTAGGATGTTGGTACACAGAATGGTCCAGATGAACACAGGCATTTTCATTAAGGTCATGCCTGGCGCACGCATTTTCATAATGGTGACAAAGAAGTTCACACCAGTTAAGAGCGTACCAATACCTGCAATCTGAATACTCCAGATCCAATAATCGACCCCGACGCCTGGGCTATACGCAAGTCCAGAAAGTGGCGGATAAGCCAACCAACCGGTCTGTGCAAACTCACCAACAAACAAAGAGACGTTGATGAGGATCGCGCCTACTGCAAACAGCCAGAAGCTGACAGAGTTCAAGAATGGGAACGCAACATCGCGTGCACCAATCTGAAGAGGTACGACGATATTCATCAAGCCCACCATCAATGGCATAGACATGAACAAAATCATGATCACGCCATGTGCGGTAAAAACTTGATCGTAGTGATGTGGGGGTAAGAAGCCCGGATTGTCACCTTGTGCAATCATGAGCTGAGTACGCATCATCGCGGCATCAGAGAAACCGCGGAGCAGCATGACGAGTGCCACAATGATATACATGATACCGATTTTTTTATGGTCGACAGTGGTGAGCCACTCCGTCCATAAATACTTCCACTTGCCAAAGTATGTTATCGCAGCGAGCAGGCTAATGCCGAGTATGCTGACTGCAATAAAAGTAGCAACCAGAATCGGTTCGTGATAGGGGATCGCATTAAGCGTTAAATTCCCCAATAAGTTTACAGACATTGATTCTTCCTCTGATACTTAATGGTGTGTGTTTGGCATCGGCATGTCAGACATGTCGTGACTGCTCGTTTCTGACTGATTTTTTCCTTTTTGAGCATTCACAATGATGTTCTGAAACAGATCTGGCGTCACTGTTGAGTAGTACTCAACAGGATGCTTGATGCTGGCCTTTTCAAGTGTTTTATAAGTCTCAGCATTCAGAGCCTGCGGTGCTTGTTTAACTTGTTGGACCCATGTATCAAATTCAGCGCGTGAGTTGGCAATTGCGTTGAATTTCATATCAGAGAAACCTGCGCCGCTGTAGTTTGCTGAAATTCCTGGGAATGTTCCTGCCTCGTTGGCGATTAAGTGCACTTTACTTTGCATACCGCCCATGGCGTAAATTTGACTACCCAAGTGTGGAATGAAGAATGAATTCATTACAGTACCTGAAGTAATGCGGAACTCGACGGGGACATTAACAGGGAAAGCAATTTGGTTAACGGTTGCAATACCTTGTTCTGGATAGATAAATAACCACTTCCAGTCTAGGGCGACGACTTCAATCACGATCGGTTTTTCTGTCGAGACGAGAGGTTTCTGCGGATCAAGTGCATGTGAGCTTTTCCAAGTCACGATCGCAAGTGCAATGATGATGATGCAAGGAACTGTCCAAACGACGATTTCGATTTTAGTCGAGTGAGACCAATCTGGTGTGTATTTTGCTTTTGTATTGGAAGCTCTATATTTCCAAGCAAAATAGATCGTCATGAAAATAACAGGGATCACAACGATCAACATCAGAACCGTAGAGGTAATGATAAGGTTTTTCTCATCGATACCAACTTGACCTTTAGGGTTAAGCAGCGCCATGTCGCAACCGCTTAAAAGGCCAGCGGCGAGCACAATACCGAGTAGAGGTAGCATGCGAAAAAGTTTAGTGTATGGTTGGTTACTCATCTTGCGACCTTAACTAGAAATTAGAGGGAGCAGCATATTCGATACATCGGGTGCTTCATGATCGGAGGCCAATGCAGTTCATCGAACACTTTACAACTTGTTTCTTTCGACTGAAAAACAGTCAGTAAACGCAATAAATGACGTTTTTGCAGACAAAATAGGTCTGTAATGAACGAAAAGCTTTGCACATTCTGCAATAAAGCACCCTTTTAGATTAAAAAGAGACTTCTTTGTGAATTATATCAGGATGTTTGTATCGAAAACATTGCTTTGGTGCGTTTATTACAATTCGTTTTATAAAAAACGTTAAAATACAGCTTCTTAATTCTTTCATTTTGTTTTGAGTGAACGTTTCATGTAAAGATGGTTGAAAACCACCTGTAATTTAAGTCAATTGTAGACTTTATCGATCCGCATGGCGGTGCAAACCAAATTGCGGCATAATCCAGCCTCGTTGTATTTCACTTGGCTGTATCATCTGGCAAGTTTGTAGATCGTTTTTTTCAAAATTGATTCAAAGATTGATGCTAAGAGCTCCAAACCACTATGAATGTCTCTGAACTGCGTGCCACGTTTGCATTAGGTAGTATTTTTGCCTTGCGAATGCTTGGGCTCTTTATGATCGTGCCTGTGTTTGCAATTTATGGGCAAGGTTATACAGGTGCTACGCCTGCATTGATTGGTCTTGCGATTGGCGTGTATGGATTATCACAAGCGATTTTACAAATCCCTGTGAGTTTGCTCGCAGATCGCACAGCAAGGAAACCTTTAATTATTATTGGTTTGCTTATTTTTGCTTTGGGCGGTGCCATTGCGGCGATGTCGACTTCGATTTGGGGTGTGATCTTGGGCCGCGCCATTGCCGGAGCGGGTGCGATTTCTGCAGTTGTGATGGCATTACTCGCAGATGTCACCCGTGAACAGCATCGCAGTAAAGCCATGGCGGCGATGGGCATGAGCATTGGTTTGTCATTCATCATTGCGTTTAGTTTGGGCCCCATTTTGACTAAACATGTGGGGTTGTCTGGCTTGTTTTGGTTGACGTCGGTCGCCGGTATTCTCGCAATTGGATTACTTACCGTGGTGCCATCCCCGATGCGTCTGTTAAAACAGAATCCATTGGGTTTTGGCGTGCAGCTTAAGTCAGTTCTTGTGTTACCCGATTTGAATCGGTTGCACGTTTCGATATTCGCCCTTCATTTAGTCATGACTGCCGCCTTTGTGATGCTACCCCAGCAGTTAGTCCGTTATGCGCATATCCCTGTTGAAGAGCATGGTTGGTTGTATTTGCCTTTGTTGCTGCTTGGTGCAGCATTGACGATTCCTGCGATTATTGTCGCTGAAGTCAAAAGGCGGATGCGACGTATCTTTATTGGTAGTGTTGCGCTCGTTGTGATGTCGTTGGTTGTTTTGACTGCGGATCATACTCGAGTCGGATTACTAGTTGGATTGGGATTGTTCTTTATTGCTTTCAATCTACTGGAGGCGATGATTCCTTCTTGGCTTGCAAAGCGTGCGCCAGCTGCAGCCAAAGCAACAGCAATGGGCATCAATGCATCTGCTCAATTTCTGGGTGCCTTCGCTGGTGGTGTATTGGGCGGGCAACTCCTGACTTATGCGACACCTCAATTGAGCTGGGGGATATTGTCTGCGATCGCATTGATTTGGTTGTTGATCGTCGTTCGCTTAAACTCACCACCCTATCTGTCGAGCTTATCAATTCGATTGCCTGATTTCCCGCAGGGAACTCAGCATGTCAATGCCAAGATGAATGACTGGGCAGCATGCTTGCTGGAAGTGGGTGGTGTTGAAGATGTCGTTGTTCTTCCGGACCAACAAGTTGCATATTTAAAAGTCGATAAGAAAAAAATGAGTGTGACGTCTCGTGAACAGTTATCGCAATTGGTGGGTCAGCCGATCGTGTTTTAGATATTGAATACATAGATGTATAGGCGCGAGTGTTAACATCAAGAAAATGCGTTTATTGTTTTTAATCCAATTTATTAATCCTGATAGTAGTAGCTTATGAGTGACGTGCTAGATAACGAAAAAGCGGCTGTCCTTGCCCGTGTACAGCTTGAAGCGGGTTGGAAAAGTGCATTGGCAGAAGCGTTGACCAGTGAGTCGATGAGTGCGTTGCGTCTATTTTTGACTGAACAAAAGAAGAAAGAGCTGGTTGTGTTCCCGCCTAATCATTTGATCTTTAATGCGTTTAATACGACACCTTTTGATCAGGTGAAAGTCGTAATCTTGGGTCAAGATCCTTATCATGGCGCTCGTCAGGCCAATGGTTTGGCATTTTCTGTGCAGCGCAGCATTCCGATTCCACCCTCATTACGTAATATCATGCATGAGCTTTCAACCGATCTAGGCATTAAACCTGCGGGGCATGGCGACTTAACATCTTGGGCTGAGCAGGGCGTCTTACTGCTTAACAGCGTGATGACGGTTGTTGAAGGGCAGCCGACCAGTCATCAGGGAAGAGGCTGGGAAGAGTTCACGGATCATGTCATCGATGTGGTGAGTGAACATACCCGAAATACGGTCTTTATCTTGTGGGGTGCTTATGCCCAGAAGAAAGGGCAGTTTATAGATCGCGATCGTCATTTGGTTTTGACTGCTGTGCATCCGTCACCATTGGCGGCCAATCGCGGTGGTTTTTTTGGGCTTCGCCCCTTTAGCAAAACCAACCAGTATTTGGTTCAGCACGGTAAATCGCCGATTAATTGGCAACTTAATTAGTTTCATGTAACTAAAATTAATGCGATAAGGATTTTGAATGACATCTTTGATACTTAACGATCATCCAGAACTCATCACTGAGCGTGCGGGAAATGGTTGGACGATTTTACGTTTGAATCGTCCAAAAGCGTTGCATGCATTGGATGAATCTTTGTCTCGGGCCATTTTTGAAGTGCTTACTCAACTGGCTTCAGATGATGAGACGTACGCCATTTGGTTCGATAGCTCAACACCCAAATCATTTTGTGCGGGCGGTGATGTGCGTCAACTGCGGCAAATGGCATTGGATGGCAATGTCGCTGCTGCAGACATGTTCTTTAAAGAAGAGTATGCGGCTGATCTGATGTTGCATCAATTTAGTAAGCCGATCGTGGTGTGGGGAGAGGGTTATGTGATGGGTGGTGGCATGGGGCTTATGATGAGTGCCCCATTTCGTTTAGTGACTCCCCACTCCAAGCTTTCAATGCCTGAAATTAACATAGGCCTTTTCCCCGATGTCGGTGGATCGCGCTTTTTAGCTGAGCGCGGACTGGTTGGATTATTTTTAGGTATGACAGGCGCTATGGTCGATGCGGGTGACGCGCATGCCTTGAATTGGGCAACGCATATCAGTCACTTGAATAAAGAAGACGTGCTCGCAAAGCTCGTTCAATTGGATTGGTCACAGCAAGGGTCAACTACTGGTCATTATCATCTGGTCGCTGATGCCTTGGTCAAGATTCATCGCCCTGTCATTGGAGAGGCGTTAAGCCATAGTCTCGATCAGATTTTACAAGTATGTCGCGGGATAGACTTCTTGGAAGATTATCAGGCAATTACCGCGCTCTCAGAGCCTTCAAGCAATCAATGGCTTAAACAGGCCGCGGATAATCTTAAAAATGGTTCACCGTCTACTGCGGCACTGACGTGGTTACTGTGGCATTGGGCCAGCATTGCTGATCGACCTTGGCCACAGGTCTTTCATCTTGAGCGTCAACTCGCGGAATGGAAAATTCGTCATCCAGACTTTAATGAAGGGGTGCGTGCGCGTTTAGTTGATAAGGATAATACGCCAGTCTGGCAAGTACAGCATGTTGAGTCTTTGCTGCAAGCACTGGGTGGCGTACCTGAAGCTGATGATGAAAGTTGGCTTGAGGTACTGAAGAAATTTGGGGTAGTCTGATTTATTGGATGTATTCTCTTTATTTCGCAGATGATTATTGCAACTGTTATCAATTCGATGGGTTTCCCTAGATAATATTTATGAATATTGATGCTGCTTCTCATATTCCACAGTCGTCTTTTACTGCCCAAGACCGCATCTGGATGACGGCTGCGTTAGACCTTGCCAAACGGGCAGCTGTGCTCGGTGAGGTTCCTGTGGGCGCAGTTTTGGTGCATGATGGACAGATTATCGGTGAAGGATTTAATCAACCGATAACTTTGCATGATCCGACGGCACATGCTGAGATTTGTGCGCTACGGGATGCTTGCCAAAAACTGCAAAATTACCGTTTGCCTCAAGACGCTACGTTATATGTAACGCTTGAGCCTTGTACGCAATGCGTTGGTGCTTTGATCCATGGACGTATAAGCCGAGTGATCTACGCAGCCGATGAGCCTCGAGCTGGCTCACTCGTAAGTGCAAGACAATTGTTAAGTGATGGGTTTTTTAATCACAAATTCACGTTTATGGGTGGTCTTTTAGCTGAAGAGAGCGCAGCGCTGCTAAAGTCATTTTTTAAGTCTAGACGCGGTTAAATGCGCTGGTTTTTAAACCTACATTAATTGGAATATAGTTACATGAAACCACTAAACATTGCGATTTTGACGGTCTCTGATACCCGTGAGCTGGCGACTGATACCTCGGGTCAGTATCTATGTGATACTTTGGTTGCAGCCGGTCATCATTTGGTTGATCGCGTGATTGCGAAAGATGATATTTACCAGCTTCGTGCGGTTGTTTCAAAATGGATTGCGTCTGATGACGTACAAGTCGTCATTACAACTGGCGGTACGGGTTTCTCGGGTCGTGATAGTACGCCAGAAGCGTTGCAACCGTTATTTGATAAGAATATTGAGGGATTTGGTGAGTTATTTCGCCATTATTCCTTACTCGAAATAGGTACGAGTACGCTCCAGTCTCGTGCGCTTGCAGGTATGGCAAATCGCACATTGGTTTTTTGCGTTCCAGGGTCGACGGGTGCGTGTAAGACGGCATGGACCACCATTCTAGAGTCACAATTAAATAGCGAAACGAAACCTTGTAATTTTGTAAATCATGTAAAGTTAGCTAAGTAACTCTCATTGATGCAATAAAATATAGTTTGCAGTGTGGTGATTCGCACAATATAAGCGACATGGATTCGTTTGGTCTGAATATCGCATGTCATATGCTTAAGACTTAAACCTTAAATTTATCAGGATAGATATCAAATGGTCGATATTGATAAACCCGCATCCGAGGTGAGACACCTTGATTATGCGGCACCAACTCCACCCAAAAAATCGGGTATTAAATTTCCTTCGCTTGCATGGCAAATCGTTATCGGTTTAGTTGCGGGGATTTTGGTCGGTTGGTTGTTTACGGGTGAAGCGTGGATTACCACTTGGATTGCGCCGCTCGGCGATATCTTTATTCGTTTAATCAAAATGATTGTTGTGCCTATCGTGATCAGTACTTTGATCGTTGGTGTGGCGGGAACGGGTGATATCAAGGCTTTAGGGCGTTTAGGGGGTAAGACACTTCTGTATTTTGAGGTTGTGACAACTGTTGCCATTGTGGTGGGGATGATCTTTGCCGACCTACTACAACCGGGTACTGGGATACAATTAGCGGGCCTGACCAAAACTGATATTTCGAGTTATGTTGCGACTGAACATACGGTTGCGCATCATTCGTTTACGGATACTTTTGTGCATGTGATCCCGACCAACATTATTGATGCACTTGCAAAAGGCGACATGCTGGCCATCATTTTCTTCAGTGTCATGTTTGGTCTGGGTTTGGCTTCCTTGGGCGAAAAAGGCAAGCCCATGGTCAATATGTTTGCATTGACTGCGGATAGCATGTTTTGGATAACCCGCAAGATTATGCAACTTGCACCACTTGGCGTATTCGGCTTGATGACTGTTGCAGTCAGCAAGTTTGGATTATCAGCACTGATTCCGCTCGCGAAGCTGGTTGGTGTTGTTTACTTGGCTATGTTTACCTTTGTATTCGTTATTTTTGGTCTAATTGCACGTTGGGTCGGAATACGTCTGTTTGAACTGATTAAGCTTTTGCGTGAAGAGTTGGTTTTGGCATATAGTACGGCGAGTTCCGAGACGGTTCTGCCACGTTTGATTGAAAAAATGCAGGTTTTCGGTGTGCCAAAACACATTGTCGCATTTGTAATCCCAACAGGGTATTCGTTTAATCTAGATGGCAGCACGCTCTACCAGTCCATTGCTGCACTGTTTTTAGCGCAGTTGTATGGCATTGATCTGTCATTGGGGCAGCAAATCACGTTAATTTTGGTCTTGATGCTGACCAGTAAAGGTATAGCCGGGGTGCCCGGAGTCAGCTTCGTCGTATTGCTTGCAACTTTGGGCTCGGTGGGGATTCCTGCAGAAGGGTTGGCGTTTATCGCAGGTATAGACCGGATTATGGATATGGCGCGAACCGCTGTGAATGTCATCGGTAATGCCTTGGCATCCGTTGTGATCAGCCGCTGGGAAGGACAGTTTCGTACTGGCGAAGTACTGATTGCTTCTGAGATAAAAGAAAGTTAAGTTTTAAATTTTTTAGGAAAAAGTTATGGCGACAATTACCATTCAACAGCGTTTTACGCAATCTCCAGAGCAAGTATTTGCGGTATTAGGTACTCATGCGGGGCTAGGAGCATGTTTTGCGCCATTACAGGTCACTCGTGTTCAAGACTCTGCGGATACGCATCATCCCGATGGTGTGGGGTCAGTTCGCAAGATGGGTATTGGTGCTGTAACACCTATCTACGAACAGGTAACTGAATATGAGCCAAATAAGTTCATTGAATATGTTTTGATCAATAATCCCTTAATTAAACATCATGTGGGTCGTTTGATTTTCACCCCGGCGGGTACTGGGACCTTGCTCAATTACACGATTGAGCTTGAAGGGAAGGTTCCTGGTTCGGCGCCCATTATTTTGGCAGGTTTGAAAGTTGGGATTATCCAAGGACTTAAAAAATTGGCTAAAACACTATAATGACCTATGAATCCGCAAAATTACCAAATGTCATAACGATTGACGGTCCAAGTGGATCGGGTAAAGGCACACTGGCTGCGCGTTTAGCAGTGCATTATGGTTATAACCTTTTGGATTCTGGTGCTCTATATCGACTACTTGGACTCAAGGCTGAACAGCAGGGGTTATTCCATGAGGGTGCTTTTCGTGGGAACGTAACGCCTACAGAGCAGTTGACTAACTTAGCATTGACACTTGATATTCAATTCATCCCAAATACTGACCAACAGTTAGTCGTTTTGCTTGATGGGCTAGATGTCACACAAGTGATTCGTACCGAACAAACTGGGAATTTGGCGTCGCAAGTCGCCGTGATACCAGAGGTGCGCGCAGCATTGCTGCAACGGCAAAGAGACTTTGTGGTCGCGCCTGGGTTGATTGCGGATGGGCGTGATATGGGAACCGTTGTATTCCCAAATGCTCCAGCCAAAATCTATCTCACAGCCTCAGCCGATGCGCGTGCAGAGCGTCGGGTAAAGCAATTGCAGAACATGGCAATTGATGCTAATATAAACGATATTTTATCGGATATCGTTGCACGCGACCGTCGTGATATGGAGCGTGCGATTGCGCCCTTGAAACCTGCTGATGATGCTCTGATTGTGGATAGCTCATCGAAAGGGATTGATGACGTGCTGGCTGAGTTAATTCGTTATATTGATTTAAAGGTGTGATTGATTTATTGAATTTTTTATACAGAGATAAACCAGTTACACAGCAGTATTTTTAAGTTTTGCAGCTTTCAATTGGCCGTGCTTTTTGAGCATATGTTAGTTGAAGGCTTTTTGGTTTTTCTAAAAGCCAAATGAAAATGCGGTCAATGATCTGTTTTTAGGTCAAGTGTTTTCATCTGGCTCAATCCGATCCGCAGCAGATTGACCCTGCGCGGCTATACACAAACAGGTTATAC